>PBTG01000006.1 GCA_002726535.1 Myxococcales bacterium | reverse complement strand
TCTGCCTCTTCCGGGGGCCTTGTTGTCGCCAATCGACGCCCACCGACCCAGGTCAAAGGAGTCTCAGAACTAGTCGACTTCGGATACGTCGCTGACGTTAAAACTGTAGATGAGACAGTCCTGGAGTGTCTGTGGTCAGGTGGTTTCGTGCCGATGCTCTCTTCGGTGGTCATCGACGACTCTGGTCAAGCGCTCAATCTCAATGCCGACACCTTGGTAGCGGCTCTTGGAAAACATCTACAAGCAGATTCAGTGTTTTTTGTCGCAGACGTCCCCGGCGTCTTCGCGGACCTGGACTCGCCGCAAAGCCACATCCCAAAGTTAACGCCGGGTCAAATCGACGAGCTCGTCTCACAGGGAATCGTTCGTGGCGGAATGGTCGCCAAGCTCACGGAGATGGGACGACTGATCGAAGCCGGCGTAAAGTCGGTGTGGATCGTCGGTTTGTACGAGGACAACCCTGTGTTCTCTGCGCTTGTCGGCACTGCTGGTCGTCGTACACAGATGAGCGCGACTTGAGTCTCGATTGCCGACGAGGCTTGGACACGGTACACAATGGACCAAGTCTTTCCTCTGGAGCTTCCCTTGAATACGAGTCGAGCAATGCGCCCAAGGCATCCATGGCGGACAGTGGCCTGCGCCCTTGTCATAGCGCTGATGATGAGTGCCACTGCTCATAGTCGAACTCTTGAAAGGACCTTCGGGATTGGATTTGAGCAGACCCTCACCGCTCAGCCAACCAGCCTGAACAATCCCCAACTGCCGCCAGACGTCTCAGCCTCGGGATTGTTACTTCAATATTGGATCAACAGCTGGAGTCTCGAAGTCATCTTGGGTGGCCGAGCGGCTTTGGTGCCCTCTCAACCGGTCGCTTGGGCTGGGTTCGGCTCACTAGGAGCGCACTACAATCTGCTGAGAGCCCCGAAGGTCAACCTTTCGGTGGGCGCGAGAGCGGCTGTAGGACTTTCCCGTCCTGTGGATGCGGACGGTAACGCAACAAAGATGAGAGTTGGGATCAATGTCGAAGTCCCCTTGCGTGTCATGTACTTTCTCAGTGAGAACTTTGCCATCACTGGCGCCGTAGGGCTGGTTGTGACCATCGGTAGCGCCGACATCAACCCTCTCGAGGGTAGCAAAGACACCTCAGCGCTATCGCTCTTTCGCGGCGGCTTCTCTGGTGGACTTGGTTTCGTAGTCTTGTTGGATTGACCTAGCGTCTAGATGACGCGAGGAGCATCGATGAAGTTGGCTGTACTCCCCGGAGATGGCATCGGCCCAGAAGTGATACATGAAGCGCTGCGTGTGCTCAGATGTGCCAGCGACCGCTTTGGATTTCAGGCCGAAACCAAGAGCTTTGATCTCGGTGCTGAACGGTATCTTCGCACTGGCGAGACATTGCCAGAGGAGACCTTCGCGCACTTGCGAGACGATTTTGACGCAATCTTGGTGGGCGCGTTTGGCGACCCGAGAGTTCCATCAAACGTCCACGCCAAAGATATCTTGCTGGGCTTACGTCAGCGACTTGACCTGTACGTCAACCTCAGACCGGTTCGTCTGCTCGCGGAGCGATTTTGTCCACTCAAAGGTCGCGGACCGCAAGATGTCGACCTAGCTGTCGTTCGTGAGAACACCGAAAGTGTGTACACAGGCATCGGAGGGCATCTGCGCAAAGGAACTCAACACGAGGTGGCGCAAAGCATCATGATCCATACGCGAATGGGCTGCGACCGCTTGCTACGCTACGCATTCGAATTGGCGCGAAAACGTCGAAAGATCCTCACGCTCTGTGACAAGGCCAACGCAATTCCCCACGCCCATGGAATTTGGCGTCGTGCCCTGGCGCAAATGGCGCCCGAGTTTCCCGATGTTGAGGCTCGAACTCTGTATGCTGACGTGGCAGCGATGCGAATGGTGACGAATCCCCATGAGTTTGATGTCGTCGTTGGAGACAACTTGATGGGCGACATGCTCAGCGACCTCGCCGCCGCCCTCGTCGGAGGTCTCGGTCTCGCTCCATCGGCAAGCTTGCATCCGGGGGTCCATGCCCTCTATGAGCCCGTCCACGGCTCAGCCCCCGATATCGTCGGAACGGGTCGAGCCAATCCTCTAGCGGCGATTCTGAGCGTTTCGATGTTATTGGCTGATTTCGGAGAGCAGCAGGCCGCTGACGCCGTGGCAGATGCCTGCGCCAGCTCAGTGTTAAGTGGACAGACAACTCCAGATCTGGGCGGATCTTTGAGCACATCAGAGGTGGCTTCACAGATCTGCTCGGCCATCGCATCGAGTTGAACCGCAGCAAAGTGCATACAGCCTCGGCGCTACCATCACGTGACTTGACGCGCCGGCTGCGGCATCCTGGCAGCATGAAGAGTCCATCGTCCTCCATCGCGATCTGCACAGTGCTCTTGGCGCTCGCCCTCCCCCCCACGCCAGCTGGTGCGCGGGGCAGCGCCAACGAAACGCGGATCTCTCAAGGCATCAAGGCGGCCAACCAAGCGCGACGCTCAGGCAAATTCTCTGAGGCCTTTTCGCAGTTGGCACAGCTAGCAAAGCGTTATTCTGAGGACCCACGGATCCAACACGAACTCGGGGTCTTATATGCAATTCACGGCCAACTTGGCGAAGCTGCCTCACGGCTAGGCAACGCTCTGAGGCTCGACCCGCTGATGATGGAGTCTCGAAGAGGTCTGGCTGAGGTGCTGCGTGCAGACGGTCGATGCCATCGCGCGCTGGGGCATTATCAGAAATTGGTCGATCGATCGCGGCATCGAGTCGTTGGACTGCGTGGAGTCGCTCTGTGCCAAGAGATGTTGGGTGATCTCGATGCGGCACGAGCCGCTTTGCAGCTGTTGATCCGTGATCACGGCGAAGCGCCGATTGGGGCGTGGGCCAAAGACTACTTGCCTTCGCTGGACTCGAGTCAGGGAGTGACACCTCGAGCAGCTGAACGTGAAGGCATGCTGCATTTCAAATCCAAAAATTATGCAGCCGCTGCGGCTTGGTTCGAGCTCGCATGCGGCCGTGGCCCCAGCGCTGACCGTTGTTTTCGCCTGGCGACAGCCCGAGTGGGCTGCAATGATCTCCTCGGCGCGTCCATTGCACTGCGCGTTGCCCTTCGGATTGATCCCAAACATATGCCGAGTCTATCTGCTTGGGCTCGAGTCGCCCGAGGGCTTCGCGCTCGAGGAAAAGGCGGGGTCGGAGTCCGTTTGAGTGGGAATCACGGCAAACCAGTGGAGCAAAGAATCGCCGAGGCACTGCTTGAGGATGATTTACTCCTAGCCGAGCAACTGGCCACTGCGTCCATCCAATCAGGCAACAAGGGGCGGGTTTTGCGTTGGCTCAGAGCAGAGACGCGGCTCCGATCGGGTCATTTGACCTGGGCATCAGACGATTTGGATGTGATCGAGCGCAAACACAAGAAACTCTCCCAAGTCACCTATGCGAGAGCAGCAATCGCGGCGAGGCTGCAACAATGGCAGAGCGCTCGAAAAATTCTCGGACTCGCCGCACCACCGCGTCCGCCTGAGGGCAGAGAGCTGCCCGCAGAGGTCGACGTCCAAACAGACATCAAAGCCTTCTTGCGTTGGCGACGAAGCGCGACAGACCATCAAATCCGTAGGCTATTGGACGTCGGTCTACGCCCCTTTGCGGAATTTGTACCGCCGGTATTCTTTAATCCTGAATCGGTTCGCAGGTGGCCTCGAGATCGCCAAGCGCGCGCTAGACGGCCGACGCGAAACAAACGAACCAAACGCAAAGGCAAACGCAAAAGAAGACGACGACGCTGATGATGCGCGACGACCAGGCAACATCTCTTCGCGGAGCCCTGTTAACTTGTGATCCGCAGGGTGAAGTCCAATATTTTGATGATAGGGTCATCGATATCGTCGATGGCAAAATTGCTGCGATCCGTCATCCGGACGCCCAGTCGCCTCCGCCGAGCGAGCATCTCT
This sequence comes from Myxococcales bacterium, assembly GCA_002726535.1. GTDB lineage: Bacteria > Myxococcota_A > UBA9042 > UBA9042 > UBA9042 > UBA9042. Next base: position 3,184 of record PBTG01000006.1, on the reverse strand, counting down.
GGCTGCCGGGATTTGTCGATTTACATTGCCATTGGCCCCAAAGTCATATTCGGGGGCGCTTCGCCGGCGCCTTGTTACCTTGGCTTCGAGAGCACATCTGGCCTGCTGAAATCACCTTCAGCGATGAAAAGATCGCGCATCAGCATGGGCGTAAGTTCCTATGGCAGTTGCAGCGCGCTGGCACGACAGCAGCCCTGCTCTTTGGCCCCCCATTCACCCAAGCCAGCCGCACCCTGCTGTCGTTGAGTCCCGATGGTTTCTTTGAGGGCCCTGCGCTGATGGAGTGCAACTGTCCTGATGAGATGGTCTCTGATCTCGACGAGGCCCTTGAATCGATCGCTCAACTGCCCGTTGATTTACTCAAAAGAACCGTAATCTCACCTCGATTCGCCCCAAACCTTTCAACCGCAGGACTCCGAAAAACAGGAGACTTCGCGCGACGATCGGATCTGCTCGTGCAAAGTCACCTCAGCGAGAATCTCGATGAGGTCCAGTGGGTAGCAGATCTCTTTCCAGACAGTGACTCTTACACTGATGTCTACCATCGCGCCGGCTTATTGGGACCGAAAACGATTATGGCTCACGCCATCCATTTGAGTGACCAGGAGCTGCAACGTCTCGCTCAGACCGGCACCCTCATCGCTCATTGTCCGACTGCCAACGAAGCACTCGGTAGCGGTCGAATGCCCGTTGAGCGCATGGACGCGGCCGGTATCAACTGGGTGCTCGCAACGGACGTCGGCGCAGGCCCTCTGTTGAGCCAACTACACGTCATGCGTGTATGCATGGAGCAGCATCAGCAAGCCGGTGTCGACGTCAGCGCCTGTGAGGCATTCAAACGGGCGACTTGGACACCTGGTCAATGGTTGACGCAACACAATCCAAGGCTCAAAGGGCTGGGAACGATCATGGTCGATGGACCGGCTCACTTGATCCGCTTTAATCGGCCACGTGCCACACAAGCTGAGGCGGTGATCAGATGTATTTTGGATCGCCCCGAAGATCAGTTCGAACTCGCCCCGGACGAAGTCATCGTCTGGGGAAGCCGCCTCGCCATAGCCGCACAATCAGAATTATAAATTGCCGAGTTCTTTCGCTTTGTCAGGACCTACTTCAGCCTGCTGTCCTTCGATCCCAGGTTTCAGGCTCAAGAAGATTCGCGCTTGCTCTTCGAGAATATCGCGAGATTTAGAATCGGCTAGATTGAGTCGATACTCATTGATGATCTTGACCTGTTGCTCAAGCCAATTTTCCCAAGCTGGTGCGCCAATTTTGGCCAGCACTTCGGAACGCAGCGGCTCCCGAAAAGGAATGCGACCTTTGATGGCCAACTCTTGGCGACCGCTAACCACGCAATCAACTGTGTTCGCTTCTGCCATTGTGTCCTCCTCGTAGGGGATGCGTTGCACTGGTTGTACCCTCTGACGGAGAGCGGGAGCAAGACCTCAAAAAACGAGTCAATCGATCGAGCGCTGACAACATTAGACAAGACAATCTGCACTTGATGGGCAAATCTCCAAAATTTCCGCCTAATGCGTCTTGACCCGAGCCCCCTACAGATCGAGACTCCCGCCACTGGAGTCCGCCTGATTTGATGAGGCCTGAACTACGGAGCGACAATGAGTGAACGAAAGAAAATCGTGTTGGCCTACTCGGGCGGACTCGACACCTCGGCGATGTTGCACTGGCTCAAAGAGACCAAGGGCTACGACGTCATCTGTATGACAGCCGATGTCGGCCAAGGCGAAGAACTCTCTGGACTACGCGAAAAGGCGCTCTCCTCAGGAGCGAGCGACATTTTCATTGTCGATCTCCGCGAAGAGTTCGTCCGTGATTATGTGTTTCCCGCGATCCAGGCCAATGCAGTCTATGAGGGCTACTACATGCTGGGTACGGCGCTGGCACGACCCGTCATTGGTAAGGCCATGATCGACGTAGCCAACCAAGTTGGAGCCGTGGCGATCTCTCATGGAGCTACAGGCAAGGGCAACGACCAAGTTCGCTTCGAGCTGACCGGCTACGCCCTCAAACCAGAGATTGAGGTGATCGCGCCTTGGCGCACTTGGCCCTACAAGGGTCGTATGGATCTCATCAACTACTGCCACAAGCACAACATTGAGATCGAAGCCTCAGCCGAGAAACCCTACTCGATGGACCGAAATCTCTTTCATATCAGCTTCGAGGGTGGGGTGCTCGAAGATCCATGGTTCGAGCCTCCCGAAGATATGTTCCGTCTGACTGTTGATCCGACCCAAGCGCCTGACCAAGCTCAGACCGTCGAAATCGGCTTTGAAGACGGCATCCCTGTGACCGTCGATGGCGAAAGGCTTGGGGCTGTCGCACTCTTGGAGCGATGCAATGAGTTGGGCGGTAAGCACGGCGTCGGTCGAGTCGATGTGGTTGAAAACCGCTACGTCGGTATCAAATCGCGCGGCGTCTACGAGACCCCCGGTGGGACTCTGCTCTACCACGCACACCGCGCCCTTGAGCAGATTGTGCTCGACCGAGAAGTCATGGCTCTACGCGATGAACTCGTGCCCAAGTTCACCAAATTGCTCTACAACGGCTACTGGTTCAGCCCCGAGATGCAGCACTTGCTCAATTTTATGCGAGAGACTCAGCGCGGCGTCACAGGCGTCGGGCGTCTCAAGCTCTACAAGGGCAACTGCTGGATCACCGGGCGCAAGGCGAAGAACTCTCTGTACAATCCAGAGTACAGCACCTTTGAGGCGGACACGGTCTACAACCAAGCCGACGCGGAAGGCTTTATTAAGCTCAATGCGCTACGCCTGAAGCTCAACACCTACCGCGATCGAGCCGCACTCGTGGATCCTTCTGAGGAAGTGTTACAAAAAGTCGCTGATATGAAGGCTGGTTTCATCGAATAATTTGGCTGGAAAGCTTCGAAGCGGGCAACTGCCGAGCGAGGGAAGATTATGAACGCTCCTATCAAGATTTTCGCGGGTCGAAGCCACCCAGAATTGACCTACGCGATCTGTGATCATCTCGATCTGCCTGTGGGAAAGAGCGAAGTCGTCAAATTCTCCAACGACAACGTCATGGTGAAGATTTTAGAGAACGTGCGTGAGTGCGACGTCTTTTACGTTCAGACCGCATCGACGCCAGTCAATGAGCACATCATCGAGATGTTGATCGCGATCGACGCGCTGAAAAGCGCCTCTGC
>PBTG01000070.1 GCA_002726535.1 Myxococcales bacterium | reverse complement strand
GTCTGGATACTTCGTGGATGGATTGATGGGGCGGGTCTGTGTATTGGGATGGCTCGATATGATGCCCTCGACCAACGCATCGGACAGGGCGTTTGATGCCAAGAAAGGTTCGTCAACCTCAATGTCGAGACTGGCGGCCAACACTTCGGCGGCGGCGAAACCGATTTGAGGCGCCAAGCTGAGCAGTTCGTTCATAGGGGTTCCACGCAGGTCTGCATTGGCTGGTGTCATGTTTAACAACCGAATCATATTACGCTCGGCTGCCCCCAATGTGGGGTCGGTCAGGTCGCTACCTTGAATCGACGTCAATGCATGGTCCATAAGACGCTGCTGGCCGGCTACGCCCCGCAAATCTAAATCGTAGAGCCAAATCCCCTGACGAGTCTCAGCGGGCAAGGTCAACAAATCGGCTCGAGTCAATACCTGCTCATAGCCGCTTACATCCATCCTCAAAGCTTCAAGTGTCACCTGCCGAGACTCGCCTATTTGAAGAGGCGACGGCTCATTGAGTTCCAAGCTCGGAACGGCCACGCAACCGCACAGAACGAGGCCGAGCCAGACCCAAATCCAATGAGACAAGCGACCTGTACTCATAACGCCGACTCCGGCCACAAAGCGACTCGAATCTCGTAGCCAGTACGGCTAACGCGCAGCTGCCAGACGCTGCCATCACGATCACGCGCGAAGCCAACCTCTTCAGAATCCTCTTGCAGAATCCATTTTTCATGAAGCGTATCGCCAAAACCGCTCTCTGCAGGCGTGCTAATTTTGGTCTGCAGAGCCTTGTCGGCAAACACACCCGGCGAGACGTGTTGGTCGGTCGCGCCTGGCAGGTCAGACGAACTGACGAACATCAACGCCACTTTTCCGGCCGACGACCTCACCGCGAAGAGATCAGTGCCAGTATCATAGGTGCTGTGGTCACCGATGCTTGCGGCGGCGAGTTTACTCTTCTGCGCCTCAAAAAGCGTTCGAGACTTGGCGATGATGTCCTCAGCGGTGATGTCCACGGGAACGCCAAGGATCGGCAGTTGCAGCGAAGCCTTGCCCTCGGCAATGCCGCCATCATGCAGACGCTTTTGAGCCACCTCCAGGACAATCTCCCACCAATAGGTTGGCGCAGGAGGCTCGCCGATGCCGGCGACCGTCTTCATGCTCAGCCAGCCCTTGTCCCAAGTCCACGAAGAGGCGTCTTTGATGTCGCCGACATCGTAGCTTTGACCACCCTTATAATTGTTCTCGGAAAACCGGTCGCGAAACGCGCTGTAGACGGCGTCGATAATCAAATACTCAATCGTCCACGTGGGTAGTTTCCAAGCCAATGAGGCGCCCTTGTAAAAGGGCCCATCTTTGCCAGCGATTTTGACTCCAGCGCTGTTGATGTAGCCCTTGTTTTCGACGGTCCGGACAAAAAGATCGACGAGCGGCTCGCTCGCCACACCAGTGAGTTCAAACGCATCAGGGTCGACAAAATCAAAGGTCACAACGTCTTCGCCTGGTGTCTTCACGAAGAGCCAGCGCATCCCAGCTGACAGGTCCACGCCCTCAAATTGGCGCAGATTGCCCTGCCCCGTCAGCGTAATGCTGAAGTTCGGCAGCAAGATCTGAGTCGCTGTGCTTTTATATAAAATTCCCGGATGGGAACCAGAGGGCCCCAGCTTGCTGTCCAAGGTCGTCAGATCTTGCAAGACATCGTAGAGCGTAATTGGGACTTTTTTGACCTTATCGACCGGGTCGACCTCCATGGCCGGATGGCTCTGCACAATGTTGCGATACATCGCATCGGCGACCTGCTCGACAGTGAGAAATCGAGCAGTCGGAGCCACGCCGCTGACGTCCGACAAAAGCAAGGGAACGGACTGCCCGAGACTAGAGGCCATGGTCATCAAGGGCTCTGTCTGGGTTCCTGACAGGTCGGCTGTATCAGGAGTCATCGCCAGCATCTTGTGCATATTCCACTCAGCTTTGCCCCACTGCTTGGTGTCGACGCCCCAGACCACAGGCTCAGAGAAGGCCTTTAAGGTCGCCAAGAGCAAAGGACGAACGTCGAGTAAATACATCACCAAGTCTTTGGCAGCGCTGGTGGGAATCAACGCCTTAACAGCCGCTCTATCTAACGTGAGTGTCACTGGCGTGGCGGACTTTTCGGGCAACTGTGCGCTGATCTGCACGACGCGCACGCGATGACACGAAACGCTCGCATCGGCTGTTTTCCCTGCTAGGTCTGTGACCTGCGCCTCGATCTTGTGGTCACCTGGAGACAAGTCTAACCAGACCCGCCATCTCCAACCTAAATCGGCCGGCTCGCTATCGATTTCGGCCTCCAGCCAAGGCCCCGCATCCAGGCGCACTTGAACACGCTGCACACCCAAATCGTCCTGGACTCGACCGACAACCTCAAGAATCTGGCCCTCAAAGGCCTGATCCGGGCTCGGCGACTCGAACTCGATGGATGGCTTGACTTGATCGGCGCTGACATCTGGCTGATTGGAGCCTTGCGCGTCGATCGTAGAGGTGGAAAAGAACCCCGCGCTCGGGTCGGCGTAATCCAGCGCGGGCTGTCCCGTGCCACAGCCGATGGTCAGCACACACAGGCCGCCAAGTACCCGAGTCCATCGCAACCTACTCGATAGAGCACGTCTCATGGCTGTCCGGCTCCTACCCATTTGCGGGCGGTGACCCACAAGGTTCCGTCAGCTTGTGGATTGAGCTGCAGACGGTGAAGAGCGCCGTTTACATCTCCGACATAGACGGTCTGCGGTTGATTGGGCCACGCGAGTTTTTCGTGCTGACTGTCGCCGCTTCCCTGGCTCGCCGTCGACGATAGTTTCTGAGTCAACTTGGCATCGGCGAAAAATCCCCGTTTGGGATGATCTGTGCTGCCTTTAGGGAGGGGGTCGTCATTCGCCACAAACATCAACCAAGTCTTGCCATTGGCGCCCTCGCCAACAAAGATGTCCAATGGAGAGCTGTTTTTCCACGGTCCCATCAACAAATCTGCGAGCTTTTTCCGCTGCGCCTGCAACGAAGGCTTGAGCTTGGCCTTCAGATCATCGCCGGTTAGGCCGACTGGTACTTGTTTCAGTTCAAAGCGGACCGAGCCCTGCCCTTGCTTGATCCCGCCATCAGTCAAACGCTTTTGACTGACGCCCAAGATCATGTCCCAGACATATTGGTCAGGTGGTGGGGTGCCGAGTCCAAAGAGCGTCCAGACTCGCAGCCAACCAGCAGGATTCGGATTGAGCGCCTTGAAATGCTCGGGCTTTGAGCCGCCTTTGCTGTATCCCTGTCTACCGACGACCAGTTCCGCTTCATCGAGCCCCAATACAGGCACTTCCCAGAGCAACGCTCCAGTCGATTTGCCTGAACAATAGCTACATCCCGCGCGGTGATTTTTGTAATAGCGCCATGAAGCATCAATCAGTGCATATTCGAGCGTCCACGGATCCAGACCCCACGCTTTGCTATTGCCTTTGGGCAGAGGATATCGAGAGCTGCCCACGGGGATAAACTCAGGTGACTCCGTGATGCGAAAGGCGAGATCGACCACTGGAGCCGCCGCCAAGCCACTGACCTGGTAGCTGTCTGGATCAATGAAGTTGAATTCCAACACATCATCATAACTTGGCCCAGTGTTGTCTTGCACCAAGGCCAGGTATGACTTTCCAACGCCAAGCCGTAAGCCATCATGCCATTTGAGGTTCGACGTCGCTTTGAGCTTCATCTCGAAATCATCAGTCATCACCACGCTGAAAGGTGGCGACGTGGGGTCTAGGAAGCCAGGGTGCTTGCCAGCCGGACCGTAGCGAGACGCCAGTGTCTTCAAATCTTTGAGACAATCCTCAAGCGTAATGCGAATGCTGCCGTCACTCGCCGTGTTTGGATGCGTCGCGACCAAGTTGGCAACCATGGAATCAGCGACGGCATCTGAACCAACGATGAGACCGGTCTCTTTGATCCCCAACCCTGCAGCCAGGATCGTCGAAAAGCTGTCCATCAACCCCCATTGACTGAGCGTCTGGGCGATCTCAGACATCCCTGCGATGCTCGTGCCAGCGACCTTGACGTTCGCTGGTGTCATGGTGACGAGGCGCCACAGATTGATCTCTGCTTGCCCCCATGCTTTGGGACATTTTTTGTCGAGGCTGTTGGCTTTTTGCCATCCCGGGCCGCAAGCATTGCGGATCTGTTCAAGCGTACCCTTGATGAGTTGGTCCACTGACATATCGAGAGTCACAATTTGACGCGCTTTTTGCGGTGGAAAGAGCTCATTGAGCCCCTTTTTGGTCAGAACAAAGTCCTGAGGTTTGGTCGCATTGGGTTGCACGCGTAGGGGCACAGTGATGGCTGGAGACCAGAGTTGAGCGCTGGTCTCCAAGACCGTTATTTGCTTATCGGTGACGAGCCCCGCCTTGTCTCGAGCTCGCACCTTGATGAGATTGCTGCCGGTCTGCAGAGCAAGCGGCAGTGAGAAGCTCGCGTAGCCGTCGCTGCTCTGGGCCTCCAGATAGGGTCCTTGATTGACGCGAACTTGAACGGTCGCGATGCCGCTTGCGTCTTGAGCCGACCCACTCAGTGTGATGGTCTCCTGCAGCGTCGAAGCGCCTGGCTGTGGGCTGGTGATCGTCAAAATCGGTGGAACCAAATCAAACTGTTGGGTCGTCGACCCGGAGAGCACTTTGGTGGTCAACTTACCTGAAGCATCTCTCGCTCTAACTGTAATGGTGACCTTACCAGCCGTACTCAACCCCGCGTTGAGCCGCCAATGAGCGAAAAAGTCTTGTGTCTGGGCGATGATTTCAGGCCCCTCGTTGACTTGGACGCGGACCTCGGTGACGGCCACGTCGTCACTGGCTTTACCCTGAACGAGCACCACACTGCCATTGACCTCAAAGCCCGGCGCAGGTGTTTGCACCACCAGCGTCGGCTTGTCTTTGTCCTGGGGAGCGCCGATCCGTTTGGCGAGGACTTCTTTGGCGCTCTGAATGCCACCAATATCCAGAGCGCTAACCCTCAGCGTGTGCTCTCCATAGGGCAACAGGACCTGCTCTTCGAAGCGGCCATCCGGTTGCAAAGCCAAGGGGACCGCGACATTTGAGCCGACTTGTAGCTGTGCGGATGCAACTCCGGTGTCGTCGACTACCTGACCTCTCAGGACAAAGGTAGCCGCCGAACTGGGCACGTCTGGACTCAGTTCAAGTGTAATCGTCGGTGGTAGACCGTCGGTGGGCCACCCGTCGATGCTTCGCTTGCCGTCGAGTTGAAAAGTCGCGTCGTCGGCGGCCTGGATATCCGGACTCTCAGCCCGCCCTGACACCAAAGGAACGTTCGGCTGACAAGCGCTCACGACGAGCATGATCAACAGTGATAGGCCAGTCTTTCGCTTCACGCCTCAAACTCCCGAACCCCACAACCACCACTAAGCTGCCAGAGAGCTGCTCACTCAGGCCAGAGACAAACGTCGAGGACCGAGAGGTTTGGGGACTACACTCCCCACTCGCTCTGTTTGGCAGCGCTCCTAAGCAGAGCCCACTCTTGGCCGTCACCTCATCCGTTTATTGACTCGCGCTTGTACGAGCACGGATCGACCGCTGGTTGAAGCGGCCATCATGCCTGAGCGAAGTCAGAGTCCGAGGGTAGTGGGTCCGAGGGTAGGATACCAGTCCAAAACAAGCCCTACGCCGCCAATCGATGGCTCTGCGCTACTCCGTACCGTAGCCGCGAACGAAGCGATCAACATGCTCTTGAGCCATCGTCCACACGTCAAAAGGTCGGCATCGGTCACCGCTGAGTTGATCTTGATGTAAGAGCCCTACAATCAAAGGGGATAGCAGCGAAAAAGCTGCGATTCGTAGATTCATGCCCTTGCAGAGTTCACCACGATCATGATGCAAGGTCAGCCTACGTTGAGCGGCGTCGAGGACAGGCTCGAAAACGTGATCGACCGCTGCCTCTCCCAAGATTGGATTGCGCATCGCCAGCTGCAACGCGACCGAAAACTCCTGACCAACTCCAAGTTCGCGCCACAGATTGATGAATCCGTGCAAAAATGCCGTCAGCGAGTCGCTTACACTCACGTCTTCGGTGTCCAGATCGGCCTTCGGAGTCATCAGGTGATACTCTGCACGCTTTGCAAGCGCGGCCGCGATCACGCCGTCTCGATCATCAAAATAGTGCCGTAGGGTCGGCACGCTGACGCCGGCTGCATGGGCCAAATCGGACAGTGTAGAGGGGCTTCCGTCTTGGCGTATCATCGCTTCGGACGCACGCAGGGCCAAATCGGCTCTTCTTTGCGCATAATCGCGATTACGGCTGCCACGAGGCCGGGCCATAGTGAACTCCTAGAGTAGACTTATCGATGCTCAAGACAGATGCCGAGCCGAATCAAAAAGCTCGCTCAACTCGAAAAAACAATCCGTTGCGCCAATGAATGCATGCTTGCGAGCCCATCAAAGCCCCTGATGACAAGCAAAGCATGCTAGCTTTGCCCTGCGGATGGCTCCGCGCCTCTGTGAGCGTGAACAACTCAACCTGTGCGACGACCGCACGAATGCGATAAACCAAGCACAATTTGGAGACGATATGGATCGCCATGAGATGAAATCTGTCCTCCGAGAAGTACTCGATGAGTCCCTGGGGCTCTCAGACCCTGCCATGCACCCACGCTACGCTGGTGGCAAACTCGTCATCGAACCTCCAAACCCGGACCACTCGAGCAAAGAGATCGACATTGAGGTCTTCTTTCGGAAGATCACGACCGTCAGGGACAAACTTCGAGTCTTAGAGCAAAAAATCAACACGCATGCGGAGCTCAGCACGGCTGACCGCGTACAGATGCAAGGATATATCAGCGGCTGCTATGGAGCGTTGAAGACCTTCAACATGCTCTTCGCTGATCGCGCCGACTGGTTCTCCAACTAAGATCCACTTCGGCTAGGTCTGCTTATCCAGGGGCAATGGCAACTGCCGACCTTCGTCTACGGCAAGACGCACCCCGAGGCCAATGAGGCGTAGAGCTACCAGCGGCCTGCGCTCAATGACTTCGCTGAGCATGTCCCAGTACGCATCGAGGTCTGGGACGCCGGCGCCCGCCTTGTCGACCGATTGAGTCTGAAAGTCCGCGAAGCGAACTTTGAGTGACGCGCCGCGAATTCGAATCGAATGCGAACGCGTCGCAAGCCTCTCTACGAGTCGAGCATGCAGGCGCTGAAGGTGATGAAGCAGTAGCGCGTGGTCGACCACATCATCGGCAAAAGTCTCCTCAACACTCACTTGTTTGCGCACC
>PBTG01000069.1 GCA_002726535.1 Myxococcales bacterium | reverse complement strand
TCTTCCCAGTCGATTGGGGCGACAGCCGGCAGGGTCAGTGCGCCGCGTACTGCGGCCTTGTCGTCGATTAAGTACAGGCGAGCTACGCTCTGTCCGGAGTCGTTATGTCCCCAAAACCAGCCTGGATAACTTGCGCTCGCTACGAGCCCCGATAGTTCAGGCAAACGGTCGTCGTCGATCCGACCGGCCTCGATAGGGGCGTTGTAATTACAGGGCCAAAGCTTGTTGTTCCGATTGCCGTCGCTCGCGCCATCGAAGGCCGTGTCGCTTCGGTGACTCGGAGCGCAGGCCTGATCTTGATGAACTGGCGATGGACCGCATCCGATTAAGGACGCGATCATAACGATCCAATAGCATGCAAGCGAGTTAGCCCTCGAGCGTATGGTCAATATCTGCTGAGCAAAGCACATCATGGACACCCTTGTACCACTCGCGTGCATCTAGTGAATGTCGCCTATTTTTTTTCGCCGATCCGAGAGCCCAGATGTCGCAAACAAACTCAAAGCCTAAGCCGAAAGTCGTCATCGCCGGTGCGTCTGGCTTTATCGGTCAAGCCGTCGCAGCAGCGTTGTCCCATGACTTCGAACTGATCGGTCTGTCGCGATCGGGCGTACTGCAATCACCTCACTTCGCTGAGGTGAGACGCGCGGATTTGTTCTCTCTCAAGGACGCTGAATCTGGCTTGGCCGGTGCAGACTATGGGGTCTATTTGGTTCACAGCATGCTGCCATCTGCCGCACTCGTGCAGGGGCATTTTGCAGATTTGGATTTGCTGTGTGCAGACAACTTTGCCAGGGCAGCTGCCAAAGTGGGCATGAAGCAGATTGTCTATCTGGGAGGGCTCCATCCCCGTGGCGACCGCTTATCGAGACACTTACACAGCAGGGTTGAGGTGGCGCTGGCCCTCGCGAATACGAACGTTGCTGTGACACATTTGCGTGCTGGACTCATTCTCGGCGCTAACGGTTCATCCTTTCAGATCTTGCGGCGTCTCGTACATCGCCTCCCGATGATGCTCTGTCCCTCTTGGACCTCGACACGGATGCAGCCGGTCGCTCTCGATGATGTGGTGGCCGCTGTAGGCACTCTACTGGGCGATGCTACGGCTTTCGACCGAACCTATGACCTTGGCGCGCCTGAGGTGGTGACCTATCGACAACTTCTGTTGCGAACGGCAGCGGCCATGGGAGTCCAGCGTCGTTGCTTGCCGGTACCTCTGTTCAGCCCACGGTTGTCTCGTCTCTGGGTCAGTCTCACTACAGGTGCGCCCAAATCTCTGGTCGCCCCTCTGGTTGAGTCGCTCAAACACGAGATGATCGCCGACCCAGATAAGCTCTGGGTCAATCCGTCCCCCACATCTATCGATGAGGCTCTGCGCCAGGCGTTAACAGAACCTGTGACCCGACAGCCGCGAGCCTTCATCGGCACTCGAAAAGGAGCTCCGACGGTTCGCTCCGTCCAAAGGATGACGCTACCGAAGGCCAGGGACGCTGCATGGGCCTTGGAGGCCTACATCAAGTGGTTGCCTCGAGCCCTGTCGGGACTGCTGACCGTCAAGCTCTCTGACGATGATCAGGTGCATTTTCGTCTCTTTGGATTTGGGCCTCCTTTGCTCGTCTTGCAACCGCTACGGCATCGCAGCGACAACTCGAGACAAGTGTTGCGCGTCATCGGCGGTCTCCTGGCGAAAGAGACTTTTCGTGGGCGCCTTGAGTTCCGACAGGTTCCCGACGAAAACACGCTGATCGCTGCGATTCACGAATATGAGCCCACGCTACCCTGGTGGCTTTATCGACTGACTCAGGCTCAATTTCATCGTTGGGTCATGTCGCGCTTTGCGCGCTACCTCAAGCACGTCGGCCGTCATCAAATGTAGTCGCTACCTTGCTCTAAGGCTCGCCCGATCGCCTTGGTTTGTGTCATTGTAAGGCCATGATTAGCGTCGACCTCATTGCTTTTGCCTTTGTCCGTTTGTTACTGGCAGCGATCTTTTTACTCATCGCGCGTCAGCTCTTTAGTTGGCTGACACCTTATCGGCTACGCCATGAAATCGCCGAGGTAGACAACCCCGCCTTTGCTGTTCTTTACGGCGGATACATCTTGGCGATTGTTTTTGCATTGGCTGGAGCGCTCTTTGGACCAACGGGCCAATGGAGCGATGATTTGGTCGGAATCAGTACCGGCGCTGTCGCTGCTTTGTTGTTAACGCCGCTGTCGATGTGGCTCTGTGACCGCGTCATGTTACGAAGCTTCGTGGTCCAACAAGAGATTTGCCGTGATCAGAATGTCGGCGTCGCTTATGTGGTGGGAGGAGCCGCCGTCGCCACTGGATTGATGCTCCAAGGTGTCCTGACCGGACAGAGCGACGGGTTGTGGTTGATGGCGAGAGACATCGTCGTCTATTGGGCATGCGGACAGGTGCTATTGCTGGCAGCAGGTTGGCTCTTTGACCTCGTCACTCCTTTTGACCTTCACGAGCGTATCGAACACGACGACAACGCCGCGATTGGGCTTGCTTTTGGGGGGTTCTTAGTGGCTGAGGGGCTCATCGTTCGCGCGGCGCTTCAAGGTGCGGGAAGTGATCTCTTCAATGAACTCGCCATCACCGCAGCCATCGCCACGATGGGACTCTTCGTGTTGTTGGGACTGGCCGGTATTTTGAGTCGGGTTTTCCTTCCATCAGTGGCCATCACAGACGAGCTGGTTCGGGACCGCAATGTTGGTGTTGGCGCTGTCGTAGCGATCGCTTTCGTCGCCGCCGCCATCTTAACCAACGCTGCGGTGCATCAGCACGAAGCGACGCCGGTCGCTGACATCACTGAAACTCACAATGAGCCAGATTCGTCTGAGTTCGTCGACCACCCCTTCGACGCGAGTGCGTTGCCTCAGGGCGCCACCGCTGCAACACGTGGGGGCCACTGATGGCAAATCTCATCGAACGATATCGCAGACAAGCGCCGACCTGGCTCGCTTTGTTGGTATTGATGTCTTTGTTGGCCCTACCTTGTCTGCAATGGAGTTCGCCCGATGCCGAAGCACGTGGATTCCGGCGCTCACGCTTTCGCTCTTCGAGTCGGTCATGGCGGGGCTCAAGCCGTTCTTTTCGGAGTCGCTCACGCCGCTCTCGCGGCTCTGCTTCGAGACGTTCGAAGCGTTCGTACAAGTCTCGCTCAAAGGGCAGATCGAGTCGGGCGCGTCGCGCCAGGACCTCTCGGCGAGTGCGCTCGTTGAGTCGTCGTCAGCATCGTTGGGGACGTCGTCACCTTGGTCGCTCGTACACTGGCAGTGGACTGTCTCGGTACAGCAGCTACCAGCGTGCTATGCGAAGAGGTCTCTATTTTGCCACTTTCGCCCTCGCCAGTAGGCATTTCTTAGGGTCACAGGACTCTTCGAAATTTCCTGTGACCTTCGCCAATAAACCCTCAAAACGGCCTTACTATATTCCCAAAACCACAAGCCTTGATGGACGCCAATATCCAGTGGTGTGGAGTCCCAAAACCGGCGGCTATGTGATCGAAAAAGATGGGCAAGTCATCGCCTACGGACCGATGAAAGACTTCGCCACGCAGCGCTTGATGATGTCCCGAAGCGGGTACTTTTGGGGCGCCGTCCCCAGTCAATCACATGGGCGGCGTTCATCGAGTGGCTGGCTATCGAAGCTCATCACCTTGGCCGTGTTGATCATCATGATCGCTTCGATGGTCGTCGTATTTACGCGACTCAAACGAAAATTTTCGGGTCAAAGTGGCTCGCGTCATCGTAGAGGAAGAGTCGCCGTTGGCCCTCCCTCCGGCCCCCGTCAGCACGAACCTGATCATCCTCACTTCTGGCTTCAGGTTGAGGTCGGAGACATGATTTCAGTCAATGATATGCAGTCGTGGACGGACATGTTGAAAGCGGCGAATGCATCGACTTTTGGTCAGGACTTTGTGGTTCGTAGCGCACTCCGTATGCGAGCCATAGACGATCATTGGCAATCGGCCCTCTTTGGCATCGATCAACTCTCTGCGATGCCGGGTGACCAATCGCTTTGGATGCTGGTATGGCGCCAGGCCGGGCAGGTCGAACTCAGTGTCTACTACACCCCAAAGGGCATTCAATTGGGCACGCGTGCGGACATGTTGGACCGCGGAGACAACTGGCTCTTTGAGCCGCCCAGCGGTGACGACTGGATGCCCAATGATCTTCAATTCGTCCATCAGGTAACACACAGTGGAACGAATGAGTCCGGCACTGAGGTCGAGCAGGTTTTCAAGCAAAGCGCAGCGCCAGCCGCGTTTGGTTTGGCGACCGCTTATCCCGGAAATCGCTCTGTGCGTTCGCTGCGTTTGGTGCGATGGCGTTGCCCTGAGGCGATGCACAACCCCTTAATGTTGCTCGTTGAGTTTGGAGCTATGGAGCGGATGGAGGGGGGACATCTTCAGCTCTTACTGGGCACTAGCGTGCGCCCTGATGAGCTTGATGTAACCCCTTTGGGAGCCGACCGAGCCGCTTGAGTTAGGAGCGCGGCTCGCTGTAGACGAGCTCGCCTTGTCGGTTGATCCAAGTGTCTTGGGCGTTGATATGGACCCGTGCGAGCAGACCTTCGAAGGCCAACGCCTCATCAAATAGCGGCTCAATGAGCCACCGACCAGCGGCGTTGATGTAGCCCCACTTGGTCTTGATTTGAGCGCCGGCGACGCCGCCCTGAAACTCTGTCACACCGTCAAACTGAGCGGGGATACTCATCTGTCCCGTGGTATTGATAAATCCCCATTTCCCATCGATCTCAACGCCGGCCAAGTCTTCTGAGAATCGGCGCACACCGGCGAATTGGGCTGGTACTACGACTTGTCCCTTGGCGTCGAAAAAACCCCAAGCACCATCCCAGAGCGCGGCGCATAAGCCCTGGTGGAAGTCGTCTGCTTGGTCGAGTTCAGGCGTTTTGAGACGGTCTCCTCGTCTGTTGATCCATCCGATCCACTGCTTTTTTTCGACTCGAGCCCAGCCATCTTTGGGTGCCCACGCGTCGTCAAACTGCGCCTCGACCAGCCACTGTCCCTGTGCGCAGAGCACACCCCAGCGACCTGCTGATCTAGCCATCAGCCATCCTTGGTCAACAGCGGTGAGCCCTTCGAATCGATTGTCGATGATCGAGGCCCCCATGGGATCGACCACTCCCCAACCGTGGCCTTGATTGACGTTGGCCAAGCCCTGACAAAAAGGGCTCACGTCCTCGTAGCAGGCTTTACCGACAAGGCCTCCGCCAGGATGGATGTGACCCCATCCCGTCTCGGTCAACACAGCGGCTCGGCGTTCGCAGAAACGCTCGGCCATCTGCCATCTGGGCGAGATGAAAAAATTTCCGTTCTGATCGATATAGCCCCATTTGGAGCGTTGGCGTGCAGGCCACAGATGAACGGGCTGCGCAGAGGACACGAGGCTGCCTGAGGTTGGGGATTAGACGTACCAGACCTTGAGCTTTTTGCAGGCGTACCAACTGCTGGCTGCCGACAAGCTCATGCCATTGAAAATGTCGACATGGCCTGTCCCTGAATAGGAAAAGATCTTATCGAAGGCGACAATTCCCTTTTTGCCTTCAATTTCTGGTTTGATTTTGTCGTCGAAATCTTTGCGGTATGCGCTGTTATCTTTGTAGCGCCCACTTGCCGGCCATTGCTCGTCTGGCGAGCCGCCCCAATGTTCGACATAGGTCCACATCTCTCGGGCGGACAAGATGTAATACCAGCCCGTCTTCTTACTGTATGGCAAGCGCCGTGGATCGAGGCCAGCGGCTTTGGCTTTGTCGCGGGTGAGTTTAAAATTTCCACCGAGTTCATTGAACATCACCGAAAGACGCACTGCACAGGTGTTGGCGTAGCGGTCGGGGTCCCAGCCTTGATCCTCATTGACTTCCGAACTTGAGGTGTTTTGATCGGTGCCGCTGGAGTTGTTGTGCGGGTGTGCGTCCCACATCTCTTCGAAGTCCGCGGGAATCTGGCTGTCTCCATCCGCTGGGCCGCTGCTGGCCTGAGGCGTCGTCGGTCTCGCTGGGGGCGGCGTAACTGTGATGCCACTGTCCATCGCACCGAGGGTGTTTTTACCGATTTTTCCATCGGCGCCCAGCGATGCGCCGCGCTGCCACGCCTTGACCGCTGTAGTGGTTTTTCCACCCCAGTGGCCATCGGCGCCGTGCCGGCCGAGATCAAAACCTTGATTGAGTAAAAACTGCTGAATGGCTCGAACTGCAGGGCCTTTCGCGCCGTGCTTTAAAAGCGCCTCGCCGCGCGCGACTCTCTCGAGTACGTGGTCGCCAGAAAAGAGTGAATTCGTGAGTGAACCACCACCCGGTGCCCCTGGAGGAGTCGGATTTTGAGCGTTATTCGCTTGCTGTGGCCCATCTTGTGTATGTGCGGGACGGTTGGGCCGAGTCCCAGGAGTTTGTGATGGTGCGACCATGGAAGTTCTCCAACGCGAGATTATCTGTCTTTTATCATAACGCTATCAATCACAGGATCTACATTACAGAGGATCTGCGACGATGCCCCAGAGGTCTACTCACCCCGGAGAGATTCCTTTGGACCTCGTGGAGCCCACACGACCAGCAAGCCGGAGATGATAATCAAAGCTCCTCCGAACCAGACGTGGGTTTTCGGCCAAACCGTGAAAATCGCAACGTCGAGCATGAGTGCCCACAGTGGCCCCACGTAGCTAGCCGCAGCGACGCGAGCGGCTTTGTCTCGTCGGTAAGCTTCGGTCATCAACCATTGACCAATGGAAGCAAAAACACCCGTACCAGCGAGGACTAACCACAGCCTGCTCGGGGGGATGGCTGGTGGAGCTCCGTCACGCACAAGCAGCCAGACCACAGAGATGAGCGCGACCCATAGTTGAAACCACAACACCACGGTCGTCGGGTGTTCGGAGGCGCCTAACGCTCGGACTGTGGTGTGAGCCAACGCCGAAAAAACAGCGGCACCTAAAGCCCATAAACCCCAATGGTTCCCAAACTCTACAGAGGGTTGAAGGAGTACAGCACATCCAATCAACCCGCCAGCTGTCGCGATCCAAATTCGAGTCGTGGAGCGTTCTCCCGCGCCGAGTAGCAGCGGTGCAACCAAGGCCACGAGCACCGGCTGAAGCCGTGAAATCAGTGAGAGATCGGCTAGGTTCAACCCTTTGGCCGCTGTGAAAAAGCAGCCCATGGCACCGAAGCCCAAGAGCGCTCGAATTCCGATCAGTTTGTGCTCCGTGGGACGCCACCTGCCTCGCGCGACCAGAGCCACCAAAGGGACCCCGATTAATGAACGCCACCACATCACCTCGATCGCATCGAGCTCCTCTCTAGCGATCTTGACGCAGGCGACCATCAAGGTGAAGGCCGCTACAGCGCCGGCCATCAGTAATGGGCCGCTGCGGAGCTTTGATTCCGGTCTGTTATCGGAGTTGGACTCTGAGGTACTCACTGACTTTCCTCATCGCATTTGTGAGATAACAGGTTTGATTTCAATATGTTCGTTTCATCGGATGGACGGTCATGTGGCTGTTGGAAGTCGTAGCAAACTCACCAGCGCGGAGTTGCGACTGGCTCTTTTGCTCAACGCATCTTTGAGCACCGCTTCAGATCCGTACCACGACACATCATGCTGCGCTCGGGTTAGCGCGGTATAGATCAGCTCACGTGTACACACCGCGGAGCCCACTTTGGCCGGTAAAACGATAGCGACATGGCCAAATTGAGAGCCTTGGCTCTTGTGAATCGACATTGCAAATGCGCTTTGATGAGCAGGTAGGGCCGCCAGTGAGATGTGCTCGATCTCATCATTGCGAGCAAAGAGCGCGCACAAACTCCCTTGCGCGTTGGGTAAAATAAGACCGACGTCTCCATTTCGTAGGCCGAGGTCGTCGGCATTGCGGGTAATCATAATTGGTTGGCCAAGCCAATGGCCGCTTGGCGTCATCGTGGCCCGTGACCCCAAAAGGGCTCGTGCTCGTGCCGACAAAGCCTCGTTTATCCCCTGTACGCCTCGCGGTCCATTGCGGTGGGCGCACAGGACCCGATAGTTGTGCAGCGACTGCAGACATCTTTGTTGGACATGTGGATCCGAGAGGTCTTCGTCGGCATCAATTGCCTCGAGGATCTGCCAAATCGGGCCAGGAGCCCGGCGTGGGTATTGCGATTGGCTCCGGGCTAGATATCCGGTTGCGAGTTCATCGAGTTGGGTCGAAGACAGCGCAGACGTTGTGGTCTTTTGCCAGACAAAGCGTCTGGGCTGTCCATCTGCCTCTAGGGGATCTGCCAAGCACTGCGAGCGCCAGCGAGGATCTTTGCTCGCGATAGCGCGAAAGAGATCAAACGCCAACGCGATCGCGTCTGATTGGTGAGTCTGCAGCAAGGTTGCGACGCAGTTGATCGAAGCGGCCTGTGCGAATCGATGCGAGGTCTTTAGCGTCGCTATTTGCTGCTCTAAGGAGCTTTGGCCGGATTGATGAGCCGCGACTAGGTCGCTCAATACTGAGCCTGCGCCTACGCTCGTAAGCTGATCGGGATCGCCCAGCAAGATCAATCGCCCCGGTCCCATGGCGACCGCTTCGCATAGATGTCGCATCACATTGATATCAACCATGGAGGCCTCATCGACGACCACCACATCGGCGCCAAGAGGTAGATCGGCTCCACGTCGAAAGCGTTGGGGTTGTGCAGGATTGCTACCGAGCGCTCTGTGCAAGGTCGAGGGAACGAGCGATGTCAGCTGATCAATCACCCTTTCATCGACGCCGCAATCTCTGAGCAAGATCAGTTGTTCGCCGATCGCTTCTTTGAGTCTGACCGCTGCTTTTCCGGTGGGAGCAGTCAGACAAATCTCCAGGTGTTGATTGTTTCGATGTGCTTCACTGAGCAACAGGGCCAAGATCCGTTTGATGCCCCAGGTCTTGCCGGTGCCCGGTCCACCATTGATCACCGCAAAGCGATTGTTGGCGACCAAGGCGGCAGCTCTTTTGGCCTCACTAGAGTCCGAGCCATAGAGGGCGTCGAGCTTGGTCTCGAGATGATCGATGGGTTCGAGCGACGTACTCATCAGTGTTGTCAGCGCATTGACGAGAGCCTTTTGGGTGCGCCATAGGCGCTGCGTCATCAACAAAGGCTCTGGATAACTCTGTGGGTCGTCAAAGAGTACAAATGGGGTCTGAACGGCCGCGTCTTGGTTTGCTTGGCTGAGCGCGGTCACGCAAGACAACTCAGCCAGTCGTTGCGGCTGCACTGAGCCCAGCGCTCGCCAATGTTCGGTATTGATGCGAACTCCGACATGACCTTGTTGAGGGCAATGGATCGCCGCCGCCAACCATGGGGCCACATCCGGCGCCCAAGCGTCGGTATAGAGGCGAGCGAGCACATCGAGCCGAGCCAAACTCTCGACCGTCAGGCGTCCTTGAGACACGGCCTCTCGGAGCGTGCGGCTCTGCAGTTGGTGACGTAGCCGAGTCGTGAGCGGCGTTGAGGAGATCATCTTGGAGCTCCTCGACCCGTGAGCGCCTCATCAACCGCTTGAATCAAGGGGCGCGACCATCGGTCATGAAATACGCCCAGCGAGCCTTCGTTCTCGCCGGTTTGGTGCTGGCCAAAGACTCGAATGAAGAGGTACAGATGGCCACCGAAGTGACTAGCATAGTCATATTCAGGTAGCCGCTCTTTGAGCAGTCGATGAAGCGCGACCGTGTAGAGCAGGCTCTGAAGGTAATAGTCATGCTCTGCCATCACGCCTGCAAGCTGAGGCCGCTCATAGGCAGCGAGCGCCCTGCTCAATTGGTTCTCTGTGGATGAGTGCAGACGATTGCTCTTGTAGTCAGCGATGTAATAACGCAACGAGCCTTGTGAATCGCGATATCGAAACACCAGATCGACGATGCCAGTGAGAATCCCCGTCAGGCCGCTCAATGTATTGCGCAGGGCTTTGGCTCCTTGGTCATCGGTGAAGCTCACCAACCATCGATGCGTCGGTGAATCGTCTGGATATCGCTCTGACTCAGCCCTCAATGCCGAGATGAATCGCTCGACATCAAATCCCAGCGCTTGATTGTTCTCAGTGCCCACTTGTCCATCAGAACTCGCGATGCCCAGGTCAAAACGAAGCTCATCGAGCCGATCGTTCGCGGCGATGTCAGCCAGACAAAACGTTTTGGGCAGCCCCCAATCGTTGGGAGCACAATCATCATAAAGCGATGTTTTGAGCAGCCCGCCAAGACTGCTCATCACCCGTTGGTGGTCCTGGGGGTTGGTGTGGCTATGTTGGGCGCCCAATCGAGTGACTAGGCTCGGCAGATCTGCTGCCGGAGCGTCAGGCTTTGGAATCGGTAGAGCATCTGCCGGGTCGTCTGCGCCGACAAAGTCGATGTGTTCCAAGATGGCATGGATCCAAACACCAACCTGTGGTCCTGCGTTCATCGTTAAAAGACTTTCCTCTGGGAGACCTTGCGGCTCGTTGATCGTCGGTCTCGTTGCGACCTCGCGTTGGTCATGACCGCCTCGCAATCTGTCCTGCTCCGCCCCAACAGAGACCATCTCGAGGTCAATTTCACCACGGATGGTGCCGCTCAGACTGCTAAAGCTGGCTTTGGACCAACGGTCAAAGCGCCGCGACCGCTTTGCATGTGACACCTTCGGGTTGCCAAGCGGCGTCCGGGGCGACCAACTCATCTTTGCATCCCATCGAGGATGCTGAGATTTGATGTTGAGGTTCGCGTCGGCAAATCGTTCTTTCCACCGGGTTAAGACGCGTCGAGCGGCTTGTGCAGCTTGTAGCTTTGCTTGTTGGTCGCTTGCGCCCTTACCTCTACTGCTTTTCACAGCGCTCATGCGTAGATCGTTGCGTTCTTGTTCATCGCCGGGTTGCGTCATCAACCTGGTCATTGCGTCTCGGCCCGCTTCTTTGCCCGCGCTTGTCGCCCACATGACGCAGTGGTGCTTCGCTCGAGTCATCGCGACGTAAAGCAATCGAGTTTGCTCTTGGTGCAACTCGATTTTGTGACGGTCTCGGGCTGATTTCGATGCCGGTAAAGAGGGGTTCGCTACATGGATTGTGCAGGTGTTCGGCGCATCCTTAGGATGATAGGGCTGAGCACTTTTGGGTCTGATTGTAGGCGTCAGAGTCCAGACAAAAGGCGCCAAGACAATGGGATACTGAAGTCCCTTTGAACTGTGGATGGTGACGATTTGCACCGCGTTTGCTTGCGACTCAAGCCGAAGCTTAGTGGCGTCCCGTTCACTTTGGGAGTCGCGTTGCTCGCTCAACCACGCCAACAAGCGCTGCGGGCTCATCTGATGCTGTCGCTGGATTTCGTGGCAGAGTTCAACGAGGTGTCGCAGGTCTGTTGCCAGACGCTCACCGTCGGGTTGAGTGAGAAGCGATTGGGGAAAACAACTCCATTTGGCCATCGTCGCGAAGGCACCGGAGACTCCTTGTCGATACCACTTCGAGGCGCTTATTCGCAGGCTATGGAGCCATTGATCCCATCGCTCTATGTCCTGTTTTGGCGCGCTAAGACCAGCCTCTCGAAGGGTCACCAGCCGTTGTAAGCTCCAGCCCCCGACCGGACAGGATGCATAGGACATGGTGCGAGACAGGTCATGAGGTTGATGCAACGCTTCGATGAGTCTCTGGAGCCAGTCGGCCGCTGGGCTGGCAAATACGGAGCCTTGGGCACCCGTCACCGCGTGGATATTCAGTTGTTGCAGCGCTTGCTTGACCAGCTTGCCATGCATCTTACTGTAGACCAGGACGGCGATATCTTTCGGCTCTGTGGCATGGGGCGTGCCCCTATGGTCCGTGAGCGCCGTGTCATTGAGCAGGGTCAGGACCTCTTCAGCGCAGCATCGTGCCGCCGCGCTGTGCGCGTCTTCCTTGTAAGCAAAGGGCCAAAGCACCTCATCTTCGTCACAGTCGCCGCGCTCATGGAGCCAGCGAATCTCAATAGGATGGCGTTTGCTTGGGTCTGCGGCGCTCTGTTTCGCGGTTGATATGCCCTGTAGACGCCATGGTGGAGTTCCGCTGGGCGTATCGACTGAGATGTACTCGATCTCTTGTTGCCCAAACCCTTGGGGACTCTTGGACCACAAGGCGTTCATCGCCTCGACAAAGCGCTGATCTGAACGAAAATTTCGGCTCATTGTGTAGCGGCCGGGCGAGCCGAGATCAGCATTAGATTGTGTCAGATTGCGGGCGTGGAGATACACGTAGACATCTGCGCCTCGAAAAGCATAAATCGCCTGCTTCGGATCTCCAATTAGCCAGAGCCTATGATTCGGTTGGTCGTGAAACAGGGTCCGCAAAATTGTCCATTGGGCGGGGTCAGTGTCCTGAAATTCATCCACCAGAGCGACAGAACTCTGAGCACGTAAAGCCTTCGCGAGAGGCATGTGCGTGTCGCTGTCGGGCGCCAATGCACTGGCCAACCGGCTCAGAAGCGTTGAAAAGTTGGTGCTTTGAAGTTGGCTGAGGCGCGCATCGATACGTCTGCCCGCTTCGACCATGAGCGCCGCGGCGACACTGGGCACTTCACGTTCGAAGAGCTCTTGCCAGCGCATCACGCTGTCGGGAAGGGCAACATCAGAGCCTTGTAGTTTGGCCTCGACGCTGGCAGGCCAAATGTTACCCAATTTTTTGGGTATGAAATCCATGGCCTTGGGGATCATCTGATAGAGCTGACATCCCGCCGCGACCCAGGCGTCCACATTTTTTTTCAGGATGGAAAAGACGACGACCGACCGTTTTCTGTTGTTTTCAACTTTGTGTTGTTCGAAGGCCTCTTTGAGATCTTGCAGCATCTGCTGACCACCGCCATGGTCGCTCCAAAATGTGCGGATAGCGTCTGATCCTGCCCACAGACGTCGGACTGCATCGACCAAATTGTCGTCCGTGGGCGAGGGCCGCAAATCCATGCCCCGAGCCGTATCGGCTTGCTTGACCCAATACGTCAGCTCGTTGAGCAAGGGCGCAACCCAGTTGAGTTGTTCGACGCTGAGATGGCTGTGTGCTTGTGAACGGATATCTGCGCTGACGTAATCGTAGACTTCACGCATCTCAGCGGTGAGCGTCAAATCTGTCGGTTGCCCGGTCTCAAGGGGCATCTGTGTCAACGCGCGTTGGCAGTAGCCGTGAATCGTAAAGATGGTCGCCCGGTCGAAATGTGCGACAGCAGCCTGTCCTAAGAGCCTGCGTAGTCGAAGCTCATCTTGCGTTCGGAGATCACTAACCGTAGCGCATAGAGACGCCAGCACAGGGTCCTGTGAAATGACACCTGTCTCGATGGCTTGATCGAGTGCTTGTATCGCTTCGATCAATCGCTGACGGACTCGCTCAGTCAACTCTGCTGTGGCGGCGTTGGTAAAGGTCAAGACCAAGATCTTTTCGATCGGGATTCGCTCAGCGATGACCAAACGACAGACTAAACTAGCAAGTTGCCACGTCTTGCCCGTACCAGCGCTCGCTTCTAGTAGCCATGTACCACGGTGCGGCAGAGGCGATTTGGGATCCCACGTCCTCATGTTGCCTCCATCGAGGCTTTGACAAACCCTTGCAGATTTTTTGACGAAACCTTGCTTCCCGCATTTATCGCTTCGCCCCAGACGCGGAGCGCCATCCGCATCCATCCCTGCGGATCGATAGGTCCTGACTCCGGTAGGGCGCGGTCGAAATCCTCTAAGTCAAAACATCGCCTGACTGATGCTTCGGCCAGGTCGAAAAATGAGCTTCGTGAATTGCCGACAAAGGCGGTTCGAATATCTCGAATCAACTTTCGTCGGCGCCAATCGGGCTCTGTCGCCCAGGACTCGATGATGCCGTCGATCACCGATTCGACCGGTCCCGTCGTCCACGGGTGAACCTCAATGAGTTTCCTGGCTAAGGTTGAAGAAGCGACGGGAAAGAGAGCGACGGGCTTGTCGTGACATAAATCGTAGATTTCAAGCGCGTTTTCCAACAGCTCTGATGCCTTCGCTTGAGTTGGAGCTTTGAGCCAAATCGTCGATTTAGCATCGCTCACAAGCAATCCATCGATCCTGTCGTCGCCACGACGGCTGGCCGCGAAGACCAACAAGTCGAGCCAGCAGCGGCCAAGCGCTCTGTCAGACCATTTTTTTCCTATCACACGCCAGAGGATTGTCTTGGTCTGCGAGCCCGACATAGAGCACTGGTCAAGCCGCGTCTCGCGAGACGTAATCATGCCAAATTGGCCTTGTCGTCGCGAGACTTGGACACGACTACGCACCGCGGATTCGCTCGTCACATGACAATCCGCAAAAACCTTGTCTCGAGCTTCGATGAACTGGGCTGCGCTATTGGTCACTTGTTGCCAAGCGCTTTGTGCGGCCGCGCCATGAGGCAAATAGCCGCTCGCGTTCGCCACATCAAAATGATGTTGGATCAAGGCCTGCTGGTCCGTCGCGGGCGCGACTAACAATTGCTCTGCGAGTTCGATTGCCAACGAGTCATGCTGTGAGCCCAATGAAAAGGGTTCGCGGTCTTCACGGCCTGTCTGAAGCCAAGGGTCTCGAATCCCCACGCGATTGCGAAGCAGCGCGCGCGCGCCATTTTGTAAAACTTTGGCGAGTGATTGCGTATCGATTTGTGTCTCTCGCACCGGCGTTTGACCGAATTCAAGTCCTGGTTTGGCGAGATTGTCGCTCTCCGCGGCGCTCAGTGATGGCTCGAAAGATAGGGGCTGCTCGGGACGATACTGTCGACCGATGCTCGTGTGATTGTCCTTGGCCCATGGGTGCAAGGTGCTCGCAAAGCTCAAAGCGTCACTGGCCGAAATGTGCTCGGTATCGGCGTGCATAGCGTTGTCGACGGCCTCACGCAGGACGTTTATGGGCGAAGCTGGGGGCAGTTCCGTCCCTGTCTGTGGATCATGACCAGACCACAACACCATCAATCGTTGCCTAGCGCTCAACACGGCTTCGATCATGAGGTGTAGGTCGACATCTCGTCGTTGATGCTCGCCGAGTCGCGTTGATCCCTCCATCGGGCTCCAGGCACGCCCAATATGCGCTCGAGGAAATGCCCCATCATCCATCCCCAACAATGCGATCACACGAAAAGGAACGCTACGCATGGGCTCCATGGCGCACAGGGTCACCGCGCCAGCGATTGGACGTCCACCGCCAGAGCCACGGTCAAATTGGGTTTTGATGGTCTGTTGCAGCGCATCGAAGCTCAGCTCAACGTCGTCGATCTCCGGCAGCATCCCTTCAATCGCGTCGACCGTTTGAGTCCAGAGCCACCCTTGTCTGTCGCCAACAGCCGTCAATTCATCCAAAGCGTTGAGGCACAGACTCAGCCACTGTTGAGCGGGCCTCGGTCCCTTGCGAATCTCTGCCACATGCCAACGGATGGTTTCGAGTACGCGCACAATTTTGCCGATTAACGGACCCTCTTCCAACCCGCTCCGCGCCATCGGTGCATGGAGGTGGGGTGTCGTTGGATGACCCGATGTGATGACGTGCATCTCATCGCTACACATCGAGCCCAGCACAAGGCGCTCAAGTGCGAAATCGATGGTGTGTTGATGCTGGCTAGGTTGCCCTGCTCGTGTGCGGTCGTCTGCGTCAAACCCCCACCGTGCGCCAGCGTCCGTCAGTAGGTCTGCAGCGCGTTGGACCTCTTGGTCGTTCAATCCAAACTGAGCTTGAACGACAGAGATCTCCATCAATTCCATCGCAATGGACAAAGTCATGCGATCGTTGGCGATACTCAATAGGGTACTCAAAGCTCTTGCGAAGGGGTTGTTGGCTTGCAGAGCCAGGTCACTCACCTGTACGGCGATGGCTGGATGACGACTAAAGACTGCCTCTACGAGAGGACCAAAAGTGGGGATGTCCGGCGTCATGACCAGCACATCTCGAGGCATCAACGGGCTGCCACCATCGTGACTCGCGAAAGCGTGCTCGATTAGATCGCGCAGCATCTCCACCTGTCGCGTTGGTCCAAAACAAGGGTGAAAGGTCACGCTTCTGTCGTCGTCCATCAAAGGCAATGAGGGCAACTGTGAGGCTTGCAATAGACCCTGCTGTAGACGGCTCAGTACACTTTGAGATCGGTCGTCAATATCGGTGTGACCAGCGCCATCAAAAAGCTCGTGCTCGTAGACCTCAAGCTCCAAGGCTTCGACAATACCGCCAAGCAGCCGTTCACTGTCAGCGTTGAGGCGACCGAAACCAGCCAAGAGTGGATGGTTTTGCTCGTGGACCAAGGCCAGGGCCGCCTCTTGGTCTGAGATGGTGATGGCGTTGACCAGCCCTTTGCGCAGCTCTTTGCTCAGGGAGTGAAAGACACCAGCGGCCGTCGCCTCGTCCGCCGTGGACATCGGAGAAGGCTGCAGCAAGTACAGCGACACCACAAAGTCGGGCATCTTCGCGAGCATACCGAGTTGGGTGAGGTCATCGCCGCCGAGCGCGGAAAGTCCAAAAACGTGCAGGTGTCCTCGTTGGCATGATTCGCCGCAACAAATCTGCTGCCATCTTTGCAGCCGGACTTGCCATGGATCGATGTCTCCGAGCAGCTCTCGTGTCAGCGCTCCAAACCAACCACCCTCAGGGTATTCGGAGTGGACAAAGGCACTTGCGACATCGGGTCGCTTGCGGATTAAAGCGTCGAGTTCTTCAGCGATCTCGGTTGCCAGCGTCAACTCAAGCGCATTGACGGGCTCACTGGCATCGGTGCTCTGGCCGATGTAGCTGTTGACCAGGCTCAGTCCCTGCTGCAACTCGGCTTTGTCTCGAATCTGACGCATCGCTTTGATGACCAGGCCGATAAGATGACGTTGATCGCGCACCACACCCTCGGGGCCATACAACGCGTCGGACAATCCGATGGCTTCATCAATTGCCTGTCGTGGGAAAGGAAAACGTACTTGAGCACAGATTCCATTGTGGCTCGCGAACTGTTGCCGAAGCCACTGCTCCATGCCGCGACTTCCCACCACAACCCTTAGCGTATCGAAGGGGTCGAAGGTGCTTGTGGATAAGTGTCGGCTCAGGGCTCGGGCCAGGCGTTCGGTCCGATGGCTACGATAGATCACCAATGGCATAGAGGCAGCTCTCCCGGATGGCTTCGAACGCACTGATTGTAGTGCAAAGCGCCGTGAAATTCGACTCAGTCAGGACAAATATCGAAGGATTTGCAACTCAGGTCACAGTTGCTCGAAGGGCGAGGGGTGCGCGCCGCTCCATGGCAGGTTTAAGGGCCTCATCGCTTCGATCAGGGCAGGCGCCCGCTGACAGACAACCCATAGAGGCAAACTCAATTGCGCTTGAGTCGGATCCGCCAGCGCAACAACACCCTTGCTCAGCTTACCCGCGCTGTTGGTCTGCAGGGGGCCGACGCGCTCGGTCAACACCTGGTAGCCCTCATTGAGACTCGACACCCCTAACGCACGTAGGGCTGGGCGGCCGAGCATTAACAGCAGTCCGCTGTGACCGGCGGCCATGTTTCTCTGTAGATCCAAAGCGACGTGACCCATGGTGCGTCTGGGGTTCACCTCTAACAGAGGCAGGAGCCTCAGAGTTTCATCCCGCCATATCAACGCGTCGACTCCGGCGAGACCACAAAACCCTGCTTCATAAAGCTCTTCGCCGACCTGCTGGGCGACCGTGCTTAGACGTGCCAAGACGCTTTGCTGACGGTCGCTGCCACCGTGCCAAAACGCGCGCACTTTGGACTCAAGACCGACGGTAGCGGGACCCAAAACGGTCGCACTATATTGTCCCCTGGCGTCGGTGAAAAAGCGACTTACACCTCGCACATCGACCTGTCCATCGACGCCGACTTTGAGCAACACGCTCAGGTCTACCACTCGAGGCAACCAAGGACCGATGACGACGCTGCCTTGTCTTTGAAGGGTTCGCGTGAGCCATCTTTGCTCTGGCTGAGTCAAAGGCTCGCTCATCTGCCGGCGTGGGATTCGCAGCGCACCTCGACCTGCGCTGCCTAAAGGGGCTTTGGCAATCAGCGGCGTATGACTGTGATTGGCCACATAGTGTTGCAGCTCTTCGATAGCGGTGCAGACGTGCGGCGTATGCTCTGGGCCACAAAATTGCTCAGTGAGTCGCTGCCACTTGTCTTTCCGATGGAGTTCGAGTCGTCGCTGCATCGCGACAGGTTCGATGAGGGTATCGTTGGCCTGACTTTGTGGGTGGCCGACGTTGTCGATGAGCGGCGCGAGGAGTTGACGAGCCTCGGAGTCCCACGCCCAAGGTCTGATATCCGCGATGAGCCTGTCGAGCAGCGAGGCGGCAATCTGTTGGTCATCGGTGAGCACTTCCCACTGCGGCAACTCAAGGCCGGCTCCAACCCATCGTCGTTGTAGATCCAAAGGAGGTTTCGAGCGCACCAAGACCACATCATCGGCTTTGGCCCAGCTGACCGGTAAGCTCTGTAGGTCTCGCTCCAAAGTCAGTGCGGCTTGAGGCAAGGGCCCTGGATGGGCCATTCGCAGCTCACAGGCTGGGTTCATCCAGTACACAACTGGTGGACGTCCACGGCTGTGACGAGCGAGGGCCACCTCTTCGATGAAGTTCGCAGGCAGGCCCGCTTTACGACGACCTTCATCGTCAAACTCGATTCCTCGCCCTCGAGCGGGAGTCATCGGCGGGTGAAGGGCTTGAGCCCATCGCGCATAGAGGGTTTCGTCCGCTTCTTTAAGTGGCACCTCATTGAGCCGATCAAACCAGCGCCGCCCCTGTCGCAAATGGCCGATTTCATCTTGGTAAATCTGTCGCAAGATCGCCGCTGATCGGTGATCTCCTGATGCTTCGAACGCCCGGGAAAAGTGCCTCGAAAAGTCCAAGTTCGCCTGCTCAAGAGTCATCCCCATCGCCGCGGCAAAACTCGCGGCTGAAGGGACCTCTGCCAGTGCGTCCCAGAAAAACGCGCTCAAGCCATAGTCGCCAAACTCGACTCCCAACTCTTTCATGCGCTGCAGATACAGACGCAAGTGGCGTTGCTCATCGAGCATGGTTGCGGCGAGACTCATTCGATAACCCTTGGGCGCGTCAGGAAATCGCAGCAACATCAAGGCTAGAAGTTCGAGTGCCAAAAGCTCATGGTTGGCGAAGGTGTGCAGGGCCCGTGCACGCGCCTCTGGGTCGTGAAGTTGGTTCGCGCTCGGAAAAGACGGTGGTTTGCGCTCCGAGCGCAGCGATAGATGGGCGGGTCTGGCCGGCTCATCGACGCGCTTGGGTTCGCCGGGAGCTTTGTCAGTCAAGCGGCCGCCGTCGGTGAGCTTGGCGGACAAGCTGGGTACCAACAAGATCTCCTCTGCGAACGCTCGCAATTCCATGGTCATCAACCTCGACTAGCAGAGCCTTTGGTGCTCAGATGTTCTTTGATTTTGACCCGACGCCAACGGGCGTATGGGACGTGTTGGTTCATGGTTGGAGAAGTCTTCGATCAGGACTGCGGTTCATCGAGCAACTCTTGCAACTCGTTGAGGATTTGTTCGGCCGATGTTTGCGGAGAGTACCGTTTCATTACCTCTCCCTCAGGACTCACGAGGAATTTGGTGAAGTTCCATTTCACAGTTCGACTGCCCATCAGACCTGGCGCTTGGCTTTTGAGTTGGCGCCACAAAGGGTGCGTGTTTGGGCCGTTGACCTTGACCTTGCTAAACATCGGAAAAGAGACCCCAAAGTGGGTTTCGCAAAAGAGCTGGATCTCGCTATCGGCTCCAGGCTCCTGCTGACCGAACTGATTGCAAGGAAACCCGAGGACCACAAAACCGTGATCTTGTAGACGCTCGTAGAGCTTCTGAAGGCCGCCATATTGGGGAGTTAGACCACATTGGCTCGCGACGTTGACCACGAGTAAAAACTGTCCTTTATATTCGCTGAGGTCTTTGTGTTGACCGTCAATGGTGCTCACTTCTGTGTTGTAGTCGATGCTCACGGTGGACTCATGGGGGTTCGGGGTTGGACAAGGGCGATGGTCCGTCCCAAGTGTATCGCGCACCACAACCGATTGAACAGCTTCATTTGGGCAACAAGGTCACGGTCAAGAAGCTCTCAGGAGTCAGCGCGAGCTTCGCGATGGCCTGCAGATCTGTGTTTGAAGCCACAACCAACCGCTTTGGCGCCAAAGCAGACAACGGCGTCTTTGCAAGGTGTCCTCGAGCGAGACGACGGCGCCATCGAAGAGCATCGATACTCTGAGAGCGCTTGGAGATGGAGCGAGATTGTAGACTCGTGGACACACTCAGTTTGGACGAATGTCGAGGAGAGATGCCCTGTTGGCGAACAAGTTGTAAGGCGCGCAACAACGAACTCGTCGTCGTCTCCAGATCCGCGGCCGCGCAACGAAGCTCTATCGCCAACTTGAAATGGCCTGTAGGCCAACGCTCAAAAGATGCGCTGACCTTGAGGTCCTTTGGGGAAATCTCAACGACTGAAGGCAACCAATCTCCTAGCGCACGAGCGAGTTCTTTGAGGTGGTTCGCTTTGGTTGAAGTCCACGCAGAGGGTTGCGAGAAATAGACAATTCGAGTTGCGCGCTTTACTTGCGTCGAAGACAACGTGAGCTTACCGCGAGCATGGATCTTCAGACCGTCATCGCGACGTTGGTCTGCGGCGCCGCTTGGAAGACTCGCGATATAGATCCTCAAGAGCGCCTCGAAACGCCGTGGATCGAGATCACCGACGACAATGAAGCGAAAGCCGTTGGCCTGCTGAAACCGGGCTCGGAGAAACTTCAATGCGTCGGAGGAGTCTACTTCAGCGAGTTCCCTCAGCGAGGGTACCCGACCTTTGGGATGGCCTTGATACAACATCGCGCGGACTTGGTCGTACAAACGAGCTCGCCAACGTAGCCCGCGCCTTTGTATCTGGGCTTCTCGGTTTTTGCGCCAGATGAGTTGGGCATCGGGGTCCTTTCGAAGGGGGCCAAAGTGCAGATGAACGGCCTCAAGCAGCGTAGCGATGTGTTTGGCGGGGGCGTGACCTCGGAGACCGTGGTCGAGATGGGAGAGCCTAAATTTTACAACGACGTCGGATTTTTTGAGCCGCTTTCGTAGCTGATCGGCACTCCACGCGCCAAGCCCGCAAGCGTTGGCCAATGACGCTGACGCTTTGGCGCTGGCGATATGCTCCGTCGAGCCTAGCGACCAGCCGCCTGGAGCGATCGCCTCGAAACGAATGGCGGTGGTTGACCCTGGCGTTGTTTTGAGGACGACCTCTGCTCCATTGCTGAGTTGCCATCTAAAGAGGTTGGCGGCTGCGAGGTGGTTTCGTGAGATGATCGTGCCTGGGGTAGGCAGGTTCCAAAGCAACTCCGCATCAGGGGGACCGTCAACCCAAGGAGATAGGGGCCTATCTTTGGGCCAGGTCGCCGACCGAGCGAGAACTCTATCTGATAAGCCGTCGTCACAGTTGCGACAAGACAGTGTCACCAACCGATCGGAGCGATTGGCCCATGCGTTGACAGTGTCTCGAAGCTCTTGAGCTGTGATGTTTGGCACGATCTCTTCACAGAGCTTGAGTTCCTGCTCGAGAGACATCATCGCGTCTGCCCGGGTCGCGTGGCGAACCAACGCATGAGCTAGTCGACGATTTGCGATGGTGTGACGCCGAGTAGCCTCTGAGCGAATACGCGCGAGCACCCAAGCCTTGGCGTCGCCGATTTGTTGTGGCGTAAAGCCATGCCTGCTGATTCGCTCTAGCTCGCGATTGATCAGAGCGATCCGCTCGGGCAGCTGGCTCACTTGACCACTCGCGCTCAGTACGGTCGCTTGGATCGATTTGACCCAGCGCCTGTGAAACGCACCGACTTGACCGGCTCCAAAGCGCCGCTGTTTCGATACCGCCTGCAAGCGTAGATTGAGCATGCGAATACTCATGCGGCGGCGAAGAGTTTGCGCGTAAGCCGCTCGGTGACTGACGATCTCTGCGCGACGACTCAATATTAAGGAGATGCGGTTGGATTGTAGCGCTTTGTTTGCATAGCGAGATACGCGTAGTTGCGCTGATTTCAGCGAGGTGTCATCGCGTATCTTGGTGAGCGGTGCGTTGGGCGATCGCCAGCTGCCGAAGCTCTCTTCGATCCGCTCGATGGTTTGTTTGGCACGGACCGGACCGACCACGATCAGCGCAGCGTTGTCCGGGCGATACCATCGCTCATAGTAACGACGCACTACTTGCTCACGCGAAATGCTACCCTTCGGTAGGTTTGCGACCGGGCCTTTGGGGGCATAAGAGCAGCCTTTGAGTACGGCCTTTTTGTGCACAGCTGCCGCTTGAGCGGCCGGATGATCTTGCCGGTATTGTGTCTTGCCTAGCGACTTCATCGCTGCGCGAACAAGGGGTTGAGATACAGACATCTCTGCTGCCCAATGGCGTAGGATCTTCAGGCCAGATATGAGAGCGTCGTCGTCATTTGCCGCTACTTGTAGTTGATAGACGGTCTCGTCGTGAGAGGTGTAGCCGTGCAGATCCGGATCGGCTCGTGAGCCTCGTTTGCTAAACCAAGCGTCAATCACATCTTTCGGCAGAGCCTCATCACCGCCGAATGCCAGATGTTGCAGGACACGAGCGCTGCCCCGGTCCGCTTGAGTTTCATGTCGCGAACCCGCTCGAACCACCAACCACATGAGGACCTTTGACTCCGGTCGGCCTCGGTCAAGGGCGAGTACAGTCAAGCCGTTACTGAGGACCCGTTCAGCGAGTTTCGGATGCACCGGTAGCGCTTTGAGTTCCAAAGCCACCTGAGCATGCTCAGGACTTTCGCTTCGATATTGCTCAGCGCCGTCAGTTCGTTGAATCGACCCGCTCATCACTCGAGAGGGATGGGAGGAGGATTTCTTTGGAGAGAGTGGACCGACTCCGACACAACCCGAGAGTACAAGGCACCATGGCATGACCCACATGCAGCGACTGAGGCTGTTGGGCGTGTACGTCATCTTTGGCTCCTGGGTGAGGAAACGTATTGCTCATTGCGTTCAGACGTATCAATCCAGACAAAGATCTACTCTACCGACCTGTCGCTTCACTTCGGTTGAACCCAGCGAAGGTCAGCGATGAGTGGCAAATGGTCGAGAGACAATCCGCCTTTGACCCGCATTTTGCCGACATCGAGCCGCTCGAGTTGCAAGGACGTGAGCTGCTCGTCGCTCAAAGAGGTCGTGTTTAAAACGGCCGAAGAGACTGACCGAAGTACGCTGTCAGAGATGAGGATGTAATCGAGTCTACCCGGAGCGAAGGAGCCCGAGTCGTTTCGCCAAGTCCAGCGAGCGAGTCCATCGCCGTTGTGTGTGGGCGCGAGATCAGCGAGCGCTGAACCATCGCCGTCGGGCGCTGCGTCTTGTCCCCAATATGTTTCATCGTCGATATTTCCCGTTAATAAGGTCTCTAGCGGTAGCGTCTGTCCGACTAGGTTGAGATCGCCGAGAATCACCAGCGGGTCAGTGGCCGCTAGCGTCACGGGCCCCAGACCCGCTCTCAATCTACGAATCCAGGCGACGATACTGTCGGCTTGTCGTTGGCGCTCTAGTTGCCCATCACCGCAACAAGTCAAGTGAGTGTTGATGACGTACAAGGGGCGTGGCCAGATGGATGCTGGCACATCCAATGACGTCAAACCAACTTTACGTCCGCTGTCCGGTGAGGTCGTCGGGCGATGGTGGATCTTGGGAAATCGGCTCACCGTCATGGTCGAGCCAGCCTCATAAGCGAACCACGATCCTCCTGAGGCGAGCGGCGCGTTGGCATTGAACCATTTGATCACTTTTTTGGGACTCGAAGAGACCTCTTGCAGCGCATAGATGTCTGCCTTTAGCGCTTGGACGAGGCGGATAAATCGCTGCTGTTGTGGATCGCCGGGTTCAAAAGCACTGTTTTTTTCGACGTTGTAGGACACCAGGCGCAGCACATCGGAATCGCGACTTTGGCTGAGTTGTTCGAAGACGGGGATCTTTTTTTCATTAAACTGCGTCGACCGATTTTGGACGGCTCCTGTGCGAAGAGGCGTCGGATCGCCCAACTCGGCGCATCCTGCGAGCAGCAACAACAGCCATACCATTCGCTTGGTCGTCATCGCTATCGCCATCTCATTCATCCAATCGAGCGAACGTCGGCATCCTGTATACCGCCGGGCTTGATCACGGCAGCTGTCGTGCCGAGGCAAGGCTTTGTATAGCGCCCTTACCGCAGATGTGTCGAACTTCACACTCCAGCAGGACTCGTCTGAAGTCAGAAATAATGATGGAGATAAAACACATCGATTAGAACGCATAGACACCATTTTATCCTCGAATTTGGCGACCACTGAAGCTAACGATCTGGACCATGTGCAATTGATGTTGGAAATTCGGTATTATCTACCCATCACGGCCTGCCTTATTCTTTTGATGAAGCCCTCATCTGCGGAGACTGATGATGCTTGTAAGAAGCTGCACTCCATTTGGTAAAATATTTGTTCTGACTCTTTTTATCTGGGGCTGTAGCTCTGCAGATGAGGCTGTCGACTCTATGGACGTATCGAGCAGTCGATCTGTCGATGCGACGGTCGATGGCACCCTCACTGATCAAAGTGAACCAGCGGATAGCACCAGCGCAGACACGTCTTTGAGCGACATCATCGAGGTCGACCAGACCTCTGCGAATGATTGCCCCGGTGGAGTTGGATGTCCGTGTCAGACCGGACCGGATTGCAATCTGGGGATCTGCCTGGAGACTCCAGCTGGCAAGCGCTGTGCGAGCAGCTGCGTTGAAGACTGCCCTGAAGGCTATGCATGCTCGGCCGTACCCAGTGGTGGAGACACCGTCTACGTCTGCGTATCCCCTTACGCGCGACTCTGTACTCCCTGTACCGACAATGGACAGTGTCAAGGCAACGGCAGTGAAGACGCACGCTGTGTCGCTTCGACGACGGTTGCTTTTTGCGGCACCGCTTGCAGTGACACCAAAGACTGCCCGAGCGGTTACGCCTGTGAATCGATCACCGACGTCGCAGATCAAACGGTCGATCAGTGCGTACCGGTCGACAAGCAGGGAGCCTCCCGAATCTGCTCGTGCACCGGCAATGCCGTTGAGCTTGGGCTCTCGGCTCTGTGCCAGTCCGCCCAGGGATGCAGCGGCTCCGCCAAATGCGAGGTTGTCGATGAGCCAGCGACCTGTTTGGCCCCGGCTGCCGTGACAGAGACCTGCGATGGAGTCGATAACGATTGTGACGGCGACGTCGATGAGGACGCCTGTGATGACGGCAATCCATGCACGACCGATCTCTGTACGAAAAACTCGGCCTGTGACCATGTGCCGGCTGACCTATCTTGCGATGACGGAGATGTCTGCACCCAGACAGATGGCTGCGACAATGGCAAATGCGTCGGTACTGACCTGATCGATTGCTCTGACGACAACCCCTGTACGAAAGACCTCTGCGATGCCAAGACAGGCTGCTACCTGGACAAGCT
Organism: Myxococcales bacterium; assembly: GCA_002726535.1. Classification (GTDB taxonomy): domain Bacteria; phylum Myxococcota_A; class UBA9042; order UBA9042; family UBA9042; genus UBA9042. The sequence continues at coordinate 11,828 of PBTG01000069.1, read as the reverse complement.
CACGGACAGCGCTGCTGCGCCCGTACCTTGCGACGACAACAATGTTTGCACCACCGACGACGCTTGTGATCAAGGCAATTGCTTGCCTGGCGCAGCGACCCAGTGTGATGACACAAATTCCTGCACCAACGATTCCTGTGATCAGCTCAAGGGCTGCGTCTTTACTAACAACAAGGTGCCATGCAGCGATGGTGATGCTTGCACAACCGGCGATCAATGCGAGTCAGGGGCGTGCGTCGCGCTCGGTAAGTTGCCCTGCAATGACGGCAATCCTTGCACCGACGATAGCTGTGACGCCAAGGCCGGCTGCAGCAACACGAACAACACTAAACTCTGCAATGACGGCAACGTGTGTACTCAAGTAGATCTCTGCAAATCTGGCACCTGTCTGCCAGGCGCGGCGACGGTTTGTGATGATGGCAATCTCTGCACGACTGACAGCTGTGACCCTGTCAAAGGCTGCGTCACATCGAATACGACGACTCCTTGCACTGACGGCAGCGTCTGCACCGTCAGTGACGTGTGCAAAGATGGCAAATGCGTCTCAGGAAAGGCATTGCCCTGTAACGACGGCAACCCGTGCACCACGGACAGTTGCGACAAGGCAAAGGGCTGCGTCTTCAGCAAAAATCAGAGCGGATGTAGCGATGGCAATGTCTGTACCGTCGGCGACTTGTGCACCCAAGGCACCTGCATCCCAGGCAAATCCAAATCCTGTGATGACAGCAACCCCTGTACAACAGACAGTTGTGATCCCACCAAAGGGTGCCAAAATAGTCCCAACAGCCTGCCTTGCGATGATGGCAGCGTTTGCACCGTCGGAGATGTATGCGCCAAGGGTTCCTGTCTGGCCGGCAAGGTCTTGTCTTGTGACGACGGCAACCCCTGCACCGACAACGCTTGTGACAACAAAAAAGGCTGCACCAAGGTCAACAACACCAAGCCCTGCTCGGACGGAAACGCCTGCACGCTCAATGACGTTTGTAAACAAGGCACCTGCACGACGACAACGGTCAACAAATGCGATGATGGCAACGTCTGTACGAAAGACGGGTGCGACACGAAGACAGGCTGTACGAAGACCTTCGTGTCCTCAACCTGCAGCGACGGCAGCGTCTGCACGGTCGGCGATACCTGCGCCAAAGGGACCTGTACATCTGGCAAGGCCCTGGTTTGTGATGACGGCAACCCCTGCACAGATGACAGCTGTGATCCGAAAAAGGGCTGTCAGAAAAAGCCTAACAAAGCGGTTTGCAATGACGACAACGCCTGCACGGTGACCGATGTGTGCGTCCAAGGTGTGTGTCAGGCAGGCAAGGAAAAGTCTTGCGATGACAGCAACCCTTGCACGACCGATAGCTGCGCTCCGAAGTCTGGCTGCAAAAACGCGCAGAACAAGGCTTCGTGTGAGGACGGCAGCGTCTGCACGGTGGCTGACTACTGCAAAGATGGCTCCTGCCAAGCGGGCAAGCTGCAGAAATGTGACGATGGCAACGCCTGCACCAAAGACAGCTGCGATCCGAAAAAAGGCTGTGGCAAGACCCCCTTGCCCGCCAAGACGCCCTGCAATGATGAAAACAACACCACCAGCGGCGATCAATGTGACGGGTTTGGCAAATGCAAGGGCTCGCCGATCGTCTGTCCGAAGCCCACCAACTGCGTCCTTGGCTACAAGACGGATGGCAAAAAGTGTCTGCCGATCTACGCGAAAGTGGACGCCATTTGTGACGACAGCAAGCTGAGCACCAAAGACGACAAGTGCGACGGTCAGGGTCTCTGCAAGGGCAGTCCATACAGCTGTCCAAAACCCAATGGCTGCATCCAGTATTACTCACAAAATGGCGTCACTTGTGTGCCGAAGTATCTGACCAAAGGTACGAAATGTAATGATGGGTTGAGCACGACCAAAGACGATCAATGTGACGGTCAGGGGCTCTGCAAAGGCATCAAAATCAATTGTCCGAAGGCGACTACATGCACACCGACCTACACCTTCAACGGTGCGGCTTGTTTGCCGAATCACGCGCTGAAAGGCACCAAGTGTGACGACGGCAAGAACACGACTGAAAAAGACCAATGCGACGGCAAGGGCGCCTGTCAGGGGAGCCCTTACGTGTGTCCGAAGCCCAAGGGTTGCATCTCTGGTTACAAACAAAATGGCGTGAGTTGCCTGCCCATTTACGCGCAAAAAGGTGTTCTTTGCAGTGACAATGACCCTTCGACCAAAGATGACAAATGCGATGGATCGGGAGGGTGCAAAGGCACCAAACTGATCTGCCCGAAGCCCACGACGTGCACTCCCAAACACCTCACCAATGGCGTTCAGTGTATTGCTCAGCATGCAGCCAAAGGCGCCAGTTGTGATGATGGAAGCCAGGGTACGAAAAACGACCAGTGCGACGGCTCGGGCGGCTGCAAAGGCAGCACGATTGTGTGCCCCAAGCCAGGCTCTTGTGTGGCTTCATATACCCCCAATGGCAAAGATTGCACGCCCAAATACACGTTGACCGGAGGCATCTGCGACGACGGTAAAACCAACACCAAGAACGACCAGTGCAATGGTGTCGGAGGCTGCCAAGGAACTCTTTACAGCTGCTCGCAGCCGCCAAAATGCGTGCAGAACTACGTTCAAAATGGGGTCGGCTGTGTCCCCAAATACACACCGAAAGGCACGGGCTGTAATGACGGGCAAATCACAACCAAAAATGACCAGTGCAGCGGCTTTGGCCAGTGCACGGGAACTCCCTACAGTTGCAACAACCTGCCGAAAAATAGTTGTACGTTGGCGCATTTCCCAGATGGCAGTGGGTGCAACCCCGTCTATGCGGCTGCCGGGACGGCCTGCAACGACAACAACAACAACACCAAGTCAGATGTGTGCAATGGCTCGGGTAGCTGCAAAGGAAACTCCTATTCTTGCCCGAGCACTTCGTCCTGCATTCCGCAATACATCAAAAACGGCAACTCTTGCACTGCCAAATACGCTTCGTCAGGCAGTTCTTGTAACGACAATAATTCAGGGACTTATGGGGACAAATGCAACGGCTCCGGAATCTGTTACGGCACACCCTGTAACGTCTCCAACACCATCTCAACCTCGCTCGGCGTATGGCGCACCAACATGGCGTTGATCTACTCCAGTGGAAAAATCAATTGGGGGCTGACACTGATGTTGGCTCCGAGCACGCCGATCTCCGGAGCGATTCAGGGCACCTATCAGTCTTATGCGAAGCGTGCGGCCGATCAGAGTGGCCTGGAGTATTGGACGGGCGATTACAAAAACGCCTGCGCTCAAGAGCCTACGTGCAATGTGTCGACCTATCTGAGCGCGCCGGTCAATTCCAAAGCTTGGTCGAAGGTTCAAAACGCCATCATCGTCTCTTACAAGTCTCAAGAGGCCAAGTGGGGTTCGGTCCAGACCAAAACCCACTGCCAAGCCAAAGCAGCTGGCTACTAGGCTTAGACCCTTTGGCGGCGCTCTACTTGGGCACGATTCGATGTAGTTAGTGAAGTCCGCGTTCGATGAGATCAAGCGAAGAAGAGGCTTGCCGCGTCTGCGTTCGATTCGTACAATCTGGTCAGCACATTTACAGCCACTTGAGCCAGAGCAAGCCACCGGTTTCGCCGACAGGACAGTGTGACGCCATGAAACAGACTTCTATTATCTATCTCACCCTCTTTGCCATGCTCGCAGCGTGCGGCGGCGAGACCCCTGAGTCGGCTCCTTGCGTTGTCAACGCCAGCGTCTCTTGCGCCTGCCCTGGTGGTACAGCGAGTGGTGTTCAGGTGTGCCAAGCAGATGGCACCTACAGCCCCTGTGAATGTCAGGTCGCTGACGCCGCTCTAACGGACGCGAGCGAAGCGGACACGACCGTGGCGGTCGATACGAGCTCAGCTGACATCACAGGGGACGACGCGACGCAGTCGACTGACAGTGGGTCGACATCGGACACCAGCGCGACTGCCGAAGACGCAGCAAGCGCGGCCGATGTCATTGACCCTACCGACGCGCTTGACCCTACCGACATCGCTCAACCCTCAGACATCCTCGTCGAGGACATTGCTGGTGGCGACACGTCAGCACAGGACACTTCAAGCACAGACACGGGCTCTTTGTTGGATACGGCGCCAGACAGCGCTCAACCGCCGCTCGACACGAGCATCAACGATACGGGCGTCGTCGACACCGGCGTTCAGGACAGTGGTCCTGCTGACACTGGTGTTCAGGACACAGGTCCGGCTGACACCGGTGTTCAGGACACAGGTCCGGCTGACACCGGCGTTCAGGACAGTGGCCCTGCTGACACGGGCCCAACGGACGCGGGACCAGCTGACACTGGCGTCGCCGATGCGGGCCCAGATGTGGCGCCGACTCCTTGCGGGGGCGCTTGTCCAAAGGGACAGTTTTGCGAGTTCAAGACCAACAAATGTGTCGTCAATGGGTGCAAAGTGCCCACCACTGAGGAGTTGGCGAAAAGTGGCTCATGGGCTGCAGTCAGTCAATTTGCTCTACTCAAAGACGGCGAAGGTTGTGATCTGAATGGCGACGCCAAAGCAGACAATATCCTCGGCAAGCTCCTGACTCTATCCTCGACAATCAATGGATCCTTTCAGAGTGCCATCAGCAAAGGCGAGTTGGTGATGTTGTTGCGGGCTTCAAAATGGGACACATCGGGCGCCTCTTTTGAAACCTGGCTCCTCGATGGCGCCTTGGCCCCGAATTCCCAGGGCTGTAAGACCGATGTAGCCGGATCTTGCCAATACACCGTTGATCCATCGAGCTTTGGCCCCGCTGCGGCGGGAGTGTGTCCTGCTCGGTCGGTTCTGAATCCGACGGTGATTAAGGGGTCGTCATTGGCGGGCAAGACACCTGCGTCAGGCACCCTCCGATTGAAGTTTGCGTTGCTGGCCAATCTGCTTCTGAAAGATTTGGCGTTCAGCCAAGTGGCATTGACCGGTCAAGTCACCGACGCCAGCGCTTGGAAGACCACCACCAAAGGCCTGCTCTGCGGGGTCATCACGCCCAAATCGATTGAGACAGCGATTGACGCCGCCCCTGACGCGCCCTTCAAGGCACTGGGACTGGACAAACCGAAACTTAAGACCTTGGTGTTCAATACACTGCAGCCAGATGTCGACACCGATGGCGATCAAAAGCCCGATGCGATCTCGGCGGCCTTCGCTTTGCAGACCCTCTCAGCGAATTTGGTTGGCTCGCCAGTCTGCAATTGCAACAATGTTGAGTGTGGCCCAGTTAGCGGCTGCACCAAGAGTTGTGGTTCCTGCCCAGCCAATGGTTTGTGCGTCAACAACAATTGCACGACCGGCTCCAACCTCAAATCGCTCGGTGAGTACTGCGGTCCGACACCGACCTGCCAGCCACCACCGACGGGAACGCCCTCGTCAGACCCAAAGGCACAGGCGTATCGGCAATGCACCAACGCGCAGTGTAAGACCAATCTGTGTTTTTACAGCGTATGTACAAAGCTCTGTACGCCAACCAAAGATACGAAAAACAATGTCACTGGGGCCGCGGGTGCTGATGGGATCGAAGACAGCGCGGCTTTGAGCCAATGCGCCAACGCTTCGAAGTCAAGCTTGGCGATTCACGGCAGCAACTACGCTTGCGTCCAAGATTCGTCGAAATCCTTGGTTCAGGCGACCTCAGTCTGCATGCCTGCTGGCTCATGGAAGCCCTGTAGCAACAATGGCGATTGCGGCGCGTCAGAAGTCTGTCGGCAATATCAGATCTTTGGCGACGTGCAGGCTCGCTGTGGTCCCAAGTCGACCAATCCAAATGCGGCCACCTCAGGCAAGCTCTCCGAGCAGTGCCAAGACAGTGTGACCCTGAACAAGCCCAATATCTGTCAAAACGATATGTGCTTTACCATTGGGTGCTCGGCCTTTTGCGCCAAAGATGCCGACTGCATCACCCAAATCGGCGCCTGCCAGCAGGGAAAATGCCCAAATGGCGATCTATGCACTTCGGATGTGGATTGCTCAAAATGGGCGTGTGACAAGGTTCAAATCTCCAGCACGAGTGCGACCAAATACAGCGTTTGCTTGCCCAAGGGAGGCTGCAAGAGCAATGCGGATTGCTTGGACAAAACCAAGGCGTGCACGCTTTATTACAACGGCGTGTCCAAAGTCACCGGTGACCTCGATCCACAAAATCCCAATAAGGTTGTCTTGCCGGGCTGGAAGAACCTGTGCACCAACAAAGTCGGCAACGGCGTCGCTCAAGGTCAAGCTTGCGACCCATTTACCAACGATACAGACACCACATTGAAGCCTTGCTCGAATCCGGCGATGTGCATCAACGGCTATTGCTCTGGCCTGTGTGTGCTCGACCAAGACTGTCCGGCGAACTCGAAGTGCTCCATCCGAGAGGCGACCTATGACCTAAGCTCACCCCTTGATGGAAAAGCCGACCTGTCGTTGCCCTATGGGGCGTGCACCAGCACCAAAGGAATCGGCAAATCTTGCGTCAGCACAAAAGAGTGTGGGTTCGGAAAACACTGCAAAGTGTTGATCGGCCTGAGCCCACCGAACAGTCCCCAAACCTACTCGGCTACGGGCCGCTGCGTGGACAAGGTCGCTGACAAAGGGGATTACGGGGCCACATGTGGCATCGCCTCGACCGGCAAAGGCTTGCAAAAACTCTGCAACAGTTCGTATTGCACCAACACTGTCTCTTCATTTGGGCAATCTCAACCGGGGTTTTGCCTGGAGTTGTGCGCCTCGGCTAGCGACTGTCCCTCGACCGTGTCGCTGTACAACACATCGTACAAGTCGGTCTGCAGATCACTACGGCTGTACTGGAACACGACGGTCGATGAGAGCGACGACCATTACGTACCGGCGTGTTACCCCGTCAACGCCAAGAGCCTGATGACGGACTGCTCGGCGAGCAAACTCTGCCCTCAGAGTGATCAGGCCTGCATCGGTTATGGAATCAGCATGAGCGCCGACCAACCCTCGAAGGTCGAGCATTTGTGTGTGTACAATGGCAACGCAAATGCCCAGCCGCCGAGTTTGCCCGTGGGCGCCCAATGCAACCTGCAAAGCTCTATTTTGCAATGCGCCGATGGCTACTGCTTAGCAGACACCACCACCGGCAAGGGCTACTGCAGCCGGGTGTGTAACAGCAACACCGATTGCGGCAATCAAGACGGCATGCTCTGCAACCAAAGCTACCAAGTGCTCGAGCGAGCCAATCCGCTCAACGCCGCTGTAATGCCCTTGTGCATGAAGGCCAAGAGTTGCATCCCTTGCGACAACGACAACGACTGCGCTGGCAACTACGCTTGCACCAACACCGGTGGTGCGGGGACCTTGGCGAAGAAGATTTGCGCGCCTACGTGCCAAAGCGACGCTCAATGTGTGGGCACTGACGGCGGTAAGCTCTGTTTGACTGCATCGGACGATGACGCCAAGCCCATCGCTGGCTTGAAGGTCTGTACGCCGGCTTGCGGGCCTTGATATCGCCCTCGGGCGTATCGAAACCTGAGTGCGGACGGGGCTGGCTATTTGGCTGGCCTGCCGCCGTCGTCGGTGTGCACAAAGCCTGGCCAGCGCTTCATGTAGGTCACGAAGGTCTCGCTCAGGTCTCGGTCGCGCAGCTGCTGAGCGCTGACCGGTGGCATCAAGGGCTCTTTGCCGTCGCGGACCACCTGCTGGGGCCAATTTGGCGTCGTGATGGCGGCGCGCCCCAGGGCGACCGCATCTGCGCCGTGGTCGAGTTGCTGATGGGCGTGGGCTCGGGTCCAGATTTGCCCAGCGGTGATCACGGGCACCGCCTCGGGCAAGGCGTCGCGAAAGACCCGTGCTGGGTGGACATCAGCTCGCTTGCTGCAGTTTAGATGCGCGTCCCATAACGAGACGTGGATAAAATCAGCGCCATCATCGCAGAGCCACTGGGCGGTCTGCAGGCTCTCATCGAGGTCGAGTCCGGTCAGAAAGGTGCCGTTTTCAGCCGAGAGCCTCACGCCGACCACAAAAGACGCCGGCACCTGTTGACGGATCGTCTGCATCACCCGGCGCAGCAGCCGCGCCCGTCCAGGCAGATCGCCGCCCCACCCGTCGGTGCGGGTGTTTAGATCGGCACGCAAGAATTGGCAGAGTAGGTATCCATGGGCGCCGTGAAGCTCCACCCCGTCGAGTCCGGCATCTGCAGCCCGACAGGCGGCGTCAGCGAAGGCTTCGATGAGCGCTTCAATCTGCGCTGGGGTGAGCTGGCGCACCTCGTCGTCCCTCCCAGGCGTGCCAGAACTCACGCAACTGACGATAGCGCGCCCTTGGGCGCGATGGGCGCGCTCTCCACCGTGAAAGAGCTGGGCGAAGAGCATCGAGCCATGGCTTTGCATGCGCTCGGCCGCTCGTCGCCAACCCGGCGTGTGCAGGTCACTGTAAATGCCCCATTGCCCAGGCCAACCTTGGCCGGATTCGGTCACGTGGGTCGCGCAGGACTCGATGACGCCAAAGCCCCCTCGAGCGCGTCGCTCCAGCCAGATGAGCTCCGCATCGGAGAGCCGACCGTCTTCGTGGCTTTGCTTGTTGGTCATCGGCGCCACCCAGACGCGGTTGGGCGCCACGGTGCCGTTGGCAAAGCGCATGGGGAGTAGCAGGCGGTCGGTCATGGTGGTGGGCAGCCCTGGTTTTTGATGATCTTCAACAGCTCTTGGTAGCCCGCGCGCGAGTGGGGATATTCGTTTGCGCAGACGCTGAGCAACTGACAGGTGATCGGCGGCGCAGGAAAGGGCGAGACCAGCAGTCCGGGCCCGAGCACACGGCCGCAGCTGCGCCAGCCGCATTTGGAGTTCGACGCCGGATAGTTCGCAGTCAAAGCCCCTGCACAGAGCAGACCGAGTCCCATGACGCCGATGGCGCCCCACCTGACAACCCGCCAAAACCAGCGCCGCCCATGGACCCATGTGGCCAAAGGGCCACCGAGGCCAAAGCCGATGGCGCCGGCGATGAGATACAAGAGCAGCGGCACCCGGATACAGAGCAGATCGGCCACCAGGTCTAAGATTAAGAGCATCGACACCAGCGTCGCGGCGCTGGCGTATCGTGTGCGTTTGCGTCTCAATTCGGGCTCAATCGCCGTGTTTTGCATTTTTAGCGAACCCGCGCGAGGCAGGCGTTTTTCTGATCTCGATTGCGGATGCTGTAGCAGTAGCTGCGCTGGCCTTTGACCTCGGCGAGGCAGAAGTTCTTCTTGTCTCGATTGCGGATGCTGTAGCAGTAACTCGACTGTTTTTTAGCTCGAGCGAGGCAGTAGTGCTTCTCGTCGCGGTCACGGATTCTGTAGCAGTACGAGCTGCTGGCGACAGGTGCCATCACGTGAGCGCTTCGCGCCGCGGCGGGCTCAGGCGCCATGGGCAGCAACACCAGCGCCATGAGCGCGATCCATCCACAAATTCGCATCCTAGACCTCCATGAGTTGGGGGGAGAGTGGGCTGTGTATAGACCCAGCATAGCGCAACCCTCACAGCGGCTGCTACAGCAGGGGCTGGCTACTAAGAGACAGCCATCGCCAAAGCTCTCCAACCCATTGTCTCCTCGCTCCCCTTAGGGTTTGACAACCACGCCGCAGTCCGTGCCGGCGTAGCCAGTTTTGCACGCACAGGTGGTGCTATTCGTGCAGATAGGATTGATGTCAAAGGGGTACGCAGAGCCTGAGCTTGAGCCCTTGTCGTCATCTGCTGTTGCGCCGACAACCACGCGGTCACCGCTGATGGCCACCGACTGGCCGAAGTAGTCAGAAGCCGCGCCATCCTTCGCCACCAGCTTCGCTGCCTGCGTCCAGATGCCGCTATCCTGACGCTCAAAGACGTAGGCAGAGCCTGAGTTTGAGCCCTTGTCGTCGTCTAGGTATGCGCCGACGACGATGCGGCCTCCGCTGATAGACACCGAATAGCCGAAGTAGTCAGAAGCCGCGCCGTCCTTCGCCAGCAGCTTCGCTGCCTGGGTCCAGGAGCCGTTTTTCTGTCGCTCATAGACGTAGGCAGAGCCTGAGTTGAACCCCTTGTCGTCGTCATAGCGTGCGCCGGCAACCACGCGGTCTCCGCTGATGGCCACCGACCGGCCGAAGTAGTCAGAAGCCGCGCCGTCCTTCGCCACCAGCTTCGCCGCCTGGGTCCAGATGCCGCTATCCTGTCGCTCATAGACGTAGGCAGAGCCTGAGTTTGAGCCCTTGTCGTCGTCTCCGTTTGCACCGACGACCACCCGGCTGCCGCTGATGGCCACTGCCTGGCCGAAGACGTCAGAAGCTGCGCCGTCCTTCGCCAGCAGCTTCGCCGTCTGGGTCCAAGCGCCCTTGGCCTGTAGCTCATAGACGTAGGCTGAGCCTGAGCCAATGCCCTTGTCGTCGTCTCCGTTTGCACCGACAACCAGGCGGTCTCCGCTGATGGCCACCGAATAGCCGAAGAAGTCATTAGCCGCGCCGTCCTTCGCCCGCAACTTCGCCGCCTGGGTCCAAGTGCCATTGGCCTGTCGCTCATAGACGTAGGCAGAGCCTGAGCTAGAGCCCTTGTCGTCGTCGAGTCTTGCGCCGACGACGATGCGGTCTCCGCTGATGGCCACCGAAAAGCCGAAGTTGTCCTTCTCCGCGCCGTCCTTCGCCAGCAGCTTCGCCGCCTGTGCCCAGGAGCCGTCTTTCTGTCGCTCATAGACGTACGCAGAGCCTGAGGCGTTGCCCTTGTCGTCGTCGTAGGGTGCGCTGACGACCATGCGGTCTCCGCTGATGGCCACCGACGCGCCGAAGCGGTCACTAGCCGCGCCGTCTTTGGCCAGCAACTTCGCAGCTTGCGCATAGGACTGCTTGGTGCCTAAGCTCGAGCACGTCTTGGGGCACTGCGTGACGGTGATGCACTTTGCGGCGATGCACAACTTGCTGCCATCCTGACTGCAGCTCGTTTGGTCCTTCACCGCTGTTGTCTGGCAGCCCTTGACCTTGTCGCAGCTGTCAGTCGTGCATGGGTTGCCGTCATCACACTTGGTCCCGGCGCAATCGAACACGTCACAGTTTTTGCCTGTGAAGCCCGGCTTGCACGAGCACGTGTCCGCCGCCTCGCAGGCGAAGGAGTCCATTTCGAAGGCATAGGCTGAGCCTGAGGCGTTGCCCTTGTCGTCGTCGTAGGGTGCGCTGACGACCACTCGCTCGCCGCTGATGGCCACCGACACGCCGAAGTTGTCACTAGCCGCACCATCCTTCGCCACCAGCTTTGCCGCCTGAGTCCAGGTCCCGTCGACCTGACGTTCATAGACGTAGGCTGAGCCTGAGGCGTTGCCCTTGTCGTCGTCGCCCCAAGTCCCAACGAGCGCACGGTCGCTACTGATGGAAACAGACGCGCCAAATCGGTCATTGGCCGCGCCGTCTTTGGCAACCAACTTCGACACCTGAGACCAAGTCCCGTCTTTCTGACGCTCGTAGACATACGCTGAGCCAGAGTTACTACCCTTGTCGTCGTCTCCGTATGCGCCGACGACAATGCGGTCTCCAGAGATGGCTACCGACCGGCCGAAGTCGTCACCAGCCGCGCCGTTCTTCGCCACCAGCTTCGTCGCTTGAGTCCAGGTCCCGTTGGCCTGGCGCTCATAGACGTATGCTGAGCCTAAGGAGGCGCCTTTGTCGTCGTCTCCGTATGCGCCGACAACCACCCGCTTCCCGCTGATGGCCACCGAATAGCCGAAGTAGTCAGAAGCCGCGCCATCCTTCGCCACCAGCTTCGCCGCCTGCGTCCAGATGCCGTTGACCTGACGCTCAAAGACGTAGGCTGAGCCTGAGGAGGCGCCCTTGTCGTCGTCGAGTCTTGCGCCGACGA
>PBTG01000068.1 GCA_002726535.1 Myxococcales bacterium | reverse complement strand
GATCTCCTCGATCTCTTCGATCTCTTCGATCTCTTCGATCTCTTCGATCTCCTCGATCTCGTCTATAGACACCACCGCTTCGCTTCTAGCAATGCTAGCGGCGATTGCCTCATCAACAGCCTTAGGCAGCTGTCGAGTAACCTTGGACTGCATCACGTAAGCATCGGCTGTAAAATCACCCTTGCGATGGGCAGTCACGTCACTGCGTTGGTCGTCTCGATAGACCACCAGCAAGGCCACGGCTGGGTATCCACCACTTTGACGCCACGTTCTGACCATCGCGAGACTTCGACGCATGGTTGGACCAAAGATCATCAGATCAATGCCACCCTCATCGAGCCGGCGCATGGCCTGCTCCATCGAGCGGATGGTGATCACGCCTTCTGGAGAGATTTTGCGTAGCTGACGCTCGACTTGTTTGGTGCTACCGACGAGCAGACAAGTTGGTTTAGACATATTTTGTGCTCCGTCACGACGAGTGCTGCGTGTCCGTGTTGGAAAGTCTCGCGTGTGCGTGTCGGCTCGGTCAAGTGGTTAGCCCAGCTCTGGACAATATTCATCAGCCTTCACATGAACAATGCCAACCATGGTAAGTCCCAACGTCGCTTCTACGGGACATTTAATCGACCTGAACGCGACGATGCACAGATAAATTCAGATCCGCTTGAAAAGCCTGATAACCAGCCCTAACCTGCGGCGCGCGCCTGAAGCAAAGGCTTCAGGGCTACTCGTAGCCCAGCGCCGAGCCCTCGCCCCGCCAGGCGGCACCATGCAACCCGGGAACTGAGACCAAAAATGCTTGAAACCATTACCAAAGGCTTTCGCGCCGCCCGTCATCGACTTCAAGGCTATCGAGAGATTGATGAGGCGATCTTAGACGAAGTCTTGATTGATATCCGCCAGAGTCTTTTGGAGGCTGACGTCGAGTTTGGTGTCGTCAAACACTTCATCAGTCACGTGCGCGAGAAAACCCTCGGAGAGGTCGTTCAACTCAAAGCCCAAAGCGACGCGGGAGAGACGGTCCAAGTCACCCCGCAAGATCACTTCATTAAAATCTGCCACGACGAACTTGAGGCGTTGATGGGTCCGGTCGATACGGATCTGGTCATCAAAGGTAAAGGCATCTCCACCATCATGATGGTCGGCCTTCAGGGTTCGGGTAAGACGACTACGGCAGGGAAGCTCGCCAAACTCTATCTGGACAAAGGCTACCGTCCTATGCTCGTCGCTGGTGACGTCTACAGGCCCGCCGCTATCGATCAACTCAAGGTCTTGGGTGAGCGTCTCGACATCCCGGTTTTCTCTGTCCAAGGCATGGCGCCACCGCAGTTGTGCGAACAAGGCTACCAGTGGGCGCGCAAGAATGGCCGCAACTTGGTCATCTTCGATACCGCTGGTCGTCTGACGATCGACCAACAGCTCATGGACGAGCTCAGCGAGATTCGCCGTCTGCAACCACCCGACAACACACTGCTGGTTATCGACTCGATGATCGGTCAGGACTCGGTCAACACCGCCAAAGCTTTCAATGAGCAAGTCGGGATCGATGGTGTCGTGTTGACCAAGCTCGACGGCGACGCGAGGGGCGGTGCGGCGATCAGCGTCAAGATGGTCACCGGAGCGCCGATCAAGTTTATTGGTATGGGCGAAGGCCTCGATAAACTTGAAGAGTTCCGTCCAGAGGGCATGGCGAGCCGTATCTTGGGAATGGGCGACATCGTCGGCTTGATGCAAGACTTTGAAAAAGTCGTCGACGAAGAAAAAGCTGAGCAAGATGCCCAAAAAATGCTCTCTGGCGACTTTTCGCTGACCGACTTCCTCGAGCAGATTAAGACTCTGAAGAAGATGGGGTCACTGCGCGATGTCATGGAGAAGCTGCCCTTTTTCGCTGATGCAATGGCCGATGGGGCCAACTTTGACGACAAAGAACTCCATCGCATTGAAGCCATGATTCAGTCGATGACCAATCAGGAGCGCTTGAGCCCAGAGATCATCGACATCAGCCGCGCCAAACGTATCGCTAAGGGCTGTGGTCGCAAGGCAGCTGACGTCCAAGATCTCTTAAAAAGATACGGCGTGATGCGTGAAATGATGGGACGCATCGGTCAGAGCCCGGGCTTGCTAAGCAAGCTCCCTGGCTTTTCGCAGATGGGCCAGCTCGCGCGAATGAAGGATATGAACGTCGGCGATTTCTTCGACGAGCTCGAAGCCATGCCTTCGCAGCATCAAGGTGGCGCCGCTCCGGCCTACTTTGAAGAGCGACGCACCTTTGACCGCAAAAAGCGGAAGAATAAAAATAAAACTGCCAAAAAAGCCCGAAAGAAAAATCGCAAACGAAAGTAAGATGGGTATCGCGCTTTTTGTCGCAGGGCGACAACGATGTGCCCTCTTCGCTGGAGTTCCTCGGCCGTACATGACAAGTTGCAAGGGTCTCCACTCGGCTAACTTGTGAACTCGATGAATCAAAAAATCGGGCAATACCAGCTGCTCGCTCCGATCGCCTCCGGTGGGATGGCTGAGGTGTGGTTTGCTCAACACATGGGCGTCGCCGGCTTCGCTCGTGATGTTGTCGTCAAACGGATGCATCAACGATTGTCGCATGACGACGATTATGTGCGCATGTTCCTCGACGAGGCCCGACTTACAGCCACTCTTCAACATCCAAACATTGCCCAAGTGATCGACCTAGGTCGAGCCGATGACAGCTGGTTTATCGCGATGGAGTTTGTCGACGGACCAGACCTAGGTCGAGCCGTTAGCCAGGTCATCCGTCAAGGCAAACAGGTGCCGGTTGATCTGTCCTCTTGGGTCATCGCCAGGGCTGCGAGTGGCCTACATTACGCGCACACCAAAGTCGACCCAATGAGCGGCGCAAGCCTGGGACTGATTCATCGTGATGTGAGTCATGCCAACGTGCTTCTGTCTCGTCACGGCGACGTCAAGGTTATCGATTTTGGGATCGCTCAGGCCAATCAACGCCATTCAGTCACGCAAACGGGAGTGGTCAAAGGGAAACCAGGATATCTTTCCCCCGAACAGATCCATGGCCAACCCCTGTCGCCCCGAGTTGATGTTTTCGCGTTAGGCGTCGTGTTGTGGGAGTTGCTGACGGGCCAGGTGCTCTTTCGCCAAACCGAGCACCTCGCCTCGATGGAGCGAACCTTAGATTTTGTCCCTCCACCACCCTCGTCGATCCGAGCAGAGGTCAGCCCAGATATCGACAGCATCGTACTTGCCGCGCTGGAAAAAGACCCAAATCAAAGAATCGCGGACGCTGCTCAATTGAGTCGTCTGTTGGACGATTGCATTCGCTCGCAGCCCCATGCAAACCGTCAAGCAGTGTCCCGATGGGTTCGTCAGCAAACCTCTGCGATTTGGCCTCCTAAAGAACTCCGCCACGTATTGATGCAACGATCTCAATCGCTCGGCGACCAAATCCCAGGGCTCGTTGACGCCGGTCAGATGAGCGCAGAGAAGAGTCTGTCGCGACGTCTGCCAACAGAGCCTCGCGCTGGAGAGCGCACGCGCCGTGGTGGGGCTGGGGCAGTCAAACGCCTTTACAGCTCGTCATCCGATGTGGTCACCGAGCCCTCTGGCCGGCCAGCGAATCGCAAATGGCAAAATACAGCGTCCAAAGACAACCTCGACCGCACCCTCAAACCTATCGTCGGGCGAACAGAGACGCTTCGAAAACTCACCTCTGCATTAGCTGGAGACAACAGAATGCTCTCGCTGACTGGAGAGGCTGGTGTCGGTAAAAGTCGTCTTGCAGCGGCGTTCGCCCTTGCGGCAGCACCACGTTTTGCCGCTTATGGAGGCAGTTGGCGTTGCGCCTTGACCTCTTGTGAAAACAGCGAAGACATCTGCCGAGTGGTCGCCTCAACCCTGGGTCTTCAACTTGGCGATGTGACCACTGCGGAAAGAAGCGCGGAGTCCATCGCTCAAGCTCTGGCAGGGCGAGGTGCAACCTTTTTGTGGTTGGATGACGCTGGCAAGCAACGGCAGAGCGTCGCCGACCTGGTCTCGAAGTGGCTCAGAGCCTCGGCGAAACTGTGGATCGTAGCTACCTCCAGACGCCCACTTGAGCTCCGTGGAGAATGTGTCGTTCAAGTACCGCCATTGTCCTTGGTTGGCGACGGAGACAGCGACGCCGCTGCCTTGCTGAAAGTCAAAATCGCAGAAGGCGGCGGCAACCCAGATACATTACTGAGCGAAAAGGTCCGCGCCAACCATCTGTTGCACGACACCGCTGGACTCCCGATGGCCATCGAGTTGGCAGCGGCACGGATTGTTCGTGATGGGAAAATCGAAACCCCTGACTCCATCGAGCAGGACCCAAATCCACCACTCACGACGGCGCTTCAAGAGGCTTGGAATCAACTGGTCCACTGGGAACAGTCCTCTTTGGTCCACGCTTGCATGTTTTCCGCTGGGTTTGACAGAGAGTCCCTTGGTGCTGTGTTGCAACTTCGTGGTTTTGACGACCAGTTCGCAGCTGCCGATGAGGCGATAGACAACCTCAGCCGCTGCTCTTTGTTTACCCGAATGCCCGGCCAAGACAATCGCTTCGCAGTGCATGACAACATTCGATCATGGGTTGTCCAACACCATCTTCAAGCTCAAGCCTTGCGACAAGAACTCGATGCACGCCACAGGGGCTGGGCTGTCGAGCTCGCGGAGAGGTGTGACCTCGCGCTCCGAGGACACAATGGCCACGCTGCGAGAGACAAATTGACCTTGGAAATGGACAACCTACTTGCGGTTTATCGCCGTGCAGTGGGCATCGACGATCTCGTCTGCTTACGTTTGAGCGTAGCGCTAGGGCACTACCTGCTCGAGCGAGGCCCTCTCGGCTTGATTGACTCCATGCTCAATCAAGCCCTGGGTGCCAATCAGGATCGAAGCGATGCACTCATCGCCCGAGCGCTCACTGTGCAAGCTGAGGTCAAAACTCGGTGTGGCGCTCCCAAGCAGGGGCTCGATGCCGCTCAACGCGCTCTAGACATCTCTCGGGCCCTCGATGATGACTACGCCCAGGCAGTCGCTTGGCTACGAATTGGAGAATGTCATCGCAGAATGGACGCCAACTCTGACGCTATGCGGGCAGCTATCCACGCCAGAGAGCTCGCTGATACGCTCGAAGACATCACCTTGGAGACGGGCGCGATTCATCTCTTCGGCTGTCTATACTTTGATCTGAACGAAAAAGTACCAGCACGTCGATGCTTTGAAGCGAGCCAGGCAGGCGCTCAACGAATCGGCGATCACCATCTCGCCGCCCGCGCACAAGCAAACCTCGGGTGTATCCTCGCCGACATGGGAGAACTCGACGAAGCCGAACAGTGCTTCATCGCTGCTCTTGACCACGAACACCTACTCGGCAACCGCCGAGGGGCAGCCCTGTGCACCTGTTACCTGGCTTTGGTCGCTCAAGAGCGCCGCGATTATGAGCGAGCAGACCGGCTTTTTGTTCAAGCGACTCGTTGGCTAAAAGAGGTGGGAGATCAATTCCGTCGAGCCTATGTGGTCGGGTTTCAGAGCTGGAGCCTCCTTGAACAAGGTCAATGGGAGCAAGCTGATGAACTGCTGTCTCTGACAGTGGCTTTTTTCCTAGACAAAGGCGACCGCAAGCTTCGAGTGATGCATCTTGCCTTTCACGCTTTGTGTCTGATGCAAATGGCGCTTGCCGATGAAGCCGATGAATCGTTGGATATCGCCGAGCAGGAACTCGAAGAGTCTGACGACCCAACGGCTCACTCCGTGGCCAAACTCATGCGTCTGTGTTGCTTTGGCGATCAAGATCCGCGCGTCGCCAACGCTGAAGCTGAAGCGTTGGCTCCCAGGCCGCCCCAAAATAAGCCGCGCCCCTCGCTGGCAGCTTCATCAGCTGAGGTTCGATTCGCGCTTCGTTTGGTCGAGCGCTGGGGCGTATAGAGTCCAAAGTGTCAGGGTAGAGCTACGTTGGCGACCGGCGCATAAGTCCGACAGGGCTGTCCACGCAAAGAGGGACAAGCAGGCCAATCTGTCGGGATCGACAGACTCTTAACTACAGGCAGAGCGACTGAAGTCGGATGCGCTGCGTCATGCGCGATGCCGTAGCGAACTTCCTTCGCATCTCCGAATGTTTTTAAATCAAAACGCCAGTCTGCGCGGCTGTCTCCTGGAGAATCGATACTCAAACGCACCCGAGAGCCGGCTCGGAAGGCGTGAGCGAAGCCAGCTATCGCAACCCGTACAGGCGTCCATTGCCCTGGCGTCAAGGGGTTAACCTTGTCGCTGGTGTGAACCCATTCTGGCCAGAGTTCAGTCGCATTTTCGGTAAGTTGTCGGTAGCTAGCGCGCAACCACCCATGTTGAACCATCGTCTCTTTGCCGTCGGGACGAACCTCGCTGAGAGTCACCTCGATATCGGCGTCATCAACCACAGCGCCCGCCTCATCGCTGGTCGGAGCGCGGATCCACATATCAACGCTGCCTGTGCCAGCCATCACCACACTGGCCTCAAGGGCGGGGCTGACAAAGCTCGCGACGTAGCCTTTGTCTGGCTCTTGCCACTTAAAAGCCGGCAGAGCGCTCCAGATACCCCGATCTTCTGCTTTGGCTTTCGCTGTGTCGATGATGCCGCGTCCGCCAGCGTCTGGGTCGAGCAAAAAGCTAGTCGTTGCCTCGAGTTCTGTGGGTGCGTTGGCAGACAACGTCCCGTCAGCGTGCAGATACCACCTCAATACCTCTCGATCCGCTGGTGGCCAGCTGTCGATCTTGTGTGTAAATCCAGCGTTTGGAGCACCGCTGCCATTAGGGGCTCCATTGTCGAGTTGCATCCAAACCTCGGGCTCTTCATTCCATTTTTTGAGCGCCGCAGCGTAATCCGGCACATCAGCCCATCGATACTTGGGTAGCTTGACGGTCACACCATAGATACTTTGGGTGAATTGCTCGACGAGCAACTCGAGGATCGCATTGGACGTGGGCTTTTCTTGGGCCACGTGGATCTGCAAGAACGCCAGCCACTCAGCTAGCACCTGTGGAGCGAAGCCGTCGCTGTGAACGCCGTTGTATACGATAAAACGACGAGATGGCGCGTTGACCAACGAGTTCATCAACGTGATGAAGTAGGGACCGGTCTGCTCGTCCTGCCAAGCACACGCCATAAAGACAGGGACTTTAATTTTGTCAGCGAAACCCGTTGGATTTAACGGATCGATGATTTCGGGGATCCAATATTTTGAGTTTTGCGCCTGCTCGACGTTGTTCATCCGCTGATCGTGGAGCAGTTGATTGTCTTCACAGATCGTATCTCCCGTTGCGATCTTGGCCTTTTCCCAACCCTGACCGTAGGGCGCAGCTTTTTTATAGACATTGTTGATCCAACTGAGCGCGAAGCCTTTGTTGAGGATTCCGCCTGGCACCAGTGTCGTCGCTGTATTACCAATGACCGAAACGGGTGCAATGGCAGCCAAGCTCGGCGGATTGGTTTTCGCCACGAAGAGCTGAGTGATTCCGGGATAGCTCAATCCGACCATGCCGACGCGATGACCCTTCGTCCACGGTTGAGCGGCGACGGTCTCGACGACGTCATAGCCATCTAGGAGCTGCAAGGTCTCAAAATAGTCATAGGCGCCGCCCGAGCAGCCAGTCCCTCGCATATTGACACTGACCGTAGCGTACCCAGCGACAGCGGCCATCATCGATGAGGGGTCATTGGGCGCATCACAGAGCACAGGAAAGGTCTCGCACAACCAAGCCAAATCACTGCCGACCACAGATTGACCGGGTTTGGCAGGTGAGTGGCCCGAGTAATTGACGATTGTTGGATAAGGCCCTTCATCGGCCGGCCCTGGCAGAGTCGCGAAATATGCGAGTTTGGTGCCATCTCGCGTCGTGATGTAGCCGGGACCAGGTTCGATGACCTGAGAGTCGTAAAAGCTCTGATTCGGTTGGCTGGACTCAACGTCCATCACCTCGATTGCGTCAGAACGAACCTCAGGGGCAGCACCCACCACATAGACTCGAACCTCGTCGCGCTTCGCCACCTCTCGAAAGACCTTACTCCCCCACTTGTCGGTTTCACCACTAGCGAGCACCGTGCCTTGTGAGTCTCGAACCTCCAGCTTCGTCGCCGGTTTGGCTTTGGTGACGAAAACCTGATTGACACTGCCCTGAACAGTAAAGTCTGCGTTGCCAGGAGGAGCGCTCGGTTTGAGCGTATCGACAGTCGCCGACGAGCCATCCTGACCGATTCGCTGACCGTCAGAGACAAGGGCATCGACCTCAGAGGTCGATGCATCCTCATCTCCACCACAGCCCCAAAGGCCGAAAACTCCAAAACACAACAACCAAATCGCGGCTTGCTGACGCATGTCTCCCCCAGGTGAGTAGGAGCGCAGCATAATCGAAACGCCCTCAAGGGTGAATGCTCGAAGTTGTGTAGATTTGAAGTGCGCTACAAACGCTCAAGCTTCGTCGGCCATTTTGACTGATTTTTTGGACTAAAAACAGACAGACCCAGGCCGCCGAAGCGACCTGGGTCTATCAAACTGAACAGCAGAGCTGGCCCGACTGAGTGGGCTCTTCGGAGCGTGTCGGTCGCTAAAGGACGATGTGCTTGAGGTCTCCCTCAAACTCACCACGCCCTCGCGTCGAAACACGGACTCTGACCGCGCGTACCTTTGTCACCAAAGGAGGCGCTTTCACTCATCGCGTTTTCGCTGACTTCAGCGCATTACCACTGAGACCTTGGTGCGTTATTGGTTTCGCACGCCCGTCGCGACTTTGTATTCTCGATACACGCTTTTTCACTCTCAAGAGAGCTTAAATCCGCATTCGAGAGGTTAGCCCTCACGGTACATATGTCTCAGCGAGACAGAAGCAATCGCTTGTCCTGTACTTTTCGCTCGTGTCACTTCGATTCGCGTTCAGCGTCTCAAAGCTGTCATTTGCTAGGTTTGGCTCCCCAAGGGGCGCCCTCCGCTATCAAACTCAACTTTAGTCAAAATCGGTCGTTACACACTGGTCAATCGGCTCGGTTTGTTCAGACAGTTCCGAAGAACTCTCTGTTCTCCCCTCGACACGCCGCGTCCGCTTTGAACGAATATCGCTAGTGCTCTGTGTTGGCCAGTCCACATCTTTTTGCTCTCTCGAGCACCAAGATGCACCTCTGACTCGCACATGACACCGCCACTTTCGCCATCACTTGGCTCCGCTCGCTTGCTGCGCCGTCGTTTATCTATTTGGCCGAAACCAACCAGACACCCTTCGTCACCTCAAACAACTTTTTTCCTGGCGTCTAACCACGCTCCCATGAGTTTTTTGCTCCCTTCGGCGATGACGATATGAGCAGCGACTCACACCGGGATTACCTCTCCCGGCTACGCTGCGCCTTCAGGCTTTTTCAACCTCTTGACGCTTTAATTCCGCTCATTTCGCTGCGGCCCTATTTCATGCCGCTCTCACCCGTGGGATTGCTGATCCTTCAGAGGTTTTCCCCCCGCGGTAGCCTCCGCCGCCTCTCAGCGGCTTCTGCCCCCTTCACTCTTTGTTCCCTATGTCACTAGCTCGGCTCACTTCATCTCGGGTTGACTTCTCTCCTTGCGAACAAGGGGAGGGCCATCCACTGCTGAGATGAGTTTGTCGAACTCGCGCCATCTGGTCTGGAGTCTTGAGGGTTTCCTATTCGCCTCCAGGGAAGTGTCGACGATAGGGCGGCGATTTTGGTAGTCGATTTCGCGCTTCGCCTCTAGATGCAGTTGCCTACTTCTAGCGCTCGACGCTTGTCTTGTACCTCCCTCGCTCGCGTAGCATCCGCGAGATCCGTTGTGTCAGTCTCATGTTACTGAGTTGCTGACACCCGATCCTCTCTTGGCCGTTTTGCCTCTTCGGGGTTTTCACCCCAGTTGCCTCGGCGAAATCGCTCCGCAGTTCGATAAATCAAACTACTGACAAACGCTTCGCCTCCTCTCATGGGCTTGGGATAGGTGCTTCGCGGTACACGTTTCAGACGATCGGTGAGGTCTTTACCTCTACTCACGAGGAGTCGGGGCTCATCCCAACACCGGTTGTTGTCTAATTCGCTTGGTCACTTCTTTGTCGTTGCCGACGAAGCTCTGACCCGTATCACGGTCACCTTACTTGCTCTGCAGAGTGTCAAAGAACACTGGGTTGGCTTGCCTCTTTCGAGTACTGCCTACCCCCTTGAGATTTTCTGTCCGCTCTCCTTTTTTAAGGCATTCCAGGGCGAACCTGTTAGCT
>PBTG01000067.1 GCA_002726535.1 Myxococcales bacterium | reverse complement strand
TCTCCAATTCAGGGTGATCAAAAAATCTACCGTCGCTGGTGGCGACCATCGCGCGTGGGGTGTTCATCGTTGTGCGTTCTCGCTGTCAACTGAGCGTTGGTTTCGGGCGTGCGGATCGCGTTCGATTGGCTTTCATAGCCGCGTGATCGGCGGCTGTGTTGTCAGATACGGACGCGTGCGTCAAGCACAACGTTGATATCTGCGGGGCTACCTGTCGCGACGCCACCGACCTCGTAGTAGGCATCACTTGTCCCACTGCGAGCCAATGGCATCTGGAAACCGAGCCCGAGATTGACGGGTCCCAAGATTGCTCGAGCCCCGACGGTCATCAGGAGGGTCCCACCGAGAGTCGCGGCTTGTTGCACGTCGATCAGACCATCAAATTCGACCGAGAGACGAAATCTTCCAAGCGATCCGATTAAGCTCGTGCCGGCTTGTACATAGCTTTGGTCGACTACGCTGGCGTCGTCGCCCCGAGCTTTGAGCATGTGGACATACTGGCCGTAAAGGTTCCATTCGATGAAGGCCAACTGTAAGCCTAGTGCGGCATAGGGAGTGATGGTTACGAATTCATGGAGAAATTTGGGAGCATTCGTGATGTTCGCGAGGGCCAGGGCGTTGGCATCCTCGGTGGCGGTTGGAGCGAACACCTGCGCGCCAATACTCCATCCGAAGGCAGCCTGCCCGAGTTGATGTCGCGCACCTGTCACGGCTTGTAAGGAAAGATTTCCCAGTTGCAGTGAAGGGAGGTCTAATTGGTCATTTGTGAATCCGGCGATGGGCACGGTGGCTCGGAGGGAGAAGTGTTCAAAGTTCAGCGCGACCCACGGCTCCAACGAAAAGGTCAGCGTGTCATTGGGGTCATTCATGATGTCGACCATATCGGCGACGGTTTTCAGCTGTGCTGGCGTGACCGCGTCAATCGTTGCGTCCTGAGCAGGTGAGAGCTTCACTCCTTGAGCTGCCATCTCCTCACGGAGCGCTGCTTTGAACGCGTCGAGTTGGCCACTGTCAGCAAGTGCACGAATTTGGTCAGTGTCTGCGTATTGTAAGAAATCCTGCATGGCTTTCGCCTCAGGATTGCTGCTCGCATAGGAGTCCAGCTGCTTTTTGACCTGTGAACGAATTATCGCACGAACCGGAGCAATCGAGAACTGAGCGCCGGCTTGGAAGCGCTGTCCGTCCGCGCTTGGCTTCACTGACCGACCGACGAAAGGGCCTCTTTCATCGAAAGCTCCCCCGTGCGCGAGACTTGCACACATGGTGAGGGCGACCATCAGACCCACATGAATCGATGTGCGACTTCGAAGGGCTCGATAGATAACCATGGGAACTCCTTTAGAGCTGAGCGTTAAAAGAGGTCTGTTCCGGTGGTGGACCGGAACACTCGACCGGCGTTTTTACACTCCTGCCGAGCTGCATATTCGATGTGCTTGTCGTTCATCGCTTCATTTTCAGCCGCAGCTTGATAGGCGGCTCTGAGGACAGCATTTTTGATATGACCACCGGACAATTCGTAGCGCTTGCCGACTTCTGGCCAATCGATGTCTTGTTCAAGCGGGCACGAAGAAGGCACGAGCGTCTTCCAGATCTGGGCACGCATCTCTGGCTCGGGGAAGGGAAAGTGCACTTTAAACTGAATCCGGCGCTTAAAAGCGTCATCCATATTCTTTTCGATATTGGTTGTGAGCACCACGATTCCCTCGAAGTTTTCAATCTCTTGTAGAAGCATGTTTGTGGCCATATTGCTGTAGCGATCCACGCTGCTTTCGACCTTGGTACGCTTCGCGAAAAGTGAGTCGGCCTCGTCAAAGAGCAACATGCCGTGATTGGCCCGCGCCGTCTCAAAGATCTTTTCGATGTTCTTTTCAGTCTCGCCGATCCACTTACTCACAACGCGTGGGATACTGATTTGAAAGAGTTGTAGGTCCAACTCATTTGCGAGGATGGTGCAGCATAGGGTCTTACCGGTACCGGGCTCACCGGAAAACAACGCCACGAGACCTTTGCCTGTGCTCATCTTTTGCTGAAAGCCCCAGTTATGAAGGACGTGAGCCCTAAACTTGGCGGCCGTGAAGAGCTCTTCGATGTCTTCCATCGTGTCTTGCGGTAAAACCAGATCTTTGAGGCTGAGGTGGACCTGCTTGCGGACCGCGTATTCATCTAAGCTGGCTCGGATTTGCTCATGGCATGCCTTGCGGAGCATATCGTGGGTGATTTGAGGTTTGGTTGGAGTGTCCGCGAAGGCTCTGTTGACCGCCACTTGCATGGCATTGCGAATCAGTGCTCCGGGGAAGGAGTAGATACCAGCGAGTTCTTTGACCTTACATCCCCGCGCAAACGTTACACCTTCAGGAAGGTGTAGACGCATGAGTTGTTCGCGTTGTTCCACGTTTGGTGTCGGCAACATCAGCCTTTGCACGACGAAGCGGTCTAGGTTGCTGTCCAACGCGCTCGAGTCATGCGACACCAACATGACCACACCGGAGTGACGCTGCATCGCCACTTGAACCTCGCCGACGCGAGACGATTGCTTTGCGAGTAACGCGTCGACTTTATCCAGAACCAGCATGGCTCCGCCGAGTCGCGCTTGATCTACGCCGGACTGCAGCGCCCGCCGGAATCCGTCGTCGCTCATCTCATGGAGCCGGTCTGCGTTTAGTTCCAATAAGGGCGTATCGATGTGGTTGGCTAAGGCGCGCACCAACAAGCTCTTTCCTGTCCCGGGAGGCCCGCTGATCTCCATCACCAGTCCACGGGGCAGAGCGAAGGGCGAGTTGCTGGCCAGGGCTTCTCGTTCGCTGAATGTCGTCAGCAAAGAGAGCATGGGTTTGAGTAGATCGTGCGATAAGATGACTTTGTCCAAGGTCACAGCGGGACGTTCAAACTTGGCCATGTCCTCCATTGCCGAGTCCAACAGTCCCAATTCGCCGAGAAGCAACTGCATGACACGAGGGGCGGGGTTGACCTCGTAGCCCAAAAGGTTGTCGCCGCTCGCATCTCGAGTTCTTGTGAGATTGACCATTCGCGATGCCAACAGGTTGCCTCCAACCGAGAATCTTTTTCGCAAGGCGAGCCGCTCGATAGGGTCTGTCGATAAGAACTCCAGACAGAGGCGTACGTCCACATAGTTGGCTAGGAGGTTGTCATTGAAACGAGCGATCGCGTCTCGAATCTCCACGTCGATGTGAGGTGCGAGGGACAACATCAAGATGTCTTGATCAATCGGGTCGAGGTGGGCTTGCGTCACGAGCGTATGAATCGGCAATTCGATCTGGAGCGATTCGGCGTCAGCACGAACTTTTTGCAATACTTGTTGGAGTCGTTCGAGCTCTGAGACCGTGGTTTCAACTGAAAGTTGCGCTTCCTCATGGGTCAGCCCAGCGGAGATAGCTTGACGAATTTGAGTCGCCATCTGGACTCGTCGGCGGATGATATTGCAAGCGCCCGCGAGCCATCTGCGACAGAGCAAGTCGCGATGTTGCTCGTAGTCTGGGGTTCCCTCGACGAGTTTGAGCTTACGAGCCATAGCGTTCTCCTCACACTTAAGCGACCTTGAGTGTACCACGTCATTTGCGCTATGCATCCTTTGCAGTGCTGCGTGAATTCGCGTGTGATGGACTCTTTACGATTGTAGAGCTTTCTCTTCAGCCCTGTCTCAGTACACTGTCGCAGGCGGCGCACTCTAGGCGGCCGCGGAGGACGTATGCACGAAGTAGGGACTGCACTGCTTTATATAGCCTTTTTGTGCACGGTCGGCACGGCTTTGCTTAGCTTTGTCGGTGCACGTCGACAGTCCAAAGAGCTTCTGTCGGCCGCTCAACACTTGATGTTTGCTTGCTGGTTCATCTACCTAGCGATGAGCGCAGCCCTCGTTTATGGGTTGGTGACCCACGACTTTAGCAACAAATATATCGCCGCTTACACCGATCGAGACATGCCTTTCGCGTACCTACTCGCAGGATTTTGGGGAGGTGAAAAAGGCGCTTTACTCTTTTGGACAGTCGTACTCTCGACATTCACGATCATTTCAGTCGGTCGAAACCGTACACAGACGCCGGTCTTCTTGGGATGGACCAGCGGAGTTTTGCATTCTGCGATCGCATTTTTTGCTGCCTTGATGGTCTGGGAGTCCAATCCATTTGAGGTGTTCCAGAGCTTCGGTGGACCGGGTGATGGAAAGGGTATGAACCCCCTATTGCAGAATCCTTTTATGGCAATTCATCCGCCTTCGATGTTGACCGGATATATGACCTTCACGGTGCCTTTTGCCTTCGGAACCGCGGCTTTAATCACGGGTAAGCTCGATAGCCAGTGGATTCGAGACACCCGAAAATGGACTTTGGTTTCCTGGATGTTCTTGACCATTGGTCTCATCTTGGGCGGAGCTTGGGCCTATCAGGAGTTAGGTTGGGGTGGCTTCTGGATGTGGGACCCAGTCGAGAACGCTGGCTTGATCCCTTGGTTTACCGCCACCGCGTTTTTGCACTCGGTGATGATTCAAGAGCGCCGTAATATGCTCCGGCGTTGGAACGCCGTGCTGGTGTGTTTGACCTTCTTGTTGACCATCTTCGGTACTTTTTTAACTCGTTCACAGCTGATCGACTCGGTTCATGCCTTCGCAGACAGCACTCTGGCTCCTTGGTTCTTGTGGTACATGCTGCTGATTTTTGTCGTCTCGTTCGTGCTCATCGCTTGGCGTTGGAAAGAACTCAGAGCAGAGGCAAACCTCGACAGCATGATGAGCCGTGAGGCGTTCTTTGTCCTCAACAACGTGTTGTTGGTGGGGTGCGCCTTCGTCGTCATATGGGGCACGCTCTTTTCGAAAATCTCAGAGGCCGAAGGGTTTCGCGCCTTATACAATCAGATCGCCACTGGTCTTGGGCAGGTTGGGATTGCTGCCGAACCCATGACTCAGGCTGTCGAACTGGGTGAGGCTTGGTTCAATCGCGTGATGGCTCCCATAGGGCTCGCTTTGCTGCTACTCACAGGGATTGGTCCCCTCATCTCCTGGCGCCGCGCGACTCGAAAAAATTTCGAGCGCAATTTCCGCCGGCCCCTGGGGCTCGCCTCTGTCATCACGAGTGTCGCTGTGAGCGCTTGGAGTTTGCGAGCAATCGGACGAATCGTCGAGTCCCAGGCATTGTCGTGGACCGAGGCCTTTGGCCGCTGGGCTGATGCACTGGGCTCCTCGGAGATTTACGGGGTCATCTCTGTGCTTTTCGGCATCTTTGTGACGATCACGATCTCGCTGGAGTTTCACGTGGGTGCGCGGGCGCGACAGCGTGCTCGTAATGAGGGGTATTGGACAGCACTGATGCTCCTAACACTGCGCAACAAGCGGCGTTACGGAGGCTATATTGTCCACCTAGGAATCGTATTTTCCTTTTTAGCATTCGCCGGTAGCGCCTTCCGCATCTATCAACCGGAGGTGGCCCTCGATCCTGGTGATCGGACCGATATCGGTGACTACTCTTTGGTCTACACCGACTCCTTGTTGCAATGGGAGCCTGATGGGGCGTATGTCCGCACGAAGGCTCAAGTCGTCGTCCTCGATAGGCAATACACCCTGCCCGCCAAGGTCGTCGATGCTGTCGTCGCCGCTGTTGGTCAGCGGGTCTCTGCCTCCATCGAGGCGCAGACCTCCCCGGGTTCTGCGAAGATCTCATTGCGCTTCGAAGATGATCGACAGGCTCGCCAATTCAGTGACCGCTTGTTCGCGACCAAGCTCGCGTCTTCGGTTCGGACCTTGCCCGCTACGGACCCGAAGGTTCTGCGCCTGACCCTCGGCGATGAGATGCGTCGAGTTGCGGCCGTCGCGCCTCGATTGGTGATGCCAATCTTCAAGGGAGTTCGAGCCCACTTCACACAACGTTCTAGTCTCAATGCTCAGGTTGAGACGACGCCTGGCCGGATGGATTTCGCGATTCGTTTCGCCCATCCAACCGCCCGTCGCAACTTTGAAGACTGGATGAAAGCCCCTGCACTACCAGAGGTTGTCTGGGGGCAATATGCAAGCAAGGCGAAAGCCAAGAGCGCCCAGGTGGATGTGGTGCCCTCAGCAGTGGGCTTGTTACTGCTTCCTGAGGTCCGATTTTACGCGAAACACAGCTCTCCGACGACGGAGGTTGCGATCCACTCGACCTTGGAGCACGACCTATATCTCGCCATGCGCCCGCAACAAGGGCAGAATTTCATCACTTTGCTGGCCATCGTCTTCCCCTTCGTCAGCTTCTTATGGTTTGGTGCAATTGTGATGGTGTTCGGAGGCTCTGTATGTATGTGGCCGACTCGGAGCCGCGTCGCTCAGCACACCACGGAACCGGTAAATTCAACTAGCCCCGCGGCGCCTCCACCCGTGATACCGAGCGGGTCACAGCAGGTTTAAAAGTCTCGCTGGATGCGAACACTTTTGACCACGACCGTACGCGGCGCTTTCGTCGAGATGGATCGGATCACGTCGATGTCTTTGCATTGCCCAAAGATGTTGTGACGTCCATCTAAGGTTGAGGCCGACTGTAGCGTGATGAAAAACTGCGACGATGCACTATGAGGTCCTGCAGAGGCCAAGGACAGGACGCCTGGACGGTCATGGTGAAGC
The DNA here is from genome assembly GCA_002726535.1 of Myxococcales bacterium. Taxonomy (GTDB): domain Bacteria; phylum Myxococcota_A; class UBA9042; order UBA9042; family UBA9042; genus UBA9042. Next base: position 9,590 of record PBTG01000067.1, on the reverse strand, counting down.
TTGGGGTGGAACTCATCAGCTACGGTGACCCCCGCCCCACCAGTCCCTAACTCGCTGGGGTCTCCGCTTTGAATAAAGTGCTCGGAAATCGCGCGATGAATCCGCAATCCGTCATAAAATGGCTTGGCGTTACCGCCTCGTCCTAGTGGTCCAATCAGGCCTCGAGCAAGGGCGACAAAATGCGCGACCGTTTTGGGGACCATGCCCTCATGGAGCTTACAACGAAAGCGACCTGAGGTGGTGTTGAATACGGCCACCAGCGGACCTTGACCAGTGACTCCCTTGGTCGCAGTGTTGAGATCGATGATGGGCTCAGGTGCGTCGTTTTGAGTTTTTTGTATTTGCCGTGGCAGATCGAGTCGCCAACCGGTGTCTTCGATGAAGAAACTCAGCGTATGTTGTCCGCGTTTGCCGCCAATGGTCACCATCGCCCGATGACCGTGATAGTGCACAGCGTGCACCGGCCCTGCTAGGCGTTGCCATAGGGTTCTGGGCGCCATCGGCAAGACAGCTTCGGCTTTGTGTGACCGCATCAATCGTTGACGGGTGGCGTGAGTGAGCCACGGCAAGATCATGCGCACCTCTCCGACAGAAGCGATTTGTCGAATCCTCGCGAAGACCGCCATTAGCGGATAAGTCGTTCTAGGAGCGACGCCATGGACAGCGCCAATCGGCAGCTTGATGCTCTCTAACGGGACGACTTTCGCGGCGAGCTTCTGGGCTCGCTTGCGAGCAGCTTTGCGTTGCGCTGCTTTGGAGGGCACCGATGTCTTGGAGACGACCGGTTTGCGAGGAGGCTTTCGGGCATCCGGTGCGATGGGCAGTGGCTGCGGCGCTGGAGAAGGCGCACCGCGCGCGATCGGAGTCGCTTGCTTCGGCAGTTCAATCGTTTTCAACGCTTCCCGAGTTGACTTGCAACTGGCAAACCCCGCCAACAAGGTTACGCACAACAGCCACCTACAAAGAGCGTCAATTTGAAATCGTGCACTCGCAATCATCGCTGCGAGCATATGTGCGCAGGGCATCATCGGCAATGTCTTGTCGTCCAGGGCGCAAACCCATCGTTGTCAGATGAACCAAGAGCGCCATCTGATTGAGGCAGTCAGGAGCTTTCATTCACCCATTGAGGAGAGTTTTGATCCAGCGGCACTGATGCAGCACTGTCCTACAAAGGCGCCTGGAGGTACCCTGTAACTCCATCGTCTGGAGAGCAGGCTTGACACAGTCTCAACCACAACCGATTCGAGTCCTCGGTATTGATCCGGGAAGTCGTCGCCTTGGCTGGGCGATGGTTCAATGTGGTCGTCCACCACAACGCTTAGACAGCGGCGTCTTGACTGCAAAAGCATCCAAACCGGTCGCACAGCGCTTGGGGATTTTGCTTGGCGAACTGGAGCGCCTGCTCGCCGCCCATGATCCGGACGTCCTCGCCATCGAACAGGCTTTTGTCTACAAGAATCCAAAGACTGCACTGGTCATTGGTCAAGCTCGAGGTATCCCCCTGGCACTGTGCGCTGCTCGGGACATGCAGATATACGAATACCAACCGAGCGTGATCAAGCAGACAGTCGTGGGCTCAGGGCGAGCGACAAAAGAACAAATGAGACGCATGGTTCAACTGCAGTTTGAGTTATCGACGCTGCCGTTAGAGGATGAGGCCGACGCATTGGCTGTGGCGTTGACTTATGCCATCGGAGCGGCTCGACCCGTTGCGTCTAAAGATGAGATGACCGATAGCCGCTCATACTACCTCGCGGTCACTGAAGCCGCGAAACGTCGGGGAGGAAAAAGACGATGATCGCGTGGCTCCAAGGCGAGGTGCAGTTTATCGATGAATCAGGACTCATCTTGAATGTCGCCGGCGTAGGATATGACGTTCAAGTCACTGCTCGTGACGCCCAGACCCTGCAAGCTGGGGACCTGACGACCCTTTGGATTCATACCGTCGTGCGAGAGGATGCGCTCGCTCTCTTTGGTTTTATTGAACGGGCTTCTCGAGACCTCTTTCGACTCTTGACCTCCGTCTCTGGCGTAGGCCCGCGAGGCGCGCAGAGTCTTCTAAGCGCCTTGAGCCCCGCTGAAATCGCTCAGAGTATCCATGGCGATCAAGTCAAAGCGCTCACCAAAGCCAAAGGGATTGGTAAGCGAACTGCGGAGATGTTGATCGTAAAGCTCAGAGATCGTTTGCCTCTCGATCTTTTGGTCGAGGCAAGCGTCGAGCCTCAGCCATCGACATTAACAGCTGAAGCTACTGACGCGATCAGCGCTTTGGTCAACTTGGGATATCGCCCGCATCTCGCAAAACAAGCTGTGGAAACCATCAGTGCAGAGCAACCGAACTTGAACCTACAAGAACTCATCACACGAGCCTTAAAGGCTCTTCGTGCGGACAACGCGCCAGTCTGACATTAGGAGCCCTCTTGAAGAGTCGCGATCCACAAGACCCCATTACCTCTGAGCTCAGCCCCGGCGAGCGTCGTCCAGACGCCGCCCTACGGCCGAAGACTTTCGCGGCCTATGTCGGTCAGCAGGGAGTTGTCGACAATCTCAAGGTTTTCGTCAGCGCAGCTCGCTCTCGTTCAGAGCCCCTATGTCACATGCTTTTGTCGGGACCTCCCGGTCTGGGCAAGACGACTTTGGCGTACTTGGCGGCTCACGCGATGGGTGTCAACTTGGTGACAACCAGTGGACCTGCCATTGAGAGAAAGGGAGATTTGGCTGGTATTCTGACAGGTCTACAGGAGGGCGATGTCTTGTTCATCGACGAGATTCACCGTCTCAACACCGTCGTTGAAGAGAATCTCTATCCAGCGATGGAGGACTTTCGCTTCGACATCGTCGTCGGCGAGGGGCCACACGCTCGAACAGTGAAGTTGCCTCTGCCACCCTTCACGCTCATTGGCGCCACAACAAGAACGGGGTTGCTCACCAGTCCTTTGCGTACCCGATTTGGATGGGAAGCGCGCTTGGCTTATTACAGTGACGACGAGTTAACCGAGGTGGTTTCGCGCTCCGCCCAGGCATTGTCAGTACGTGTGTTGCCCGAAGGTGCAAAAGAGATCGCCAAGCGTGCTCGTGGCACTCCGAGGATCGCCAACCGCCTGTTGAGGCGTGTGCGTGACTTCGCTGATGTGGATGGAGCGCCAGCTATCACCCAAGGACTGGCTTCGAAGGCACTCGACCAACTTCAAATCGACGCTGCAGGTTTCGGCCCAATGGATCGGCAATATCTCGACCTACTCTGTCAGAGCTTTAAGGGAGGACCGGTTGGCGTGGAGACGCTCGCAGCAGCCTTGAGCGAACAAAGAGATACCATCGAATATGTCTATGAACCCTATCTGATTCAAAGAGGATATATCGCTCGAACAGCTCGCGGTCGTATCGCACTGGACAGTGCCTTTTCGCACTTGGGTCTAAGTCGACCTAGCGAGCAAGGGACATTGATCTGAATGATCAGTGGGCCTGTGTTCGACCGAGCGCTGAGGGGGTGGTGGTGTCTATTCGCTTACAACCCAATGCACGGCGGTCCGGCGTAAAAGGATTTTGGCAGCAGAGCATTCGAATCGCCGTGGGAGCGCCGCCGATTGAAGGTCGAGCCAATACAGCCTTACTGAGTTGGCTATCGACACAACTTGACGTACCCAAGAATGAAATTCGTTGGGTTCGTGGTCAGCATAGCCGCGACAAACGCTTGTGGTTGCCCATCTCACAGCGAGTTTTCATCGAGCGTATACGGTCCTTATTGGGCTCTTAAAAGGCTAAGGACGATCCTGCTCAGGGCCGCCGTATCGCTCTTCGGGCAATTGTCTTTTCTTCCATCACTTGCCGTGATTTTTGGGGTGTCATAGGCTGCGAAGGCTCGACCACTTCAGCCTAGGGTAAAGCCTCGTATGTCCTCAGGTCCGTCCAGCCATGAACTGCCAGTCGCTACCCTTGTGGACAACATGTACCGCATTGTCCGTCTCATTGGACGGGGCGGCATGGGCGCCGTCTATGAGGCAGAAGACATTCGTCTCGGTCGCTCTGTGGCGTTGAAGGTATTGCGGGGCGACCTCGCTGTTCAGCTCCAAGCGGACGAACGTTTCATGCAAGAGGCACGAATCTTAGCGCAAATTCGCTCGCCATTCGTGTGTACGGTCTATTCGGTTGGAGCGACGGAGAAAGAGGCGACCTATATCGCGATGGAGTACATCGACGGAGGCTCTTTAGGTGACTTGCTTGACCGAGAGCGTTGGTTGCCTCTACGACGCACCCTACGCATTGCTCAGCGTGTGTGTGAAGCCTTGATTGAGGCCCACGATCTCGGAATCATTCACCGCGATCTGAAACCCGATAACATTTTATTGACCCGTCTGGGTTCGATAGATGACTACGTCAAAGTGGTCGATTTGGGACTGGCCAAGCACATCGCTTCGGTTGGAAGCAGCAACAACCCTCGTTTGACGCAATCTCGACTGGTATTGGGAACGCCGGCCTATATGAGTCCCGAGCAAGCTACCGGTGCTGATGTGGGACCATCGAGCGATTTATATTCGCTCGGCGTCATTTTATACGAGATGATCACCGGCTACTTACCAGTGGATGGCGATAGCCCGCAGGACTTTTTGCGTGCACATCAGTTGCAGGCGCCGGTTCCCCTGGCCACTCGTAGACCTGACTTGGTGTTTCCTCCAAGCGTTGAGCGGCTCTGTCAGCTCGTGTTGAGCAAAGATCCCGCTGATCGCCCCGTCGATGCGCGGGAGCTCTTACACGCGCTCAATACGATTGAACGCTCGTTGCCCACCGAAGGCGAATCTGACGAACAGTTCATCGGTCGAGACGAGAAAAAAGCCACTGCATCTCGTCCGCGACGGGACTCGTATGCCGACACACGCTTCGGAGGCTTGCTCCGGGACCTCGACGAGCGCTTGGAGCGAGCCAAAGGCCAAGTTCGACTTGAACTTGTCGGACTGGCCGCCTCCGGACGGTCGCAACTTTATGAGGCCTTTGACGCCTATCATCGGCATATGAAGGCACGCATTGAGGAGCCAGTTGTCGTGCGGATGCGGATCTCTGATCCAAATGGACGTCTACCGCTGTCATGTCTGTTCGATGAAGTGCGGCGTCAAGCTCAACTATCTGACGATGATTCTCCAGCCTTGGGTCGTCGCAAGCTGCTGGGCTGGACGCAAGGGCTGATGCCGGAGCGACCCGGTCGAGCGAGTCAGGTCGCTCACATCGCAGGGATGTTTTTGGACATTGATTTTCCCGACTCTCCACATTTGTCTCATGCCCAGGCGGTTCCAGAGGTAGCCAGAATCGCAGGAGGCGCTGCTCTGGCCGACGTCTTGAGATGTCTAGTTGGCAGAGGCACGTTGGTTTTGATGATCGAGCGTGTCTCGCACCTCACGCGTTCCGAACACTCTTTTTTGCGTCGCTTGGTTCGGCAACTGGGCGCGACCCCGGTGCTGGTCCTGGCCGGCTGGGTGGGCGACTCTGAAGACGTTCCTACGGGGTTGAGTGGCTTGGTCTCCGCTGGAGCCGTCTTGTCTTGTCCAGCTATTGACGGGGTCAACCGTCCCGCTCAATTCGCTACGAGTACACAGCAGGTGGTCTCTGCTCTTCAGCAGATCGGGACTCCATGTTGGTCGGGCATGCTCCACGCGGCGTTGGGCCGAGTGGTTGATCAAGATTTGGAAAAACTCGTTCACTGGCGAGTTTTGCGACCTTCACTTCACAGCCATTTCGGTGGCCAAGATGAGTACATCTGGGCTGAGGCCCCCTCATCTTTGCAATTGCAGGCATCTGCTGATGAGAACTTGGATCTCTCTGCGGCATTTACATGGCTCAGCGAGCGTGTCCGTGAGCGACCCAGGCGCTGGGGTATGCGACTCGCCTCTCTCGAGACCACTTTGGGGCGTCTAGCTAACGCGGCCAACTATGCTCGGATCGCCGCTGACGCGATGTATCGAATCGGCGCGCTGTCCGAGGCCATCGATACTTTTGAGTCTGCGCGACATTTGTGCGCTGATCTCCAAAGGGCGGGGCAGCGAGACAGCGCGGCGTATAAGCTACCAATCGTTGTGCGGGATGCGGTCGAATGCCTTACCGCTAGCGGTGACGACCTGCGATTGAGTGAGCGTACTTACGAAGCGATCGAGGCACTCCGCCAGGTCTCTGGTCTCGATGAGCAGGCTTGGTATGAACTGGGGGCACCTTTACTTGCGTCTTGGGCAGGCGCAGAAATTCGCCTCGGTCGGCCCAACGACGTGATTGCTCCGCTAGAGCAGCAGATCGAGGCCATCCGGGCGTCTCAATTGCCTCTGGCGGCCCAACAGTTACCTGGCCTACGGATGTCGTTGGGTGACGCACTTCAGATGCTCAATCAGACCAATCGAGCACTTGAGCATTGGCGAGTCGCTTTAGATGAGCTGCCTTTGGAGGCGGACTTTCAAATCATGGCAGACTTGGCCATGCGCATCTCTACTGGGTTTCGCGCGCTCGCCGATGGACCCAAAGCCGTTATTTTTGCCAGGAAAGGTCTCGCATCAGCACGTTTAGCGCGAGATTTGGTGCGCGAGAGTGAGGCGCTTCGTACCTTGGCCGTGGCACTGAGGGATGTTGGCGAACTCGATGATGCGGAAGCTCAACTTGGTGAAGCGCTCAACGCACTCGGGCGAGTGGACCGACCGGGGTTGGCCGCTCAGGTCTCTGTTCTGTTGGCGCAGGTGCTGATGCAGCGGGGAGCTACTGATGAGGCAGACGCAGCCTTGGCCAAAGCCTGCCGGAGTTTCGCTGCGTTAAAGGACCTTTTGGGGCTAGCCGAAGCGCTTCGCCAGCGCGGTCAACTGCAGCTCAATCAAGGCATCTACGCGCGAGCGCTTGCCTTCGCACAAGAGTCCAATCGCCAGGCCGTTTTGGCTGGGGAAGAGACATTGCAGATTCAGGCCTTGTTGTTAGCCGCTCGTTCTTGCGCTGCGTCTGGGGACTTTCCAAAGTCCCAAGAGGCCTTAGAGAGCGCTTTTTACCTGGTGCCGAGTCAGACTCACAACACTGTTCGAGCTGATTGCATGGTGACGCTTGCCGACCTCTTAGAGGCCGAGGTGTTGACCTCTGATCGAGACATAGTCTCTCTTCTCAATGAGGCGATCGAGATCTATGAGCGGATTGATTCGCTGCAAGAGGCTGCTGTCTTGCGTCGTCGTGTGCGAGCGATGCAAGACTCTGAGGGCTTACCGATGGGAGCCGGTTAACGCTCGCTCACATTGGGGGCGGCACAGACTCCAACACACTACGTAAAATGGTCTCGGCTTGGATCGTATCGACAGCGCCGCCTTTATGACCTGCCGGAATGGCGCGGTGGATGGATACGGGCAGAAACGAGTTTTGCACATCATCTGGAGTTGCAAAGTCGCGCTCGGTGATAAAAGCCATGGCTTGAACGACTCGATACCAACCAATCGCAGCTCGTGGGGACAGACCTAACTCTAATCGGTCGCTGTCACGCGTCGCGATGACAAGTCTATGGAGGTAGTCAAGCACGTCGTCAGCGACGTGAACTTGGTCGACTTTAGCCATCATGGCTTCGAGGCTTGCTTGGTCACACAGTACGGGCAGTTCGCTCAGGTCCATGGGCGCACCATGGCGTTTGAGCAACTCAAGCTCAACGTCTTGTTCGGGATACCCCACACTCAAGCGCACCAAAAACCGGTCCAATTGCGACTCCGGTAAGGGATAGGTTCCGTGGAATTCTCGAGGGTTTTGAGTCGCCAGTACCACAAAGGGACTTGGCAGTTGGTGAGTCACTCCATCGACGGTTACGTGCCCCTCAGCCATAGCCTCGAGCAGAGCGGACTGGGTTCTCGGAGTCGTTCGGTTGATCTCGTCAGCGAGCAAGACATTGCAAAATACAGGGCCCTGCTTGAACACGAACTCGGCCTTCCCTTGGTCATAGATACCGATGCCAGTGATATCTGCAGGCATCAAATCACTGGCAAATTGAATTCGCTGATGAGCTAGTCCCAGCACATGCGCAAATGTGCGGGCTAGGGTCGTTTTACCGACGCCTGGGACATCTTCGAGAAGCGCGTGACCTCGGGCTAAAACCGCCGCAAGTACGTATTGAACGATCTCTCGCTTACCCCGAAATACGCATTCGACGGTGTCAATGATTTCGCGACAAGTTGGCGATTTTTCGGTCATGGCTGCGCCTTTGTAGCAGGTGTGTTTCGTTGTTCGTTGGCGTAGCGTTGGCGTGCGCTTTTCACCGCGCCAACGGCAGAATGTGCGGCAGCATCTCGCTGTTGTGCCGTTAGATGCAGCCCAGCGGCTTCAAGCGCGCTGTCGATACGACGAGCCAACTCTTTGGCATCTTTTGACCCCGCAGTCACGAAGGCATAGAGCTCCATGGCGCAGATGGTCCGGATCACACTATCTTCAAGCTTGAGTTTATCCTTGGCCTTTTGAGCCTCCGGACTCTTGAGGAGGCTGATCGCGGTTTGGAGCAGTTCGCCAGCAGCATCGAGTTGCCCGGCTGCAAGCAAGACTTCGAGTAAGTTTCGGTAAAGCGTAAGTTGCCTGGGCGAGTTGCTGATTGCGCGTTCAAGGGCAAGTGTCGCTGCCTGATAATGTTTAAGACGAAATTGTACGACAGCGAACTCATTTAGCAATCTCGGGTCATCGGGGCGCACCGCGATCGCTTTGTCCATACACTTTGCGGCTGTGACGAGGTCTCCTCGAGAGCTATGGAGCGCTGCGCTGAATCTCAGCGCTTCAATGTGCTGTGGAGCGTGCACAAGCGCCGTATCGACGGCTTTCTCTGCGTCAGAGAGTTCTCCTCTAGCTGCTTCGATACGTGCTAGGACGACCCAAGCCTCGGCCTGATCGGGATTCAACTGGGTTGCTGCGGACGCCGCCTTTCGAGCCATTGGAAGACGTCCGCGTCTGAGCTGAGATCTCGCCAATACAGTCAATAAGGCGTAGTTCAGCGGCCCTTTTTTTAGACATGCAGCGGCGACTTCAGCGGCTTGTGCGGGATTGCCGCGCTGAAAGAGCAGTTGAGCGAATCGAATCGCGGCATTGGTGTCATCGGGGACTAAACGCAGCCTACGGGCATAGATCTTGAGCGCCTTTTCTCCTTCACCGATGGCGTCCAACGAACGAGCCAAAAGTAAGGCGAGCCTTGCATGTTTCGGTTGGCGTGCGAATAGAGGCTCAAGCAGGCTCACAGTGGCCGCATGTTTGCCTTGGCGGACCCAAACAGATGCCAATAAGATCTGGTCACTGATAGCACCACTCTTGGCCAACTCTGCGGCGATGCTCTGCGCTTGCTGCAGACGTCCCGCCTCGAGCGCTGAACGTGCTCTTGAGCGTGGATCTTCAAGCCCGCTTTGCTGCGGCGCGCTACAGGCTGCCGCGAGTAGCGCACAACTAAGCAAGACGGTGATTGGTGTAGGTCGAAAAAACAGGGTGGTTGACTTCACGACATTGCATCCCATTGACGCGTCAGGTTCTAGATGGTTTCGAGATTTTCGAAAGCCCGGGTGGGGTCGCCCTGCTACAGCCTAACGGCCCAGAGCTTTTGCGCGCAACTAGGTGTCGAGCGATTGTCT
>PBTG01000066.1 GCA_002726535.1 Myxococcales bacterium | reverse complement strand
ATCGATGCTCGTCAGGGTGCTGGTCTTGTCGATGGTGACCGCGCCGATCAACCAATCTTTGTATTCAAAGCGCGCCTTGCCATGGAGCTTATCCACACCGCCAGCGCTAAAGTCTGCGCCAACCTGCGCACCGCTCAACACGGTAAAGTCGCCGTAAGTCTTGTTCTCGAGCAGGCTGCCGCTGATGGAGCCTGTGAGCGACGCAAGCGAACCTTTGCCTTCAATGCTGAGGTTGCCCTCTAGCCAATCTTTGTATTGCAGACGAACTGAGCCGCCCCACTGGGTGATCTTGGCTCCATCGAAGGTCACCGAGGCGTTGCCGCCTGGCTTTAAGGTCACGTCAGAGGTGAGGTTGTGATCGGAGACAATCTGGACAGATGCCTCTCCCGAGATGCCTTCTAACTTGCTGTTTTCGACCTGAACCGAGCCCTCGATCCAATCGTCGTATGCAAAATTAACCTGCCCCGTGAGGCCCTCGAACTTATTGTTGGCGATCTCAATCGCCGCCGAGCTCCCGGCGGTCAAACGGAACTTGCCGTCGCCGATCGGTTTTTCGGTGGTGATGTGAGCGCTGCCCTTGGCGCTGACCTGCTTGAGATTCGAGCCCTGAGCGACCTCGACGCTGCCTTTGAGCCACTCTTCGTAGCCAAAGTTCATGTGACCGTGGACGCCAGTCACCGCGCTGTTGGCAAAAGTCACTGTCGGTGACCCACCGCGTGTGAGCTTGAACTTGCCGTCACCTAGGGGCTTCTCTTTGGACAAATGGGCGCTAGCTTCCCCAGCGATCGACGTCAGCTTGCTGCCATCATTGATGATGATCTGGCCAGCCAGCCAGTCCTCATACTCCCATTGAACCTCACCACCAAAGCTCGCAGGCTTTGACGACTGCATATCGATACTGAGGTTACCACCGCTCTTGAGCACGAAGCCATTGCCGAGGTCTTTGTCGGCGATCAGACGCGCGGTCGCTTGGCCCTGCACGCCCTTGAAGCTGCCACCCGCGCCGACGGAAACCGAGCCGTCGAGCCAGTCTTGGTACTGCCAAGCCACATCACCAGTGAAGCTCTGCTGAGCGAGGTCCTTGCTGGTGTCAAACTCAATGAGGAGGGCCCCACCGGGTTTGAGCGACAAATCGGCGTCGATCTGCTTGTGCTGCAACAAGGTGGCGTCCGCGGAGCCTTTTAACGTCGTCAGATCCGAGGGCTGCAGATCCACCGTGCCGCCGAGCCACTGGCCATAACGCCAGTTCGCCTTGCCCTGAATTTTTGTGACCGACCCCGTCGCGAACTCCACGTCGAGTCCGCCGCCCTGTTTGAGTTGTAGCTCGCCAGCCACAACCTTTGTGTGTCGGACAGAGGCGGATGCTTTGCCCGAAACGTTGTCCGTCGTACTGTATTTTTTGATGTCGATCTGACCGCCGAGCCACGTGTCGTAGATCCAACCAATCTTGCCGCCAACGCCCTTGAACTCGCTGGCCTCAAATTTGGCCGACAACGCACCGCCGCGCTCCAACTCCAACTTCTCACCGACGCGTTTACGCTCACGCAGGGACGCGCTGGCCTCGCCTCCGATGGAGTCGAGCGTGCTGCCTGATTGAACCTCTAGGGCTCCCTCAAGCCACTGATCGAGCTGCCATCCGAAAGAGCCACTCAAGGTGTCGAGTCGACTATTGCTGAAGTTGGCCTTAATCGAGGCGCCAGGCTTTAAAAATGCGCCGCCTTTGAGGTCTTTCCGAAGCAAGGTCGTCGCGGTGACCTCGCCTTCTAGTTTCTGCAGGTCTCCACCAGAGATCTTCGCACTGCCGTCAATCCAGCCGTCATACACCGCGCCGATGGTGCCAGAGAAGCCAGTGAGGCTCGTACCATCGAACTGAGCCTTGAAGCCGCCGCCCTTTTTGATGCGCAGCATCTCGTCGACATATCGTTCAATAGCAATCTGGCCTGTAACCTCACCGGTGACATTGTCGAGGTCTCCACTCTGGGCGTTGACTGTGCCCTTGAGCCATCCCAAGTCACCGTAGCTCCAGTTCAATGTGCCGCGAACATCGGCCAACTGTGATTGCACCACGGTCGCAGACAGGCTGCCGCCTGGCTCGATGATCATCGTGCTCCCTGACAGAGGATGCGCCTTGAGCATGGTCGCAGAGCCTTCGCCATCGAGCATCTGAGTTTCGATATCAAATCGACCCTCTGCAACGCCTTTGACCTCATCCATCGCCGTAAAGCTGGCTTGACCATGAAGTTCACCGACGATGTTGTTGTCGATCCGACCTTCACCGCCGCTGCCAGCGTGGATAACGAGACCTGGAACCATCTCCATGTCTTTTAAGATTGCCAGTTGTGCGTGACCCGTGATGACCGGCGGATCGCCAGCGGTGGTCTCAATAATGACCGAACCTTCCAACTCATCGGCCTTGCGAATGCCTGCGATACCAGAGGCGCGCACCAACTCACTGTTTTGGTACTCACCCTGCAATTCGCTGCCGCTCATCAACACGAAGCCAGCGCCCATGTCGAGATCACGAGTGACCACCCCGATACCTTCGCCGTTGAAGCCACCTTCGTCGTCTGAAAAGGCCAAGTCGCCATGAATGGTGATCGTCCCGTCGAGCCAATCGCTGTATTGATAGCCGAAGGTTCCGCCTTTGAGCTTGACGTCATTGGGATTGACCAGGTCGCCGTGGACATCGCCGCCGCGCTTGATCTTAATCTTGCCTTTGGTCTGCTCCTCGTTGACCGTAGCTGTGGTGATGTTGCCAGCTAGCTGACCCAAATTGTTCTGGTTGGCGACTTCAACGCTACCCAGCAAGAAGGCTTTATTCGGGCCACCCCAACCGAAGGAAAAGGTGCCCGATACGGGCGTATTGCTGCCTTCAATATTGACCGTAAGATCGCCGCCAGAGCGCAGCGCCAGTTTCGGCTCGACGTTAAGCGGCGTAATCAATCCGCCGCTAACCGTACCTTTGAATGAGGCGCCTTTGACCTGATCGGCGGTTCCGCCACGACCGATGTGTAGCGTCTCCCCATTGGATAAGCCAAACTCCGCCTGCACGGCCCCGCTGTAGGTCACGTTACCGTCAGCATCGAGATCGACCACCGTCAACCCGGCTCCGGGGTGAACTTTCACTTGTTTCGGCGCGCCTTCGCTGTAGACCTTGCCGGGGCCGACAATTTCACCCGGCCCCTGACCGACAATGCTGTCTAGAGTTCCGGAGGCGACGTTTGCCACACCCCGGATCCAATCTTCGAGTCGCCAGGGGATGTTCCCGCTGATCTGAGTGATCGCGGAATTAGCCATCACCGCGTCGAAGGAAGCCTTACCCGTCGAGCCAGCGACCATGTAGGCGTTGCCCTGAACGTGATGTTCTTTGCCAGGCATGACAGCGACTACAGCGGTACCAGACAGTTGCGTCGGCAAGCTGTTGTTCTCCACCTCAACGACGCCTTCGAGCCAATCGCCAACGTCGAAGGCGATCGAGCCCGCAATACCAGTCACAGTGTTGTTTTGAACCTTACCCCTGAGTCCCGCTCCAGGCATGAGCTTCAGGTCAGCCCCAACCGGAGTCTCTTTGATGATGCTTCCGGCAAACTCGCCATTCATCGAGAAAGGATTGGCCTCTCCTTCGATATTGAGCGCGCCTTTGACCCACGGAGTGCCCTGGTCACCCCATTCAAAGTTCGCCGCTCCACCGATTTTGCTAATCACCGAGTTGGTCATCGTTGTGTTGATGTTGCCGCCAGGCAAGATCGAAAACCCACCGCCAGTTTGCTTAGTTTCGAGAACCTGGGCTCCGGCGACCGTACCGGAAATCGCTTGTAAACGTTGGCTCTCTTGCGACTTGACGATGCCCCCGAGGTGTAGGGGACTACCCACATAATTAAAGGGAATGTCGCCCTTGATGAACCTAGGGTTGTTCGCCATGACGTCGACCACGACGTTGCCACCGGGAACCAACTTGAGGTTACCGATGGTCTTGTTGCCCGAGAGCTTGCCGGTCAAGTCGCCGCTAAAGCTCTCGCTGGTCGCAACTCCACCGATTGCTAGGGTGCCCTCAACCCATCCATCGACCCGGGCCTTCACCGAGCCCTGATAGTTCATCAAGGTGTTATTGGCCCAAGTGACCGTGAGGCCTTCACTGGGGAGCAGGCTCATGGCCGGGTCCGAGTTCGGCAGCGCTTTTTCTGACAACACTGTCGCCGGTGAGGGACCACTGATGGAAGCAATTGGCGTCTTCTGGCGAATGTTCATGGTGCCGGCGAGCCATTGCTCTCCCCCCAAATCCCAATTCAAAAGAGAGCCAACCTCGAAATCTGTCGGCGCCGTCCCTGAGACGAAGTCGAGCACTGCAGTGCCACCTTTGGCCATCTTCAGATCGTTGCTCTGTTGAAGCGTAGGCGTGCCGGTAAGTTTGCCGCTCAGTCGACCTGTGATGCCGTTGATGAAACTCGATCCGGCCTTGGCGTCGATAACTCCTTCGACCCAATCTTCATACTTGACGTTGCTCTTGCCGCCGAACGAGTTGATGGTGCTGTTTTCAATGGTCACCGCGAGCGCGCCACCCTTTTGAAGGGTCATGCCGCCCTGGTTGCGGATCGCGAACTCTTTGACCACTTTGAGGCTCGACTCACCGTTGAGGGTGTCGAAATTGAGCATCGGTCCGGCGACCGTCGCACTACCTTCAGCGAAGTCTTTGTAGCTAAACTTCACACCGCCACGATATTGGTGCGGCTTTCCATCCTGCAATTTGACGGTCAAAGCGCCTTTGTCGGTCGGCAAGAGCCGAATATCGCTGCCGGCGCTCAGAAGTTTGGGTTTGATGATCTCAGCGCTCAGGTCACCGCTAAGGTTGTCGAAGCTCACCGTCTGAGTCGGGTCCGTGATGAGCGCTCTGCCGCCTAGCCATTGATGGTATTGCCAGTTGAGCGTGCCGCTGATGCCTTGAAAGAGACCGTTTTCGATGGTGCCTGTCAGCTGGCTGCCTGGATTGCCATAGAGTTGACTGCCGTTGGACTCGCCGATGCGGAAGCGAGCTTTGGCGTCAGCCGGGCCCTTACCGCTGATCTGGTTGAGCTCGGAAGTCCAGTCAGTGACATTCACGGTGCCCTTGAACTTCGAGTACTCCCAGTCCATCGAGCCCTTGAACTGGTCAATGGCGCTATTTTGCACCTTCGCGGTGAACTGCTGCTCAGGGTTGGCCTTCAAAGACAACCCTGCACCGATATCCAGACCGCTTCGAAGCCAGGCAGCCGCCGTGCCTTCAAGAGTCGCGAAGTTGTCTCGAGCGTCGAAGGCTAGCGTGCCACCGAAGTTGTCTCCCGACTCAAACTTCATGTTGCCTTGAGCGCTCTTGAGCCGATTGGCCTGGACGTCGATGTCCACCGAGCCCTCAAGTACATTGAGTTCACCAGCGGGCACGCCGGCTCGCAGCTTGGCTTTGGCATTGCCGTAGAGCTGCTCCCAGTTTTCAGACTTCGCGAGATTCAACTGCCCCGTAGCGGTACCATTGCGAAAGTCCAAATCGACGTGACCACCGGTCACAGACACACTGGTTCCACGCACTTCGACGGTCGCGGCGCCTTTGCTGAGCGTGACCTCATCGAACTGCATCGGGCTGACCAAAGCTGCCGTCGCCGTGGCGTTGATGTTGTCTTTTGTGGTGCCTTTTTCCAGCACCGCCTTGCCGACCATGAAGTCAGCCAACTCAAAATCAGCCTGGCCGCTACTGCTCGCAATGGCCGATTCGGCGATCTGTAAGGTCAAGGCCCCACCAGAGACAGTCACAGGCGAACGCCTCAAGGGCTCTTTGAGTTGACCCTGGAGCGTGAAATCTGCTTTGCGTTGAACGAGGTCAACCCCACCGCCTGACCAGTCTCCCTCAAAGAGATTATCGTAAATGGCGTGGCCACTGCCCTCGAGACGCTTGAGCTGGCCTTCTTCCAAAGAATGCGAAAGCGTCGCGCGGGTGAAGACGATAGGCTCAAGCCGATTCTCGCCTTCGAAGCTGAAATTGGCTTTGCCGTTGAGAACCTGCTCTTCGCTGTTCCAAGATAAAGTGACGCTGCCCTCGCCGGTGGGCAAAGGCACCACCGACAGACCCAAATTCCCCTCAATATCAACGTTCTGACTACCAGTCAGTAAGCCAGTGAGTTCACCTGTCCCAGCCGTCGCTGCAGAACCGAGATCCAAGTCCGCGGTCTGGTTGATGGTGATGATGCCCGCGAGCTGGTTGTCTTCGATAGAAGCGGCCAACGTACCAGGCATAAAAGGCGCGATTTCAAAGTCCAATGGGCCGCTGCCCTCGACCTTCCCAGTCGCATCCACGGTCACGCCCAAGCGTCCACCCTTGAGCCACTGGGCAAGCTTGTCTCCTTTGAGATCAGCGACGCCCAATTCACCTGCAGCTGTGACACCAGAGGCGCCAACAGTGGCATCAATTCGCGCATCAATCAGGTCACCAACCTTCAACGTCGCATCATTGAAGTTGCCACTCATGTTGCCTGAACTCGCGATCGTGATGTCGCGCGACTCGCTGGTCAGCACGTCTCCAACGGTGATCGATGCTGTCGTCCGACCACTGCGGAACTCTCCAGTCTCGGTATCAAAGAACAAGGTTGCGTTCTGGCTCAGATTCAAGCCTGTGATTTCCATCGATGGCAACGAGACCAGCTTGCTGCGCTCAACCGGACCGCTCGGCAAGTTGATGGTGACCGTTTGTCCTGCGAAAGAGACCGTCACATGGGACGGAAACTCCGCCTGGGCGGCACCAGCAGTCGCACCGTCATTTCTGTAAATCGCTCGGCGCTCATCATCCGCTTCGATGCTGGTGACTTTCGCGCCTTGCTGAATCATCTCTGCAGCGGTCTTGGCTGCCTTTTCGGACTTGTCTGTAGCGACAGACACTCCGCTTCGGCCACCGCCGCCGCCTTTGGCCATTTGGGCAACGTGTGCGACCTCTTCGAGCAAGACCTTGTCGCGTTCAGCAGGAGCCAACTTGGCAGCCTCGCCCATGACGATCTTATCTTCGGTAGCAAATGCGGTTGCGCCGATGGCTTTGGCAACCTTGTCAGCGCCCTGCCCTTCGTGAACTTTGACGCTCCCGAGACTGGCTCCAAGACTCTTCTCAGCCTTGGCACGCAAGCCCCCGGGCAGGGCCTTGCCCTCGTCTTCGTGCAACAACTTCTTCGCGGCCGCGACAGGATCTGCTTTGTTGATCTGGGCGTCGAGGACCTCACCTTTGAGAGCGTCAACACCCTCATCGAGAGATTCTGCGAGGCGTAGGTTATCGCTCGCCTGGCTCTTTGCATGACGTTGAGCTTTGTCAGCGTCAGCCTTGGCCTCTTTGGCCTCGTCGCCGCCGAGTTGCGCAATGAGGTCTCCCTTCGAAGCCGCCCCGGCGCTGTCAAAAGTCGCCAATTGCTCGCTCTTAATCCCGCCCACTGCTTTGCCCGCAAAGGCCGCGGCATCCGCCGCAGTAGCGCCCGGAGCGTCTAAGCCAGCGAGTTCGGCAGCAGCGCGGCCCCCAAGCACGTTAGCGCGATCGACCTTCAGCGCATTTTCAGCCGTGTCAGCGGCGACATCAGCGATGGCAGCACCGGCCGATGGGGCATCAGCCACCGACTCGTTGATCGGTGAGACCGAGGCAGCGGGCGCCTCGGTGACTTTGGTGCCCGATGAAACTTCAGTGCCCGCATCTTGAGCACTCTGCGTAGGCCCCTGTGGAGCGACGACGGCATCTGACTTTTCCGGAGCGGTCGTCGCCGCGCCCCCAGCCGCTAAGGTCACGGACTCAGTCTTGCCTTCTTGGGCTCCGAGTGGCGCCTCGCTCTGTGCGGCGACGGGCGCCTCGCTGGCTTGAGCCTGCGGGGCAGCGCCAGCGGCAACGTTGGCGTCCGCCACACTTTCAGTAGCTGCTTGGGCGACGGCACCCTCGGGTGCGCTCGGCGCGGCTCCAGCGGCGACTTCTTCGACCTTTCCGCCGACTTCAGTTGCGATCTCTTGACCGGCAGCTTCAGGCACAGCGGCGCTTGGAGCTTGTACATTGGGCGAAGCCACCTCGGCGACACCCGCGTCAGGAGCCACATTGACGGCCGTTGGGGCTGCAGCAGCGGGAGCGCCAGCCGCACCCGCTGCGACCGAACCCTCGGCTACCGCTGGCGCCGCCACGTCAGCAGCAGACTGTGGGGTCACTTCAGGGATGACCAATGGCGACGCGTCGTTGGCGACCTCTTGGTCTGGAGAACTGGCATCGACGGCCGGCTCGGATACAGATGAGGGGGACACCGCTGGGCCGCCGTCGGAAACTTCGGTGTCCAAGGGCGCGGATTCAGCGGTGGGAGCTGCTGGAGGCTCCGAGATCGCGATGTCGGTACTCGCTTCGGATGCCACCTCTGCGCCGCTTGGAGTCTTCGCCTCTTGCTTCGGCTCCTCTGCCACAGCGTTGACAGACAAGCCCTCAGCCGCGGCGGCGGCACCCGCCGCGGTCGCGGCCTCCGAGTCGCCTTCGATGGTACTTTTAACATCCAGCCCTTTGGGCTCGGTCTTTGGAGTCGCCAAGCCAGAGCTAGGGGCTCCGGGGCTCGGACCAACGCTTCCCTCTGGTTGCGATTGTTCCTCAGGCGACGCGCTTTCGGCTTGGTCTTTGGCCGCTCCGGTATCGCCACCCTCCCCTTCCACGGTCTCACCCAGCGCATCGGGACTTTTAGCGGCCTCGAGATCAGGATGGCCTGGAGGGAGCGCTGAAAGGCGTGTCAGTTCCGCCTGCTGAGCGGCGACTGCTTTCGGACTGTTTTCAGCCTGGTCGACTGCACCGCCTACTGAACTGGTCAGAGCTGGGCCGCTGTCCGAGAGCGGGGGCATATCCAAAGAGTTTTCAGAAGCACCTACGGGACCCTCAAGATCAGGTTGCTTCTTAGCCTCCTGCTCCTGCAAATCATCGCGATTTAGCTTCTCGCTCTCGTACATCCACCGCTCGCCGGTTCATTGCGTGTCAGAAAAGATACACCAAATAGACTCTAGATGTACGAAAGCGCTGGCAAACTAGCAAGGTAGAGCGCAATTACGGAGTCTGGAACTGGGGTCCACAGTCTCCAACTCATCATCGAGCGACCGCAGACCGACCGAAAATCGATTTTAACCTAATGTAATTATGATTGTTTTCAAACCAAGGCTTCACACGCTTCGTGCGGGCGCGAGGCAGTCTCTCAACCCTTCGAACGGAAGGTGTTAATCGCCAAGCGCATCGAGGTGTCTTCAATCAACTCCACCATCTGCTCGGTTGCATCCCAAAGCT
>PBTG01000065.1 GCA_002726535.1 Myxococcales bacterium | reverse complement strand
GGAGGGTAGTAAATTCGTTCATAAAAGAGTCCTGCGTGAACTACGGAATAAGCCTAAATTTGTACTGCAGCAGCAGCGCTGCGATACCAAACGACTATGCTCGATAGCCTGTATCAGGCATGCTTGCAGACATTTTCCACCACACCCCTTAGACGTATCGATGCCCCTGAGACCCGCCACAGAGATCAGCGCCGCTCTCATGGGACAAGTCTCGCGTCTGCGTCGCCAGGCTCTGTGGGCCGATCGTTGCACTGTGCTGTCTTGGATCGTTTTGAGTTGCGCGACAACCTGGGCGATCATTTTGGCCCTTCAACAGGTCACCGGTTGTTTCACTGGAGTGTGGCAGCTTGCAATCGGGATGATGGCCTTGGTCATGGCAGGGACGATCGCGCTGCTATCCCGCGCCTCAAAGCCCACTGAAGATGTGGCTTATTGGGCATCGACCTTAGTCGATAGTCACCACGCCGAGGCTCTACGCACAGCAATAGAACTCGCTCAGTCCGAGCAGGGATCTGCCTCACTTCGAGCCACAGCGATACGTCATGCTCTCGGACACGTCGAGCAGATGAACGCTCAAGTTCAACGACTATGGCGACGACGAGGCGCGTTTGGCGTGATGACTGCACTGATGGCATTCGCCTCAGGAGCGTGGACAGTCAACCAACCTGCGCTCGGTGCGAGTATCGTCACACCTAGGGTATCGACGGGCAATCAGCAGCGGCTGGTCGGAACTTTAGTTGCTGATCTGAAGGTCAAACTCACTCCTCCAGATTACGCCATCGAGGTCTACAGCAAGAGCAGCGGCGACAGTGACGCCATAGAGGCTCTAAGTGGCAGCATCCTGAGTGTTTCCGCCACCATGATCTCTGGTGTACAGCACCTTCATGCGGTCATTCGACATGCCAACGACCAAGAACAAAAGTTGTCCTTGTCCAGCGAAGACAAGATGGTCAGATGGAGTCGTCGACTGTCAAAGTCCCTACAGTTTCGTTTCATCGGACGGAGTCAAAAGGGTGCTCGACTGATTGAGAAAACCTGGCGTGACGTCAGCGTCGTCACCGATCAACCGCCCAAAATCACGATCGCCAAACCTATCGATCATCTTGAGGTTCGTAGCGACCAAGAGGTCATCGTCGCTGGGCAAGCCTCCGACGATATCGGTCTGCAACGTCTCGAAGTTGTCATCGCTCTACCAAACGGCGAGGTCAAGCGACAGGCTGCGGCACTGACCCTCGGAGAGCGGCAGGTCAACGTCCGCCAAGTCGTCGACATCGAATCTATGGCTCTTCGCCCGGGGGAAATCGCTACCCTATGGCTCGAGTGCGCAGATCGTCGAGGACCAAACAGACCCGGGAAGCTTAGCCGATCGCAACGTGTGCAACTGACGCTCTATTCTCCAGAGCGCGCTCACAGACGCCTGCTAGAGGCGCTCGCCGAGGTCACCACTCAATGGACCCTTCGACTCGCAGCTCGTCTTGAGCGTCCGAGTCACAACGAATCCAAACTCGAAGACGTGCGAAAACGGTTTGAAAACCTGGTCACCACTGAGCAGGTCGCTCTGAAGGCGTTGTCGGCATTGATTGAGGCGATGCACGACGACCCGCTCGCCGCGCTGCCCACCATTGAAAGGCTCAAAGCAGTTCACCGCGACTTCCGACAAGCCCAAGAACGGGTCGCATCTATCGAATCCAAACTCACAATCAACATCACAGGGTACGCATTGAGTCAGATCCGCCACACAATGAAAAAAAACAACATGGTTTTGGTAGATAAAATGGAGCGTGGCATCGTGAGCTTGCTCGCTATCAGTCATCGGGAGCACGGCCAGAGCCTACACCGGCAGGCGCAAACGCTCAGCGCCTTGCAAGACGAACTGACAGATGTCTTCAAGGCGCTCAAAGACGATCCGGACAATCGACATCTGCGTGGTCGTGCCCAACGTCTGCTCGAGGCGATCGATCGAGCGATGAAGGCGATGATCCAGGCCGCTATCGCAAGAATCCCTCTGGCTCCGCAGGAAGCCGTCAATGCGACTGCCAGCACACATACAGGACCATTGAGCGCTCTGAGCCAACAATCAGAGCAGTTCCATGAGATCAAAGAGGCTTTGCAACGAGGGGATATCGATCAAGCGATCGAGTCGATGAAAGCGACCAACAATCAACTTCAAGCCACCTTGCAGGCACTAAAACGAACGCTCCGAAACGAGCATAAAAAAGATGACTCAAAGACCCTGCAATGGATACGCAAGCTGCGCGCGTCTATCAATCGATTGACTGCAGTTCAAAGAGACCTGCGCCGACAGATCGCGCCGCTGGCAGACGAACAGCACAGCAATGAAGCACGACAAATCAGCGAAAACTTCGAGCAAGCTCGCTTGGAACTGCGAAGTCTACTCGATGATGCGCGCGATCAAATCAGGACCAAGCGCCTGAGGACCATGACCGCGCGGAACTCTATAGGTGTCGCCAGAGCGCGCTCTGCGCTTGCAGACGTCGACCTTGCCTTCAGCGAACAACAACTCGATCGCGCTCTCAGAGGTATAGGTGAAGCCAATCAATCGTTGCGCAGCACCCAAGACTCACTGTGGAGACAGAGTGACGAGGCACCCGAGCAGCGCATCGACGATGACAGACGAATCCAAAATGCCCACGACCGCCTGATGCGCTTGGCGTCGAAAATTCGTCGAATTTTACCGACCCCTGCTGCAACTCTCAGAGTTGATGGACAGCAGATTCTCGACCGTACGTCGACCAAACAAGCGAAATTACAACGACGACTACAACGTACCCAACGGTCGATGCGACGCGATCCGGGAAAGCATCCTGGGATTGAGCGCAGAGTCGGCAATCGACTCAGCCATGCCCAGACAGCAATGAAGCTCGCACAGCGAGCCCTACGAAACGCGGATGCGCGTCGAGGCCAAAACCTCATGGTCGAAGCTCAAACCGCTCTAGAGCAGGCCTTTGATCAACTACAACAACCTGATCAGAGACGACGCATGCGGCTCAAATCCAATGCAAACCGATCCAATGGCCGATCTTCATCGCGGAGTACGGGCCGTCAGCAGCCTAGGCGCAATGCTATGCGGCTGAAAAGCGGCAATACCAGCGATTCAGGGCAAGACTTTCGACGCGATGTCATGCGGGCGATGAAACGCTCGGCTCCAGCGGGATACGATGCCCAAGTACGCGAGTACCTACGCGCTCTCACCAAGGACAAACGTCGATGAGTCCGACCAGCTTCAAGTGGAAAAGGAGGACCATATGAGCTTAGCAGCCCCAACTGTGAGTGCTGAGCAATTCGTCGATCTCGTGGTGCGTAGTGAGCACTTAGTGGTCGATTTTTTCGCTCCGTGGTGCGCTCCATGTCAAATGATGGCGCCGCACTTTGAGCGTATCGCTCGGAGGCATGCCGACATGACCTTCGTGAAAGTCGACACCGATGAGCATCCTGAGCTAGCTGCAGCTTTGGATATCCAATCGTTGCCGACCATCATGGTCTTTCGACAAGGTGTTTGGCTCTGTACAGAGGTAGGGAATCAATCACCAGGATCCTTGCGTCAACTGGTTGGCAAAACTCAAAAGATCGACATGGATGCAGTGCACGCGGCGGCGGTATATCCAATGAGCGAGAGTTAATCAGAGCGGACCCGTCGAATGCGGCCTTTTCGCCGCCGATTCGCCGGCGTTGAAGCTCGAGAGGAAGACTGGCTCTCAACTTGGGCGTCGAGTACTTGCATCGACTCTCCCCGCGCCAACCTCAACAAATGTTGCAACACTTCACGGGTGACCAAGAGCGGATCATCGCGCTCATCGGAGCGCAGTGCTCGGACCAAGACCATCTGAGGGGTCAAACGATACAGTGTCCCAGGAGCGTTGAGCAGTGAGAGCAGACTTTCCGCCTGCAGCAGCCCCCGCTCATGCAGCGTCAAAGCAATGGCTGCAGGTCCCTGCTCAACCTTGCTGACCCCAAGTTCTAAAGCCAAAACTCGCAGTTCAAGCGTATTGGTCAATGCGACTGCGGCACTAGGCATACGACCAAATCGATCGATGAGTTGATCGACCTGACTGGTCAACTCATCAACACTACGTACCGCAGCCAAGCGCTTGTATGCCATCAATCGTTGAGAGGGATCGGGGATCCATGTGTCTGGTAGATATGCGGTCACATTGACCTTGATTTCAGGATCTACCGGTGCCCCAAGGTCTTCACTTCTGAGTACCGAGACAGCCTCTTCGAGCATTTTGACGTAGAGTTCATAACCGACCTCTGCAATATGGCCCGATTGCCGCTCGCCCAAAATATTGCCGGCTCCGCGAATCTCCAGATCGTGTGTGGCGATATGAACCCCTGAGCCGAGTTCACTAAATCGCTCCAATACGGCGATTCGCTTGGCGCCTTCTTTGGTAAGGCGCGATCGCTCCGGGACCATTAAATAGCAATAAGCCCGAGCAGAGGCTCGACCCACTCTTCCTCTGAGTTGATAGAGTTGAGCCAAGCCAAAGGTGTCGGCTCGCTCAATAAACATCGTGTTCGCGTTGGGGATGTCGAGGCCACTTTCAATAATCGTCGTGGCCACCAACGTATTGTAATCACCTCTCATGAATCCAAGCATCGCATCTTCGAGAGCCACCTCGTTCATCTGCCCATGAGCAACGACGGGCTTCAGTCCCGGTACAAGGCGACGCAGATAGTCGGCGTTTTCGGCCAACTCTCCGACCCGATTCCGAATCCAGAAAATCTGTCCACCACGCGCTAGCTCACGTTGCATCGCCTCTTTAATGAGTTCATCCGATCCACGACAAACGATGGTTCTGACGGCCTTGCGATTGTCAGGAGGAGTTGCGATCAGACTCAGATCTCGCAAACCCAGGGTCGCCATTTGCAAGGTGCGGGGAATCGGCGTCGCGCTCAATACGATACAATCGACTGTAGAGCGCCAACGCTGCATCTGCTCTTTGTGTTTGACGCCAAAACGATGCTCTTCATCGATGATGAGCAAGCCCAGGTCTCGAAAGATCACATCCTTGCTGAGCAGACGATGAGTCCCGATCACAATGTCCACTTGTCCCGACGCCAATCGAGCAATGACGTCGCGCTGTGCTTTCGAGGAGCGAAAACGCGACAAGCTGTCGATGACGACGGGTAATCCTTTGCAGCGGCTCTCGAAGGTCAATCTGTGCTGTTCCGCGAGCACCGTTGTCGGTACCAAGACGACGACTTGCTTGCCGTCTAAAGCCGCTTTGACTGCGGCCCGAATGGCGACTTCCGTTTTGCCATAGCCCACATCTCCGCAGACCAACCGCCAGGCGGGCCGAGGCGCACACAAATCGGCGATGCACTCGTCGATCGCTCGTTGCTGGTCGCGAGTCTCTTGAAAGGGAAATGTCGCCTCCCATTCGCGATACAATTCGTCGGGCGCCGAGAAGCTATGCCCTGGTGTCGCTTGGCGCTCGGCGTAGAGTCTCACAAGCTCGGTGGCGATCTCTGCCGCCGCTTTTCGTGCTTTGCTCTTGGCCTTGGTCCAGCGCTCGGCTCCCAATCGATCCAACGAGGGTGTCTTGGCGTCAGCTGATGCATACTTTTGAACACGATTGAGACCTGTAACGGGGACATAGACTTTTTCGTTGCCTTTGTAGAGCAACAATAAAAAGTCTTGCTCAATCCCTGCCGCTTCCATCCGCATCATCCGAACGTATCGACCCACGCCGTGGTCGACGTGAACGACATAATCTCCTTCTGAAAGCTCACTGACCTCCCGAATCAAGCGGCCAGCGGCGGAAGCATCCTCTCGCCGACGTCTCCGAGCTCGACGACGGGACATCCTGCCTTTGATGCCGAAGACCTCTTGCTCATCGATCACCATCATGTGTAAGGCGGGGATATGAAACCCTTCGCCGCTGCCGCCGAGCACCAAGAGCGCACCGATATCTCGATCGCTTCTTAAGGATTCGATGCGCGCGGTCTCCAAGGGCTCATCGAAGATCAGCGTCGCGACGCCATAGTGCTTGAGTAATTGCTCAAGGCGCTGGCGCCCTCCCTCACTGTGAGCCGCGATGACGACCAGGGTATGATCCCGGCGCGTCTCGCGAATCAAACGTGCCAAGGGACGCAGCCCTTGATCGAGTTGGCGAGATTGCTCCAACTGCCGAGTCATGCCGGCGTTGGAGTCCACATCAAGGGTAAAGGCTGGCGGAGCGTTGGCCCCCTGCACATCTTCAGCAAAGACAACGGGGCGAATGTGAACTTGTACATGTTGGTTGAGCAGTTCTCGAATCGACTCGGGTGAGCAATACAAAGAGCCAGGATCATAGACAGGCCGGCCAGCCTGGAGTGCGTCACGGTGTTGAACGATGGCTTGCTCCCAAGCCTGCTCCATCGCCTTGAAGCAGGCGTCAGGCCCCTCAAAAACCACGACCGGACGCTGGGGACCCTCGGGCACCAACTCGAGCAAAGACACCACATCGGGGCTCACTGCAGGCAGCAACGACTCCAAACCAGGCAACAGGTGTCCCGCGCGCAACTCTTGCGTCAAAGCGCGAAGCTCGATGTTGCCAATCCCTTGTTGATCAGCCAGGTCGATGACCCGATCAATGATGCCGTCGATTCGTTGGGGATCGAGCAACAGTTCGCGCGCTGGTGGCATGATCAAATCAACGAGGTGAGACCCCGAGCTTTGATTTTGTGGATCGAACAATCGAATCTCTTCGATGTCATCACCAAAAAAATCAATACGTGCGGGCTGATCATAGAGCGGACTCCAGACGTCGACTACACCTCCTCGCACACAAAATGTGCCTGGATCTTCGACGATTGGAACTCGTTCATAGCCCCCCGCGACAAGTTGTTCGGCGAGTTCCAAACGATCGAGTTCATCGCCCCGAGAGGCGATTGCGGTCGCGGCATCTAACGTGGCGCCATCTAGGGTTCGAAGCAGCAGTGCGGTTGCTGGCAAAACGATCGCCGCAACCCCAAACTCCTGATTGAGACGATAGGCAGCAGCAGTGCGGCCTTGAGCCAAGGCGCGCACTGGCGAGATCTCGTGATAAGGCGATACGTCGTTGGGCTCAAAAGCCAGTACCGGCGCCATCGCCGGCCACTGCTCTGACTCAAAGGGAACCAAGCCATCGATCAGTTGTTGAGCTCGCGCCTCTGTCGCGGTGATGATCAACAAAGGCCGTTGGAGACCATGACGGATAGAAGCCAACAAGAATGGCACTACGCCCGCTTCGGCAGTGCCGATCAACGTCAACGGGTTGGCGTGTTCGATGCCCAGCACCAAGCTCTCGAGATCAAATGGACGGACGCTTGGAGGTGAGTGCTGCATGGGCACAGGAGGGTAGAGATCTACGTAAAGCTCCGCAAGCACAGAAGGCGGCACAAATCACGGCATCACCACCAACAGATTCAAGCCAACACTTGACCCTTGTGCGGTCGCAACAGACACTGCGTCCTTGGAATCGTAATCGGAGTCCCTATGAGCCGTCTCACCGCTTTTACAAATCAAGCTGCAACGTCCCTGACGATCTCGCTCGTCATCGCCGCCATGGTCGTGGGTTGCTCAAAGCCCGAGCGCCCCAACCCAGCCGGTCCTGGAATCCCGCAAAATCATCAACCAAAACTCTTAAATGAGATTCCGAATACCAAAAACTTACTCAAAGACTCGGGGCTGACAGCTGAGCAACAATCTATTCCATTGGCCACGATCGGTGCACGAATCATTACCTTGGGTGAACTTGAAGCTCGGCTCCGCCAACAGCCCGACGCCATCCAAGCTCAGTACCGCACCCTCAACAAACGCAAAGAGTTCCTGCTCAATTGGGTCAAATTCGAGGTTTTGGTCGAAGAGGCTCGTCGCCAAGGCTTAGACAAAGACCCAGAAGTGGTCGAGACGGTCAAACAGCAGATGGTCCGCAGGTTGGTACGTGAGTCTGTCTTAAAAACCATCACGACCAAGGACATCACCGACGCGGAAGTACAAGCCTACTACGACAACAATGTTCGGCTCTACCACAAGCCTTTACAGGTCGAGGTCAGACACTTGTTGTTGAAAGACGAGGCTCGTGCCAAGCGAGTACGCAAGGAATTGTTGGCTGGCTCAATGGGTTCGGCCGCCAAGCTCTCAGCGCTGTGGGGCGACTATATTAAACGAGTCTCAGAGGACAAAGCGTCCGTTCCATTTTTGGGAACACTCGGCATGGTCAGCGAAACTGCTCCAAAGGGTGCGACTGCTGCTGAATTAGCGAGGTTGAACTCGATTCCACAAAATCTGCGCGCTGCTGCGTTGGCGCTCAAACCCTATACGTTGAGCGAAGCCCTCAGCAGCGATCGTGGATGGCATGTGATGATGGCGGTCTCTCGCAGTCCAGCGGTCGACAAATCAATCGAGCAGGTCAAAGGCTCGATCAAAAGACGTCTGCTCAAGCGCAAGAGAAACTTAGCCCGAAAATCCTTCGTCGATGAGCTCATGACCAAGAGCAAGATCGACTATAATGACGAAGCGATTCGGCTGCTGCCTCCACCGAAAATCAAAAATCGCAAGCCCACCAAAGCCGACTTGAACGTCAAAACCGGAGCGCACCATGGCCACAATCACTAAGAGGCGTATGGCCGCTGGGTGGGTGGTTCTGACGCTCTTGTGGAGCGCGTCCGTGCAGGCCGGCGACCAAGGACGTCGAGCCAAACTGCCCAAAGGGTTTCAACAACTCGAAAGTGTCGTCGCCGTCGTCGGCCAACACATCATCACGCTCAGTGAGTTGGTCCGTGCTCAAGCTCAAAACAAAGCCAGCCAACGTTTGGTGCCAACTCGACAAGCGGAGCGTCCACGTAACAGTCGGGAATTACTTCGACAGGTGCTCAACACTCAAGTCGACAATCTGCTGGTCACACAAGCCGCCAAAAAACTTGGACTGACAGTCGCCGATAGTGAAATTGACAAGCATTTAAAGAAGCTCAAAGACCAAAACATTTGGGACCAAGAGGAGTTGCGTCAAAACCTCGGAAAAATGGGGTTCGCCGACGTAGCCTCTTATCGAAACCACGTACGAAATGAGCAACTTCGGATGAAGATGATTCGCACGAAACTGGGCTCGAAACTTCGAATCGCTGAGGCCGAAATCAAGCGTGTGCTCAAGCTTGAGTACAAGGGTGGTACGCAAGAGCAAGAGATCCACTCGCGTCACATCCTCATTAAGGTCCCGCAAGGAGCTTCTCCCTTGCAGGTCAACGCGCTGCGCAACAAGGCATGGGGCATCTATGATCGAATCAAAGCAGGCAAGCTCGCATTCGTCGACGCCGCCGAAGAATATAGCGATGACGAGGGCACTGGCGCCGGAGGTGACCTGGGGTGGATGCGTCGTTGGATGCTCGATCCCACCTTTTCACGGACGCTGTGGAGTCTGAAAAAAGACCAAATCTCCAAGGTCATCTTGACGCCCTTCGGCTTTCATATCGTCCAGTTACTTGAGCGCCGCACCGTGGCCGCCAAAAACAAACGTATCCTCGAGCAGATGGTCCGAGCGCAGCTGGTTGAGCAGCAATTTACCAAGTTCTACGAGCAGTGGCTCACCGAGTTGCGATCCGCAGCTCACGTTGAGACTCGCCTCTAGGGTAGCCAGCAGGGAGCGCTAGCCCGGTGGGTCCAGCCTCTACGCCAGCGCGATCATCAGCCTGACTATATCCGTTGTTTGGCTCATTGCGCTCCGGCGGCTGCCGATTTCAATCTAACGCTCGGTCACTGCGCAGCACTCTTTGGTGTCGCGACAGCTAGTACTCGAACAAATCGCTTTTTGAATCGAAGAAATGGCCGTTCAATGAAGCGATACGAAGCCCAAGCCGCTCCGTAGGTAAGCACTGCACCGATTACAGGTGCCCAAGTCACGCTGATTCGAATGGAGGCTCCGACAGCAAGCTGTTGATACAAGTAGGTCGAGTAGCTCCAGGCTCCGAGAGTCTCTGCCCATCGATGATGCCACCATCTCATCGATGGCCACCTGCGCGAGGCCATGACTTGGACGATCCAGACGCAGGTCAAAATCGGCTCAAGCGTGAAACCAATGACGTTGCGATAGCCACTTCCCAAGCTGATCGACAACTGAGTCGAAGTGATGATCAGCGCCACGACGGCGGCGATCTGCAGTGGGTGACGACACAGCCATCTGCAGGCTGCAGCACCGCGACCATGCCAAATCGCGACAGCTAGCAGGCATCCGTAGAGCAGATGGTCAGCGCGCGCGTCAAAAGCTTCATAGGCATAATGGACGCTATCCCAGATAAAATAGAGCTGAATCCGGTGAATCGTCACCAAAGCGATCAGCACAACCAAACCGATCAGACGGCGTTTCGGACCGAGCCAGCGAAACAAAAGCGGCCAAAATAGGTAAAACTGCTCCTCCACCGCCAACGACCAGGTGTGGCTAAGTACATTCGAAGCGCTGTCGGTATAGGCCTGGTAATAGTTCGCTGTGTAGGTAAAGGACGACAGCACAAGCCACCAGTCCACTGGCTTCGAGCCACGTTGAGCCATGAGCCACCAGGCCACCGTTGCGATCAGCCAAAACGCATAAAACGCAGGAAAGATTCTCAATGAGCGTCGCGCATAAAACGCCCCCAAAGCGACTGCCCCATGCGCTTGCTCTTCTCTGAGAAGCAGCCACGTGATGAGAAATCCAGAGAGCACAAAAAAGGCGAGTACACCATAGCCACCTGGTACCCGTGGTACGCCTAGGTGGTAGAAGACGACCAGTGCAGCACAGATCGCTCGGAGCGCACCCAAGCCAGGGATTTTACCGCCGCTCAACGCATCGCGAAGCGAGTCAGGCATCTGCTCTAAGCGAGGTCCAGCGTTGGTCGGCACGGTTTCATGACTCCAGTCAAAATCAAGGCTGGGCCAGGGGCCCAGACACACCGAGTCGGCAAGGAGGCGGTGCGTCATCTGCTGTCGGGGTATCGCACTCCGAGTTGGAGTTCAAACCTTTGAGCGTTGTCCGCTCTTGCTCACAGAGCATGTTCCTCTTTCGCTGAGATAAGCGTGACTTTTTTGTCCGACAAATAGATCGATCTTGGTGCATAGAGCGTCTGTACCTCCAATACCCCCGCAAAGGAGGACTCTCACCATGATTTCCAAACGTATCTCCATGACGCTACCTATCGCGATGTTCGCGCTACTGAGCGTCAATACACTCTCGGCTGCTCCCATCTCAACGATCGAGGGAATCGTACGAATTTCCGCGTCGCGGACCCCCTTGCCCCGCGCTCGTGTGACCTTGTCACCTGGGGGCTACACGACCTGGACCAATCCTGCTGGCCGCTTCGCGATTGGAGTCCGCAACCCGGGCAAATACACCATTGAAGTCAAACATCCCGCCTGCATCGCCCACAGCTCTCAGGTCTTCGCTCGCGCAGGTCGTACAACGACAGTGTCGATCGGCCTTCGTCGGCAAGCGATTGAAGGAAAAGATATGGCTTGTTCAATACAATCAAATCGGCCCATGCCAGAAGCCAAAGTGAGAAAAAAATTCAAACCCTTCCGCTTTGCGAGTCAAAGGATTGGCTCTGTGGGCTACAGAACCACGAAGCGAGGCGGCGGCGGCCACGGCGCCATGAGCCCTTTGATGCGGGAGCGTCCCAGCCGCGAAGGATATGCGTTCACACCAGACAACAACTTCCACCATGCGCAGCAAAAGCCGCTGTCGACCTTTTCGATTGATGTGGACACGGCGAGCTACAGCAACGTTCGACGATTCTTACTTCAAAGCAATCGTCTTCCTCCAGCAGATGCCGTTCGAATCGAAGAGCTTCTCAACTACTTTCCCTACGACACCACTGAGCCCGTCGGCAAAGAGCCTTTCGCGGTCAGCGTCGAGTTGACCGAAGCCCCATGGAACCCGCAACACAAAATCGCGCGAATCGCCGTTCAAGGAAAAAAGGTCGCTCCAAACTCATTGCCGCCTGCGAACTTGGTCTTCTTAGTCGATGTCTCTGGCTCGATGTACTCGCCCAATAAACTGCCACTACTGAAGCGATCTTTAGCTGCCCTGGTCCGCCAGCTTCGACCGCAAGACAAGGTCTCTATCGTGGTCTACGCCGGCGCAGCTGGCGTCGTGCTGCCTCCGACATCCGGTGACCAAAAAGAGCACATTGTGACCGCTTTGAACCGATTGCGAGCAGGCGGATCAACCGCAGGTGGCGCAGGAATTCGACTGGCCTACGAACTGGCTCGAAAATCAGCTCGTCCAGGAACCAACAACCGAGTGATCTTGTGCACTGATGGAGATTTTAACGTCGGTCAGAGTTCTGACGGCGAGTTGGTTCGAATGATTGAAAAACAACGACAATCAAACGTGTTCTTGACGGTGTTGGGGTTCGGTCGTGGCAACTACCAGGACGCCAAGATGCAACTCCTCGCTGACAAAGGAAATGGCAACCACGCTTACATTGACTCTGACCTTGAGGCTCGCAAAGTCCTGGTTGAGAACATGGGCGGAACCCTATTGACGATCGCAAAGGACGTGAAGATTCAGGTGGAATTTAATCCGAAAAGAGTCGCGCAATACCGCCTGATTGGCTACGCAAATCGGAAACTCGCCGCGAGAGACTTCAAAGACGACAAAAAAGACGCTGGTGAATTGGGCTCTGGCCATCACGTCACAGCGCTCTACGAACTGGTCCCCACACAGACGGGTCCAGTCTCGGAGTTGCGCTACCAAAAGACCAAGGTTACAGCTGCAGCCGATGCCGGCGAATTGATGTTCGTGAAACTTCGTTGGAAACAACCCAAAGACAAGCGCAGTACACTACGAAGTTTTCCGATCGCCGATCTCCCCAGTCAACTCAAAGAGTCTTCCTCCGATCAGCGCTTTGCCTTGGCAGTGACCTTGTTCGGGATGAAGCTCAGAGGATCGAAAGAGGCCAAATCGGTCAGTTGGCAGCAGATGATGACGATGGCTCAACAGGCCCTAGGTGAAGATCGAGGTGGCTACCGTAAGGCCTTTATCAAGTTGATTGGTCACGCCGCGAGGCTTGGAAGCTAAGAACAAGTCGAGTCCGAAGTCGAGCGTCTCTCGCCAGGTCGGGAGGCGTTCGACGTATTTTTGTCCCTCGCGCCTGACGAGGGTCGCTAGCCAGGGTATGCTCGTGGGATGGACAGTGCTTTGGTGGTTATCTACGGCTTGATTTTGTGTTGGGGGGCGGCTTGGGGCTCGTTTCTCAACGTCGTGATTTGGCGTCTTCCAAACGAAATGAGTGTCGTGTCTCCGCCGAGTCACTGTCCAAAGTGCCAGCGTAACCTTGCATGGTGGCACAACGTCCCAGTTTTTGGTTGGGCCTGGCTGGGTGGCAAATGCCACTACTGCAAAGTCGCTATCTCCGCTAGATACCCTGCCGTAGAGGCGACTACGGCTGCGTTGACTCTCGCCGTTTCGATTCCTTGGGTGAGCGCGTGGTTGATTGGCGATCTAATGCCCTGGCAAGCCGGAGTCGGTCTGCTGGCGGAGCATTTGTTGATCTTCGCGTGCGTCGCCATCGCTCTGATCGACGCTGATACCTTCATGATTCCCGATCGCCTGAGTTTGCCCTTGGTGCCATTAGGGATCGTCGTTGCTGTCCTGATCGGTGAGCACCGAGGCGTGTCGTGGCAAGAGGCCTCGTTGGCGAGCTTCGTAGCCGGTGGTGGGTTGCTCGCAGTGCAGTGGGGCTACGCCGCAATGACGGGACGAGAGGGACTGGGCACCGGAGACGTCAAGCTCTTGGCGGCTCTGGGAGCCTGGTTGGGGCTACAGACATTGCCACCTTTACTCTTGCTCGCCAGCGTTCAAGGCCTGCTTTTTGCCTTTGGAACAAGCTTCTTTGGCAAAACAAATCTCAAAGAAGAACGAGGTCTTGAGTCCCTCAGACACCTCGCGCTGCCATTTGGGCCTTTCTTGGTTCTCGCAGGGCTACAGACTTTGTTGCTTCGCTCGTACTTGGAGCCTCTGATCCGTACTTGGCTTGGAGGCTAACCTTGCGGATCCGACATCGCGCGCTGTTGGTGTTGTGCTTGCTGTTGATCGCCGTAAGCACCGCGTGGGTCATGGTGGGGCGAGATATTTTGCTAAGAATCACTGCGCTTCCCGTCGAGACAACCGAGGCGGCGGTCGACGTGTTAGCGCTCGCTGCAGCAGCGCTCTGTGCCCTAGCTATCGCAGCAGGAGTGGTCGCATTGCGACTCTGGGTGATTGGGCCGATCGAATCCTTGGCGAAGCAACATCAGAGCAAGGGCGGCAACGAACTCGTGGCACTGCGAACTGTACTCGAAGATCTCCAAACGCAGCTAGACAGAGCCCGTTCACGCGAAAAGGATTCGCTGGGAGCGGTTCAAACACTCTTAGAGCGCGAAGATCTCGCCTTGGTGCGCCAAGATCGCCAAGTGCTTACTGGCCAACTCGCTCTAGGTGTTGCTCATGAGTTAGGGAGCCCGTTGACCGTCGCGATGGGCTGCGTCGATAGCCTCGATGAACAGGTGCCGGACGCGTTGAGCCAACCCCTTCAGCAATCACTCGAACGGATGATCGGGGTCTTGCAAGAATTCAATGATTTCGGTCTTCAAGGTCATTCGAACCAAGCCATGGGTTTGTGTGACGTAGCGATCGCAGCGGGCGAGACCATTCATCTAGCTCGCCTCCACCCCAAATGCAGTGCGATCCCCGTTGAATTCATCGGGCTACCCGAAGCGCAGAGCTCGTTCGCTCGGATCGCTACATCTCACCTCAATCAGATCCTTCTCAATCTACTCATTAATGCTGCGGACGCTCTACAATCAACAGATGGCCTGATTGAAGTCCGTCTCGGTCGAGATGATTCACATGTGTGTGTGTGGGTCGATGACAACGGCCCAGGGATTGAACCAGCGCTTCGCGAAACCATCTTTGAGGCCTACGTCACCGCCAAACCCTCTGCACAAGGCTCTGGGTTGGGCTTGAGTATCTGTAGACGTCTTGCTCGGAGCGCAGGGGGCGATCTCATCGTCATCAACTCTCCGCTAGGTGGCGCTCGATTCGAGCTGCGTTTGATAGCGGCAGAAGGCTAGAGCTAAATCCGGTGCATTTGTCGGCAAAACGATGTCTTCTAAGCGCCGGACTTCATTGACCCCACCAGGCCGGTCTGTTACAACCCGCGGCTCTTAGCGCGCGGTTCTGCGCGCGAGGCGTGTTTTTACACTCTGATTTTGGTGCCTTGGCAGTTGTTGTCTCAGAAGTCACAACCCAGGCCGCCAACGTGTGAATCGAGGAGACCATGAACCACTGGTTTAGCAACGCAGCTAGCTCGTTGCTCCAACTTG
>PBTG01000064.1 GCA_002726535.1 Myxococcales bacterium | reverse complement strand
TGCGCAGTTGGGCCTTGGCGCTCTCATTACCAACCACCCACGACGATGGGTCGCCGACAATGATTTGGTGCATTTGGGGCTCGTCCAAGAGTTCGGCACTCAGCGCTCGGGTGAAGGCCTGCTCATGATTTTTGTCGAGCCATTTGGCCACTGCGAAGGTGCTGTAGTCAGGGCCGCTTCGGTGGATCCCAATGGGGTTGAGCCCCTTGAGGTTGAAACGCTGAAATCTAAGGGTTCGAAATAGGCTGCCGCGTCGTCCAGTTCGGCGAATCCGCCGCCGGAGTCCTGGATGTCTCAAGCGCTTGTGCTTTGGCTTTTGAAGGGTAGCAAGGCTGCCGGTTGCGGTGATGTGAAAGACCCCATTGTCGTCCGCCTGTCCAAAGCACCCTTTGGGCGAGCATTTCATATCGAGGATGTGCATCTGCCGAGAGGCTGTGAGTCCGGGCAGCTTGATACTCAGAGCATGAGGTTTGCCCTCATGCCAGCCATTTGGAACCTTACAGCGGCTCGCGCACAAGAGTTTGCTCGTTGGATGACAAGCTTTGACCTGGTCACCGAGCGCTTTGCGTAGGTCTTCGAGCTTGGACGCTGGGCCAAGTACACAGCCCAAGGCCATTCGAGCGGATAGGGTCCCTGTTTTGTCGTCAAACGATAGTTCAATTGGCTGGACTGGCAGCAATTCTCGGTGACCCGTTTGCTGGCATAACCCCGATGCTGCTCTGGTGATTAATTGTTGCTGTGCCTGGTCCGAAAGATTGTCTACGGGTACATCGACTTCATTGAGCTCAATGGCATCTTGATTTGCTGCTTTACTCGTTACGGTTGCGTGAAACTTGGCACTGACGCGAGGCTTGGAGCTCGGCGCGAGCAAATCATTGAACAGGGCAATCAAGCCCTGGAAGTTTTGCGGCTTTCGCTCCGTGACTTTCTTGGTTTTCCCTCTGCGTCCGGCTTTGAATCGAACTGCGCCCCGCCAAGAGCTGACCTTGCTGCTGAGTTGCCTGCGCAGTGCGAGTTGTTGGCGGACTGCTCTCATCGTTTGTTGACTCTTGTGAACCTTGCCTTTGGCGACTTTAAGGACTTTTTGGGTGACTACCTGAAGGTTGATGATTCGCCGATAGCGTCGATACTCTTGGGGATCAAGCCCCTCTTTGCCCTTTCGCTTCGCGTGCAAGGGAGCCAATTTTGATTGAATCTCTTTGAGCTTCTTTTGCAGAGTATGAACCTTTGCCTGCTCGTGCTTGATCCGACTCAATACCTTGGAGTCCACTCCATCTCGCTGTCGTTTGATGAGCGTGATTCGCCCCTGTAACTTTTTAATTTTACGCTGATAAGCGCGGCGATAGTACGAAGCATTTCGACGTATTTTGGTCTCAAGTCTGGTGATCTGAGACTTCAGCGCAAAGATTCTCTGGTTAAACACCGCTTTGTAGGCGTGGAGCATCTGCTCTTTTTGGGAGGCCATTTTGGCGACGCCGACCTGAAAAGCGGCTTCATCACCCTGTGAATCGAGGGCTTTCAAATCGAGTTTCGACAGCAAGGTAAAATGGCTCTTTCGAGCTGTTGCTCCTGAGATCTTCAGATCCAGTGACACGTTGCGATTCGCGCGGATTCGCCAATCCTGAGGACAGGGATTTTTGTGGAAGCGGAAAGCCGGCGTAGCTCGACCCCTGTCACTGACGCTTGGGCGCGTCATGCTGTAGCTGATGAGGCTGGCAAGGGCTCCTGCTCCTGCTGTGATGATGGTCGGTGACCAGGCTCGGAGAAGATACTCTGAGTTGCTCCACTCGTTTGTCGCATAGGGGTTGCGATCTAAGGTGGTGCGGGGCAGGCCTGAGGGCTCCATCATCCCGTAGCCGGCTGCCATGGGAACCGACGCGTACAGGCTCAACGCTGTCATTGCAGCAGAGACGACCCAGGTTCGAAAGAATGCGTCGCTGTTGCCGCCGCCATAGTATTTGATGCGTCGCTCCGCCACATCCGCTGCGACGCATTGTTGCGGGACCTTTGTGTTCAGTCTCAGGATTTTATTTTGCGATTGCAGATTCACCTCGACGGAGTCGCCCCACAAATTTCTGGCTTTGGGGTTTGTGCGAGTCTGCTCCAGCGAGTCTTGCACGCTCATCGCTTTGAACTCACTGACTCGCACAGCTTTGCGTTGCCCAACATGCAGACCATAGGTGCTGCAGCCGCTCGTCAGGAGCATCATCGTCAGCAAACCAGCGATCGGTGCCCAAGGTCGATTCGGACGATGGGCTTGTAGATCGAGACGAT
Organism: Myxococcales bacterium; assembly: GCA_002726535.1. Lineage (GTDB taxonomy): Bacteria > Myxococcota_A > UBA9042 > UBA9042 > UBA9042 > UBA9042. The sequence goes on along the minus strand of PBTG01000064.1, from coordinate 7,935 downwards.
CGATAGAGTGCTCGAGGCTCGGGTGTCGCGCCGATTCAGATTCCGTGTGTCGCCTCATGGGGTCACCTCCACACAGATCCCTTGTTCAGAACTTTTACAGCAAGGTGTCCACTTCGCGTCTTCGAGGTCGGGCTTGCCATTGTCATCCACATCGGTGTCGCAGTATTTGCCCACGTTGACGGGCTTGAAATTGTCACTGCCAGAGACGTTGTTGTTGTCACACTTGACGGTCGACTCTAGGCATTTGGTGTCCGGTAAGCAGTCGGCGTCGCTGGCGCATCTGGGTCGGCTCGGACGGTCTTCACCGGACTCGTCGGGTAGCCAGACTTGGCAGCCCAGACAGAGCAGGGCGAGCAGCGGCGCGATGCCCACGGCGATTCGAGTGTAGTAAGCCAGGCGTGGCTGGTGACCACGTGAACGAAAAAACGCATTCAATGCCATGGAGTTGTCTCCCTTCGAATCCTCTGGAGCGAGCGGTGGACCAAATACTCTCGTGATATTTCTTTGTTGGTTCAGCCTTATCAGAATATCTATGTTCGATAAACCCGACCAGGTCGCCTATCGAACGCGTACTATCTGGCTCCGCTCCAAGCTTGCGGTAGCTTGCGCTACACTCGGGGACGCACTGTATCTTTGGAGGCCTTGTTGAACGCACATCGTGAGCTCAATGAACTCTTGGCGAAGCTCAAACCGCAGCTGCTTGATGGCCCTTTTGTCTTTTGCACGCTCGATGAGCAAGCCATGCCCGCCGCATCGAATTTGCAGCCGCGAGCTTCGGTCATGGAGCCCGAAGGGTTGAGCGTGGTGCTCACCGAAGCTCAGGCACGAGATCTGGGCCTACCCTACGAGGGGGTGTTTCGTTGCATCACGTTGACCGTGCAATCGAGCCTCGAAGCGGTTGGTTTGACCGCCGCCGTCGCGACCGCTTTGGCGGATGATGGTATCGCGGCCAATGTAATCGCAGGGCGTCATCACGACCATCTGCTTGTGCCACAAGCGCAAGCAAGTGAGGCGATGCAAACCCTCCGAAGATTGAGCGCGTCGGTGCGTTGAGCTGTGTGCGATTTCGAGGTTGTGCTTGGCTGTCTTTGAGGCGCACTTACCGAGCCCAGAGCGCCCTAGTGATGCTTTGCCTGGCCCGTTGAAGCGTATGGGTTTCGGTAGCCAGTGAGCGTAGTGTGCCGCCAACGGTTGCAGCTCCTTGTGGCTGCGGCGCGGCTCTGACCACCTCTTGAGCCGCCTGCAGGTTGTCGAGCAACCCCAGCAGTTCTTTTGCGCCGTCAGCACTGTCTCCGCTGCGGAACAGGGTCGTCCCTGTCGGTCTGTTCACCACATCGCTAGCGAGACAAGGCGTACCCAACGACAAGGACTCGCGGATTGACACCGAATCGCCATCACTGCGAGTCGGCCTGACAAATACGTCCGCCACTGCCCAAAGGTCACTGCCCTCCTCGAGAGGTTCGCGGTGGACGAACAGGCGCTCACCGAGCGACCGGCATTGCTGCATTGCGGCCTTAAAAAGCGCCTCATCGCCCAGCCGTGGCAGTTGAAAGACAAAGCCTACATCTTGTCTGACTTTGGCGACCTTGTTTGCCACTTCGGTGAAGATGTCAAAGCCATAGAGATCTTGTCCTTCAGCCGTTCGTGTAAGAGCTGCAGCGCCAGCAGCGACCACATGCTGATATCTGCTGCAAAACTGCCGCAAGTGTTCGGGCAAACGGGCGTCGAGCGGCTCTGCTGGGATTGGCGGCACGAAAGGCGCCACCGCTTGGACTCTGGATTTTGGCACGCCATGGTTGATCAATCTATCAGCGACGTGCTCTCCGCTGGCGAAGATCTGGGGCAACGAGCGCGCGGCGCCTCGCAACAGCGCGCCTTGCCAAGCGTTCAACTCCGGCTGGCTTTCGACCCGAAAGGAATGGACCGAGACCACCAAGGTAACCCCCACCGACTGACAAGCGAGGACGAAGGGCACGACCGCTTTCCACGGAAAGCCGATCAGGTGCAGATGTGCGACGTCGCAGCGATGGGCAGCGAGTAAGCGCGCTGCCCGCAAAGACTGGTCTCGTCCGCTGGGCAGAGGCAACACATGCACGCCGCTTTCGTCGACGAGTTCATGATTTTGAGTGTCGAGGACAATGACATCTGCGCCCTGATCAGCCAGATAGCGCGAGAGGCTCTGCACGTAGACCGAGATGCCGCCCCAAGGGCTGGGCCAAGGGCCGATCTGGGCAATGCGTGGTCGAGACATGAATCCTGCTTGTGTCGATTTTTCAGCGCTGCAAGGCACGCTTGCTCTCAATCGTTATTGGATGATTGCGCTTCCCAGGGCAGATAAATCGCGCGATCCACTGCGAAGGTCTTTTGAGCCTCAGCGAAGTCGTCATGACGGCCGATATCAAGCCATCTGCCTTGCCCCCAATCGTAGGTTCCAATTGGGTCTTGGATCTCCAACAGACGCAACATCAACTGGTCGAAGCCAAAAGCCTGATTCTCGGGGATTTGCTCTAGCACTCGTTTGTGCATGGCGTATACGCCCATTGACACGTAAAAATCGTAGCTGGGTTTTTCGCGGAACCCCACCACTTGCCCTTGCGGGTCGGTGTCGAGGACCCCCAGGTCGATCTTCACTTGGCGTGGATATGTTGCCACCGTCAACGTACGACCTGAGCTGGTGTGCTCTTCGATCAAGCCGCTGAAGTTTAAGTCTGTGAGCACATCGCCATTGAGGAGCAAAAAAGTCTCTGGGAGCTGATCTTTGAGCAAGTTCAGCGGACCAACGGTACCCAGCGGTTGGTCTTCGCTGATGTAATCGACTTTCAACCCATAACGACTGCCGTCACCGATGACCGCTCGGATCAAATGACCAAGGTAGCCGATGGAGATGAAGATCTGCTCAAAGCCGTGGTGAGCGAGTTGCTGCAACACGACCTCAGCGATGCTGTCTCGCTCGCCGATCGGCACGAGAGGTTTGGGGATGACGGCCGTAAAAGGCGCCAATCTTGACCCCAATCCGCCCGCTAGAAGGACCGCTGTTCGTGGTTGTTGTTGGCTCATGGCCCCCCCGCTATGGCGACGTATGCGCCGGTTGCTGCCCAGGAGCGAAACGCATCAGGCCAGCCGGGTCAAGTCCAGCCCCTGACAAGGGTTCGCGGTCTGCGGCCGTCCCCGCTATGCTCGGCTCTGACGAGGGAGCGATGACGACGCAACAGACTAAGACTGTGTGGCTCACAGGGGCTTCGGGGTTCATTGGAACTCATGTAGCCGATGCATTGCGCCATCGAGCAGATTTGCACGTATTGACGCCGAGGCGCGCTGAGGTTGACCTCACCGACGTCGCTGTTGTGAGCAGTTATCTGGAGCGTCATCGACCTGACGTAGTGATTCATTTGGCCGCAGCCGCAGCTGGGTCTGTACAGATGCGTCGTCGGCCTGTTCACTATGGCCTCGCTAACCTGCGAAGCGCAGAGGGGCTATTGGCTGCTGTGGAACGAGGCGTTGTACCGCGCTTGTTGGTCGCCGGATCTGCCGGTGAGTATCCAAGGCTGGTCGCCTTGGGTGAGTCGCCCAGAGGACTGGTGCCGAGCGACCTTTGGCGAGGAGCTGCTGCCGCCGGTGGCTATGGGCAAGCGCGCAGGTTGATTTCACAGTGGTCACTAGACGCCGCAAAGGGCGCGGGCACAGAGGCGGCAGTGTTGGTGTTGCCGACGGTGTATGGCCCTGGCGACGGCGGGCCGCCACCTTTGCAGACTGAGCGTCTGCGGGCCTTGCCCTCATTTGCGATGCGGATGATGACATCGAGCGCTGTTGAGCATTGGGGATCTGGCTTCGAACAACGTGACTTTGTCCACGTTAAAGATGTCGCGGAGGCCTTTGTTGCCGCAATCGACGCGCCTATCGCTGGGATGCGTCTGCACATCAGCGATGGCCGGCCCGTACAGATGCAGGAGATCGCCCGACAGATCGCCGATGTCCTTGGGTTTAGGGGGCGACAACGTTGGCAACACAGAATTGAGGCGCAGCAACACAGCGAAGATCGGGTCTGGTTGGAGCCTGCCGGCTTGCCTACCCTAGGTTTTTCGCCTCAGAGACAGATGTATGAGGAGCTTGGCGAGAGCCTCGATGATTTACGCCGACGACTCGAGGTATCAAAGTGATCCATCCACACAACCGAGGCGACGTAGTCAGACAATTCTGCTACACATCGCCCGGTTGAGATGGGGTACGAAGGAGTCTAGATTCATGAGTCAACACTTGAGCCAATTGGCCGGCGAGCGGATCTTCGTGACTGGCGCTGGTGGATTTATCGGCAGCCACGTCGTCGAGGCTTTGCTTGAAGCTGGAGCCCACGTCCGAGCATTGGTCCGCTACAACGGTCGAAACGACTGGGGCTGCGTCGATGAACTCGGCTCACCAGAGCGCTTGGAAGTGGTCGCCGGTGATATTCGCGACCCTCATCAGATGCTGAGGCTCGTACAGGGCTGCGACCGCGTGCTGCATTTGGCCGCGCTGATCGCGATCCCCTATAGCTACGTTGCTCCGCAAAGCTATGTTGAGACCAACGTCACAGGCACGCTCAATATCCTCGAAGCGGCGCGCATGCATGGCACCAAGCGAGTGGTCGTGACCTCGACTTCAGAGGTTTACGGGACGGCTCGCTACGTGCCGATCGATGAAAAACATCCCTTGCAAGGCCAGTCGCCTTACTCAGCCAGTAAAATCGGTGCAGATAAGATCGCCGAGAGCTATTCGCTGAGTTTCGATGTTCCTGTGGTGACTCTCAGGCCCTTTAACACCTACGGTCCACGGCAGTCCGATCGGGCCGTGATTCCGACCATCGCCGCACAGCTCGTCGCTCGCCAAGAGGTTCTGCGCCTCGGCAGCCTCGATCCTGTCCGGGACTTTTTGTACGTCAAAGATACGGCCCGGGCCTTCTTATTGGCCGCCACGACGCCGGACATTGAAGGCGAGACCATACACGTAGGCACCGGCGTTGGCGTTACCATCGGTGAGCTCGCTGAGCGCATGATGCATGCGTGTGGCCACGTGGTTCCGATTGAGACCGATTCGTCTCGAGTGCGCCCCTCTGGTAGTGAGGTTATGCGGCTACTCTGCGATCCAAGCTATGCTGCCGATAAGCTCGATTTTGTTCCTCAAGTCGACCTCGATACCGGCCTTTTGGCGGTTCACGACTACGTCAAAGAGCGGTTGCAGCGGTATCGGCCAGGCCAGTACATGCGTTAAAAGGCAAAGTGCTTCAATCTGTAAGGTAGAGATGCAACCACAGCCATCGCGTCTGCAAAACCTGTGTCCCGGCGTCTGGAGTGTGCCTGCGCCGCTTCGCTTTATGGGGATGCACCTCAACACTCGGATGACGGTCCTGGCGCTGAGCGATGGATCTCTTGCGCTCGTCTCTCCAATCGCTCATGACCCGCAGCTACAGCGAGAGATCGAGGCGATCGGCCCTATCTCATCGCTCATCGCTCCCAATCTCTTGCATCACCTCTTTATCGAACAGTGGATTGACGCGTTGCCTGAGGTCTTGAGTTACGGACCGGCTGGTTTGAGCCAAAAAAGACCTGATCTCGAACTCAATGAGCCCCTTGGGCAGCGATTTGACGACCGCTTTGCAGACGATCTGATTCGCGTCGAGATCAAGGGCATGCCCAAGCTACAAGAGTCACTTTTTTATCACCGTGCTTCGCAGACCTTGGTGGTCACGGACTTCTGCCTGCACTTGCCCGACGCACGTGGTTTTACTGGATTCGCCTCGCGACTTCTTGGGATTCGCAAACAACCCAGCGTGGACTGGCTATTTCTTTCGATGGTCTCCGACCGGGCAGCTTTCCGAAGCTCGTTAACACCATTGTGGGAGTTGCCCCTGCAGCGCCTGTCGATGTGTCATCACCAGGTCGCTGAGAGCGATCCACAATCCATCATCGAGCGGCTGTTATCGCAGTTCGATGTTCAGCGGCCGGGATAGGGCTATTTCCCCTCGCTACACAGGACAACGGCGTAGTTGCCGACATTCACACTGCCGTTGCTGGCAGAGAGCCACTGCACGCTGGAACTTTGTGGGCGTATGGAACACCAACTCGCTGAGGACTCGTTGGTACCGCTGTGGTGGAGGTGGTTGAGAACGTAGACGGTGCTGCCGTTGTTGCCTCCCGAGATCTCTTTGATGTCATTGCTCCAGTTGGCGGTAAAGAGTTTCCAGGTGCCAGTATGGCCTTGTTGATTCCCATTGCACGCATCGTTGATCTTGTAGCAGATGTCGTGGCCACCCAGGTTGTGATTGTTGTTGTAGTCGTAGGCCCAGTTGGTGTCGTTTTTGGAGCCGCTTTCGTCTCGCCACAGCCTCAAGCCAACCGATTTACACAAGGCAACAGCTTTGCTTTCGCTGTAGGTTTGATGCGGATATTTGACCGGGTAGAAGCGGTAATCAGGCGTCTCCAGCCAGAGCTTTCCGTACTTAATGAGCTTGCAATCGGAGCTACACTTGGCGCCGGTCGCCGGGTCTTTGGGATCACACTGCTCCGCAGGCTCAACTTTACCGTTGCCGCACTCGTTTTGGCACAGTGCATCGCAGCCATCACCGGATTTCACGTTGCCGTCATCGCAACTCTCTCCGGTTTCGATCTTTTTGTTGCCGCACTCGTTGATCACGACGTTGCCCCACAGACCCGTTTTGCGGCAGATGAGCAACTGGTCGGTGGCGCTGTCGACGTACATCATGCCGCGCGTCTTCGCTGAGCAAAGTACAGGTGCTTTGGCCAACACACTCAATTGAATGCCCGCTGTGGTGATCAACGCGCCCTTGGCTTGGAGTTTGCTGTTGGCTAGGGTTTTGACGTTGACATCAAAGGCTTGAACCTGACCGTCCGTTCCGTTGTTGGGACTACAGAGGTCTTTGTTGCCTGGCTTTTGCGGCACACAGAAGTCCGCATCGAGCACCTTGAGCGTCCACAAACCCTTGGGATTCTTGCCGACCCAACTGCCGAGGTCGCCGCTCGCTGGGCCCTTGTCTTTGCTGTAGGTGATGTCCAAAGCCTTGGCGTCTTTGATGCCACATGGGTCACACAAGGTCATCCCGGTCTTCTTGTCATTTGGCGGCAGCAAGGTCATCGAGACCTTCGACAGGTCGGTATTTTGGACTTTGACCCGAACTTGCAGGTCTACAGCTGTGCCGATGTCCTCGACCGTCACGTTGACCGTTGCTGCACTGCCGGTGTTGTCGGGGATCGCGAGATTGTTCGCCATGCCATATGAGTCGCCAAATTGATTGCTCAGGGTCCCGTTACTCAGTTGCTCGAGACCATCGTTAGGCAGGCTTTTGGCGAGGCTTGCGCAGACCAGTGAGCCATCGCCGCCAACGCCCGTCACTGCTTGGCCAGCTTTGCAGGTCCCCGATGGCAGATTGATACCAGTGAGCTTACTGCCGTCTCCGATGAAGGTGTTGGCCTTGACGACGCCGGCGGTCACCTCGCCGGTGAAGAGTCCATTTTTGGCCTTAATACTGTTGCCACCGAGGTTCATGTCGCCATCGAACTTCAATTGACTAAGGCTGACACAACCGGTGCAGGCAAGGCTTCGCGCGCTTGACGCGATCCATGAGTCGTGTAGCGCGACTCCAGGCAAGGCGGCTTCTTTGCCGACTTGGATACGTAATTCAGGAGCTTTCATCGCGGCCAAAGTTGCCCATGGTAGCGGTGTTTTACTGCCGAGGCTGTGGGCGAATCGGCCCTGTAAAACGGTCACCCACACCGGGCCTTCAGACCAAGCGGCTTTGACGGCTTTGCCATCATGGATGTGAAAGGTCAGCCCATAATTGCCATCGCTGACCGGGCCGCCACCATTGGTTTGTAGTGTGCCCTCAAAGAGCGCATAGCCTGGAGCTGCTTGCGCCAGTTTGGGAGTGCTGCTTATGACCGCAAC
>PBTG01000063.1 GCA_002726535.1 Myxococcales bacterium | reverse complement strand
TTAAGACGCAATTTGCAGCCTTCGCGAAAGGCGTCGTCGATATTCGCAACGTAATCTACTTCCTAACGGTCACCACGGTATCGATCGCGATGTCCACCTACACGCTCAAGTCTCGCAACTGGCGCTGACCCTTCGAGGAGAATTGAACTATGGCAGCTCGTAAAAAGGCCATCAAAGGCGCCGGCAAAACGCGCAAAGGTATTCGCAATGACGCGCTCGTCATGTTGGTCGCGACCCTTGGCGTAGCGATTATGGTCAACGTCGTGATGATCAACAGTCCGCTCAGGATTGATCTGACCAAATACAAGGTCCACACGCTGAGCGCAGAGTCCGTCAAAGCCGCTAGTTCTCTCGAGAACGTGACCGTGCACGTATACATCAGCAAAAATTTGCCTGAAAACATCCCAACTCAGTTCGGCGCCAAACAGAGCCTCAAGGGTGTCGACCGGGCCTTTCGCGACAAGCTCGAAGAGTACGCGACGGCCGCAGGCGACAACCTCAGGTTGGTGTACGTAGAGCAGGATTATCCCAGCTCGGGGTCGGTCACCGACCAAGCCGAAGCGGCGAAGCTCGACTTGTTCTCATCGACCGAGGCCAAAGTGGAGGGTGAGCAAGTACGCTTTGCTCGCTACGCGCTCGGTGCAACCTTCCATTATAAGAACGTCCAAGAGGTGCTCCCCAAAGCCTTGGAGCCCGGCTACTTTGAGTTCGAGATCACCAAGAGGCTGCTGAGACTCAAAGAAAAGTACGACAACTCCTTGCTGATGAAGGACCTGTTGGTCAGTGGTAAAAAGGTCTATCAAGCCGTCAAAGCATGCGATGACAAGCTCCAAGAGGTAGCCAAAGACAGCGCTGCTGCAGGCGGCGCTGGTCCCTTGGACCTGACGAAGACCGGCTCTGGAAACCCTGCGAAGGACACGCTCAAGCGCGTGCAAGACGGGCGTTCGGGCTTCGAGTCCACTTGTCGCAACGTAGGGCCAGTCCTTGGCGCGGCCAAAGACAGCCTCAACGGCCGCAATGAGTTCGTCGACAACCTGCTCAAGTCCGCTCAACAGCACTGGAACATTTACAACGAGATGCTGCGCTACCTCGATGGCAAAGGGCGCAAGGACGTTCCTCCTGAGGCAGCCGTCAGTCAGTTGGTCCAACTGTCGGCGAACATCGCCGGTGAGGTCGATCGACGTCACACAACCTTGACCGATAGCCCTGGTCAGCGCCGCATCGGATTTTTGTGTGGTCATGGTGAGTTCTGTCCCTTTCGAGAGCAAAAGCCGCTCTTTGATCCCCAGATGGCTGCCATGGTCAGCAAAAACCAGATGATGAAACAAATCGCTGACACCGCCGCTCAGATGGCTCAAGGCATCGACAAAACCAACCAAGGGATCGGCGATGGGCTCTTTACCAAGCAGGGATTCGCCATCACCAAAGTCCGCTCTGGCCGCCCCATCCCGGAGTCGGTTGCTGCCCTGGTCGTCTATGCACCTCAAGGCAAACTCGATGATTACGACCGTTATCAGGTCGACCAATTCTTGTTGAGCGGCCGGCCTGTAGCCATGTTTGTGCAAAACTATGAGGTCGCGATCAGCAATCTCTATTCACCCAAAGAACTCGGTCAAGACATCCAGGTGCGCACCTGGATCAAGCCCACGAGCAACAACTTACCTGAGCTGCTGGCGAGCTATGGAGTCGTGGTCAACCGAGATCTGATCTTAGACGCCAAACACGTCGACACCGTCAAAGTCATGGAGTTGGTCAATCGCAACGGCATGAAGTTCCAAGCACAGCGAGACTTCCCCTACGCGCTGATTCCGGTGATGTCGAGCTTTGATCGAACTCACGCACTGACCCGGTCGATTCAGTCGGCCTCGATTCCCTACACATCGAGTATCGTCGTCGACCCCAAAGTGAAGAATAACGCACAATTTGAGGTCCATGAACTGATTCAGGCCTCTGAAGAGGCGTTCACGAAATCGAAGTTTCAACAGTCGCCATCGGACAGCGGCTTTCCGGTCATTCCTTTGCAGGTCAACGAAGCGGCCAAGACCGAAGTCGGTACAGGTCCCATGACCGTGGCGGTGACGCTGCGGGGGCCATTTACATCGGCCTTCGAGGGCAAGGACATCCCTAGGAGACCGAAGGCGCAGGGCCGGCCTGATCCCTTTGCTCCACCGGGTCAAAAGAATGAAGAGACTGACGCCGATCGCGAACTCGCCAAGAGACGACGAAAAAATGGCGGTGTCGGCAAACTCTTGGTTGTCGCGAGTAACTTGGGGATCGAGGGTCTCAATCGTGAACAGGTCCTGACAGATTTTAATGCGCTCGCGCTGACGAAATTCAGCGTGGAGGGCATGAAGATGTCCTCAAAGTGGCAAGCAAACTTTCAAAACTGGCAGATTCGTGTCGGCCAAGTCAGTCACCTGCTCCAGGACAACTTGCGTCTGATCGCCAACGTCATGGATTGGGCTGTGGCTCACGAAGCCTTGGCAGACATTCGCAGCAAAGGCGATACGCGCCGGCCCTTGGCAGAAGTGAGCACGACCAAAGCTGCAACGCTCCGCTGGAGCGCGATTGCCGGAGCCCCTCTATTGCTGATTTTGTTCGGATTTCTGAGGATTCACAGACGCCAACGCCGTGTAGCGGGTTGGGTTGAAAGCCTTGAGCGAAAGCAAGCTTCCAAAGACGCATAAGGAGAGTCAAAGATGAACCGGTCGACGATCGTGATGGTATTGGCTCTTTTGGGATTGATCGGCGTCTGGGCGATGTCGGGTAAAGAAAGGACTCAAGAGCGACTTGAACCCATCGTCTTCAAGGGTTTTTTGACCAAAGAGAGTTCGCTTCAAGACATCAAGATCCTCAACAAGGACGAAAAGTCTCCCTACACAGAATTCTTCATTGAACGTCAAAGCGATGCGGGTCCAGTGAGCTACTCGATCAAGCTCGATCCCAAGACGGCTAATGAAGCCAAAGCCAGTGACAAAACATGGTGGGTCACTCGCAAATTTGCCGGCCGAACCCTTCGCGTTAAAGCGGAAAACTACCGGATTCGGATCTACAATCAGGCGCTAGCGCGGAATTTTCGCAGCTCCTTTGCCCTGCGAGCCAAGGGCGAAGAATTGACCCAATATGGACTCGATCCCAAAAATGCGACCCGTGTAAGAGCCGTCAGCCCAGACCAGACTATCAAATGGGTGATTGGCAACACCTTCAAGCTGAGCGAAGACAGCAACGCCACCTGGGTGATGAAACAGGGGCAAGACGACGTCGTGTATCAAATCTCAGGATTTGACCTGCACCATCACTTCAAAGCGGGCTGGAAAGACATCCGCGACCGCAAGATCTTAGACGTCAACCTCGCAACCATCACTCGTGTTGAACTGAGTAATCCTCACGACAAAGACAGCCGCAACGTGGTGCTGACCCGAGCACAATTGACCCCCGAGCAGAACAAGTCACTTCAAGACGGCACAGAGTGGTCCAAAGTCCGTAAATCATCCGATGCTTGGACGCTGCAGAGTCCCAAAGGTTTGAGCTTGGACGAGCCTGAACTCAGCGGTTGGCTTGAGAGTTTGGGGCGAATGACGGCGACCGAATATGTTGACTTGGTTGACGCCAAGGTCCCCAAAGACAGTGGACTCGACGATTCTAAAGAGGCCATCGACATCAAAATGATCGCACCCGATAAGACGGTCCACGTGCGCATTGGTAAGTTGATGCCGCAGGGCGAAGAGAAAGATGTGTATGTTCAGGTCGTCGGTGGCCCAAATGAGGTCTACGGCGTAGCGGGTTGGATGGGCGGTCAGATCAAGGCGACTGTGAAGAAGCTCCGCGATCGTCGATTGACCCAGTCGAGCAAAGCCGCTGAGGCTGTTGCGCTGACGGTCGTGACTCGCGGTGAGCGTTTTCAGGCACAAAAGGCCGGCGACACCTGGCGCTCACAGTTGGCTATCGATCCGAACAACGTGACCGATTTCTTAAAGAGTATGGACGAGGTTCGTGTCGAGTGGCCCGAAGGGATGACGGTCGCCAAGGATGTGATGGGTCCTAGGACCTCAACCATTGAGCTTCGATGGAGCGATGGTAGCGTGCGGTTGCTGACCATCGGCGAGCATTCCAAACGGGGTGATTTCGCCGCTTGGAAAGGTGGCGAGGTGATGAAGGTGCCCGAATGGAACGCCGGTCAGTTGCGCAAAAGAGGCCGAGACTTTCTAGACAAGCACCTCATCCAATCTGCGCTCGGTGACATCACCAGCCTGACTCTGCCTGGAGCGAAGGGACCCGTTACCTTGACCCGCAACGACAAAGGAGCATGGGTAGCCCCCCGGGGGCCAGCGCTAGACGACAAGGCGGTACAGACGCTCCTCGCACAGTTGGTCCGGTCGGAGTACCACGCTGAGGAAGACATCTCGGCCGCAGAGGCTGGGCTTGATTCTCCCGCGTGGACGGCCACTGTAGTCGCGCGAGATGGCAAACAATATGAGCTCGACTTGTCCGACAAACGCAAAGAGAACAATCCATATGGACGTTTACGAGTCAACGGCAAGGCTGCCAAGGTCTTCACAATCAGTGCGATGATGGTCGAAGTCTTTCGTAAAACAATTGACCAGTTGAAAGCCAAGGCGAGCAAATAAGACTCGCCCGTAGTGATGAGCAGCCGCACATGACGCTTGCCTTCCGCGAGACACAAGCTTATCAACTTGGATAAATAGAACAGTGTAACGGTGTCGGGTATTCGGCATCCAGTGACCATAAGATCTCCTCAGGAGCACGAAGATGGCTAGCTTCGAGTGGCGTGGTTTACAGATCTCGGCGGACGACGACGGGCGCGTGACAGTCACGTGGCCAGAGAGCACATCAGCCTTAACGGCCTCGGAGTTGGTCTCTCTCGGCGAAGCAATCGCCGCGGTTGGGCGCTTGCATGGCGGCGCCCTCACCCGAGAGGATGCCGACGATTTGCTCGCTCGCATTCGTGCAGCGGGCGAAGGCTCGTACCCCTCAAGCGGTGCTATGTCTAGGCGCATGTCGCGGCGCCATAGTGAACTCAGTCCCCAGCGAATCACCCCGAGACCAACTCCAGTGAAACAAGATGGCGACTCCGCGCAACGCAAACGCGCACCAAAGGGGCATCTATTACGAGAGATTCAAACGTGGATGTCGAGCCAAACCACACCTGTTTCACTCAAAGACATTGTCCAAGCGGCGGAGACAGGCAACTGGAGTGAAGCGCAGAACATCGAGCCAAGCCTCATCGCGGTCTTGAGACGGCACAGTGAGGTTTTCATACGGACTTCTGACGGCAACTTTACGCTACGAACAAACCGCCCACCTGGGCGTGTAGTGCGGCGTCGTTCGGTACGTCAATCTACCCAATCAAAGTCGTGACTTCGGAGGAGCGTCAATCCTGACTCAAGCGTGCATTCAAAGCCGCCTCTCGTACTCCAAAGACAAGGTCTGACAGACGATTCTCTTCAGCGCTCCCCAGTTCGATGAACACCAATCCTGTGTCGTTTTGACGTCGTACGACAGAGGCCGTCGCCTCGATCAGATCACTGAGATCGTCAGCTGGCCAGAGTTGAATCTGCAGGCAGACCCCTTCATCCCAGGGCAAGGTCTCCGGAACGCTAAAGCCAGCGGCGCTGAGGTCAGTGACTTGAGATAGAGCCACCCAACTCTCATCGCTTTGGAGTTTAACCTGTCCACCCATGGGCACTCGAGCCCGAACGAACTCACGACGTTGTCCATCGCCGGGCTCTTTTAAAGGCCGCAAGAAGAAGCTCGAAGGCAACACCTCCTCAACTTGCATATGCCAATGAACCACACGATCGCGTTGGGTGAAGAGCACAGTCGCGTCTGTGCCAGGAGCGATATTCGCCTTGCGAAGACTACCCGTCCGTTGGAGAACGAGAGAGTTCTCCGTCACATCGACGACGATCGCCACATCATACAAAGGCGCTCCACTCGCTTCGAAGTGAACGGTCACCCGTGAAGATTGCCGTGGCCTGAGCATCCACTGTCTCCTTGCAAATCAGCTAGAGCCGATCGCGAAGATCGCGCACAAGTCCTTTCATATCCGCGCTTCGACCACTGCAGGTGTCTAACGCCTCTTGGAGCAATTCCATACCCTCTTGCCGCTCATCAGCGTCGTCGCTCTTGACCTGTTCTACGGCGTCAACAACCTGCATGAAGTCGTTGCGAAAGCTTGAGATCGTCCCATTGAGTTCGCCGACCAACGCGGATATCTCGGTCAGTTTGGCGTCTCCAGCCGAGTCAGCGCCTGCCGAAACGCTGCTCAGACGCGTCTCCAATGACGCGACTTCAGCCTGTAGGCTCTTGATCTCGGCTTCGAGCGCGACAACACGGGCCTCGGCTTCGGAGTCATCTTGCTTTCGCGCACCCTCAGCTTTCGCGCTGACGGCCTCCTTACGAGCCTCGTCCAGATCGCTCAAGAGTTTTTTGATGCGTTTCATGTTGGCGCTAGCGGCGTGCTCCAGATCGTCTTTATCGGTCTCGAGTTGCTCCATCGCAGCTTTGAGCTTGTTAAACTCATCGGCATCAACGACGGCGTCTTTGAGTTGACCTTCGAGTTCATCCACGCGTGTCTGGAGTTCCGGTGAACCCTGCTCGCTTGAATCCGAACTCTCAGTCGATGCGGCAGCGAGAGCCTCGTCTCGAGACTTATTCGCCTCATCGACGCTGGCCTCAAGCTCTTTGACTCGATCCTGCAGGTTTTGCACTTGCGCATCGTCAGCCGCTGGCGCGGGAACCTCGGCCAGTTGAGCCTGCAGAGCATCTCGCTCTTCGGTGAGCTCAGCGATGGTTGCCTCAAGCTCAGAGACTTGGTCGTCTGCAGTTCCCCCACTCTGCTGAGCAGCGGACAAAGCAGCCTCATGACCGGCCTGAGCTTTATTGAGTTGCTCAACTTGGCCCTTTAAGAGGTCCGCGAGTTGCTCAGCGTTGCGCCTACCAGCTCGAGCCTCTTCATACTTTTCACTCGTATGTTCAACGTCTTCTTTGAGTTGAGCCACCTGCTCAGTGAGCGTATCAACCGTCTGCTGATCGGCTCCTCCTTGACTGGCTTCTTGAGACAACTGTTCATTGCTCTGAGTGAGTCGCTCGATTTCAGCGCTCGCTTCGCTTACCTGTTTTTCAAAGGGTCCTAAGCGCTCGTTTTCAGCCCGTAGGTCTGTGATGAGCTGATCGGCCTCGCGGAGATCTTCAAATCGACGCCCGAGTGACTCCAACTCGATCTCGAGGGTTTGGATCTTGGACTCACGCTGTTCGAGATCCCGCTGCACTTGCGCAAGTTCACTCTGCAACTCGCTGACGTCGGCCTGCTCGTCTACTTGCGGTGCCTGCGTAGCGGTTGGTGGGGGCGGAGGCGGAGGCGGTGTACGGGACTCGAGCGGTTGTGACTCGCGCACGCTCGGCGGTGGCGGGGGGGGCG
>PBTG01000062.1 GCA_002726535.1 Myxococcales bacterium | reverse complement strand
TCAAAGTGTGGACATTACCGGAGACATCACGGTTTCAGGAACAGTCGACGGTCGCGACGTTGCCACCGATGGAACTAAGCTGGACGGCATCGAGTCTGGTGCGGACGTGACCCCTTCATGGGTTCCTTCTTCGGACCCAAGCTACCTCACCTCTCATCAGGACATCAGCGGCAAGCTGGATAAGTCAGGCGGCACCATGTCGGGGGATCTTGACTTTGACGGAAACGACCTAGACAACGCAGGAAACACAACTCTCGTAGACGGCAAGTCTATTCAATTCGGAACCACCTCCCCTGTATATCTTGGAGCTGGCGTGGGTAATGATATTTCAGTCTCCGGCACTGTCGACGGCAGGGACCTCTCGATAGACGGAGCTAAGCTGGACAACATCGAAGCAGGTGCGGACGTTACCGACGCGGCTAACGTAGCCGCAGCCGGTGCGCTCATGACCACGACCGGCGGAACGGTTGCCGACAGCGTAACCATCGACACCGTAAACGACTCAGAGAGCACGCTCTTGACCTTGCGGAACGAGAATACATCTGGAGACGCTCAGGACGTGGTGTTTAAAATTAATCCTACCGGAAAAGACATCACTATCGAGACCGGAAGCGGAAGCGGTGGATTCAATATCGAGACAGGGTCAAGGGGTATCTCCATGAATCAAAGTGTGGACATTACCGGAGACATCACGGTTTCAGGAACAGTCGACGGTCGCGACGTTGCCACCGATGGAACTAAGCTCGATGGTATCGAGGCAGGAGCAGACGTGACCCCTTCATGGGTTCCTTCCTCGGATCCGGGATACGTAACCAGCAGCGGTAATGAGACCATCGGAACCGATGGCGATATAGTAACAACAGGGGCCACCGTAGTCAAAGATATATACATGACCGACGGAGTAGTCACCTCTCACACTGAAAGAACTCTAACCCTTTCTGATCTCGGATTTACCGGAGAGACCGACGCCGACAAGACCGACGCAGCTAACGTAGCCGCAGCCGGTGCGCTGATGACCACGACCGGCGGAACGGTTGCAGGAAACGTCTCCATCAATGGAGACCTTGCCATCGATGGCGCTTCCCCCAAAATATCACTTATTGACTCTGATGCAACTGATTTTGCGATCCTAGCGAACGCAGATCAGATGAGGTTCCAGAACGAGGATACCGGAGCCAACCTAATGATCATAGAATCAGGAAAGGTCCGCGCCATTAAGAACCTAGACGCAGAGGATGGGCTCGACGTTACCGGAGACATCACAGTTTCAGGAACAGTTGACGGAAGAGACGTGGCAGCAGACGGAACTAAGCTCGACGGCATCGAAGCAGGTGCGGACGTTACCGACGCAGCTAACGTAGCCGCAGCCGGTGCTCTCATGACTACGACCGGCGGAACGGTTGCAGGAAACGTCTCCATGGACGGAACCAGCAGGGTGAATTTCGGTCAGGGTCACTACGTCGCAGGTAGGGGCTCTCAGCTGGATATTGTAGGATTCGATAATAGCGCCAAGGTTAACTTGGTCATGTCTGGAAGTGCTGGAGGTAAGGCAGTCAATTTTGTCACAAGCACAGGTGAACCGTCAGCTGGATCAACGGTTGCATCAATCGATGACGCAGGAAACTTAGACCTCGACGGAGTGGCTACTCTTTCGGATAGCATCGACATCAGAACCTCCGGGGCTAACGACGCAGAGGGATCCAAGCTCAGGCTGACCGAGGGAGCATCAGGAGACATGGGTGGATTCGTTCACTATGACGCCCTTGCTAACGAGCTCAATATCGGAGTCCACGCGACAAGCACCTCGGACGACGCTGACGACGTTGACGCTATCACCATCGGGAGAGATGACGCTAACGTGACAGTCAATAATGACTTGGGAGTCACTGGGGACCTGACCGTCGGAGGGAACTTCAACGTGGACTCCCTGACAATGGAAGGCACTAGCCCTTCGCTGCAGTTCAATGACACCGACTCCGGAAGCAGCGCGGCAATCTCTGGAGACGCCGGAGCCCTCACCCTCACAGGTGACGTGGTAATGGGTGACACCATGAAGATGCCAGTCGACGGAGCTCCCGCGAGCCCCTCGAACGGAGAAGGCCTCATCTACTTCGACACCACAGCGAACGAGCCTAAGTTTCACGACGGATCCAGCTGGAACAGCTTCGGAGGCAGCTACACGCTCCCTGCAGCCACTGACAGCGTCCGGGGTGGAATCGAGCTGGCAAGCAACACGGTCCAGACCGTAGCAGCTGAGAGCGTCACCGCTACCGCAGGCAGGACCTACGGA
The DNA here is from genome assembly GCA_002726535.1 of Myxococcales bacterium. GTDB lineage: Bacteria > Myxococcota_A > UBA9042 > UBA9042 > UBA9042 > UBA9042. The sequence continues at coordinate 13,566 of PBTG01000062.1, read as the reverse complement.
GTTCAGGTGAACAGCGCAGGACAGGGCGTGGTAAACGTGCCATGGACAGCAGGAGGGGGCAGCGGTGTAACCGTGAGCGGAACGGCTCCCGGATCACCTTCCGCCGGGGATATGTGGTTTGACACCTCGAGCAACACTCTCAAGGTATATACTACCGAATGGGAGAGTATCACTCACGAGGGGACAGCGATCACGATGCACTCAGTGGCAGCCGCTTGGGTAGCTCAGGTCGAGGCCAACGACGGAATCACCCTTAACAACACGCAGAAGGGCGCAATCTCAGACTTCACGCAGGCACTCGAAGACAACAGCCTCGACAGCAAGGTGAAAGCCTTCTGGATGCTCGGATTCAATGCGGCTGCGGGATCAAGGGACCTTATAGCCCCGACCTCGCAGTTCACATGGTCCACGGCTCCCACATCGTTCTCGAACGGAACTGCAGTCCTTACCGGGACATCTGCAGCTCGCGCAAGCATCGGGAACCTCGCTAGCTACGGAATGACGTTTAACGACTCGGGCTGGGTTCTCTCAGCCACCTCGGTAGACCGTGACGCCGGTCAGCAGAACGTATTTTCGACATACACGAGCTCTAGCTCAAACTTCTCAGCAAGACTCGACTCTGGAGAGTGGTCTCACAGGGGGTCATACTCCTCACTGGTGGACTCCACTAACGAGAAGCAAGAGGGAGTATTCCTCGGTTGCCGGGACGCGAACACTGCAAGAATGACGAGGATTAAGGCCTCCAGAGTTACGGAGTCAAGCTTCGCCGGAAGAACCGGAGGAAGCACCCCGACAGGTAATCTCGACGTTCTTCAGAACGCAGAAGGAAGCTTCTCGACCATGGGTCTCACCACGGCGCTCACTACTGACGAGCAGGAAGACCTCGGGCAGATCGTTTACGACCTCGCAGTCGCCCTCGGACATACCGACCTGACGACGCAAGACAGCTAATAAGATACAAGATAGAATTGACAACCAACCAACTATAGAAAAGCAATATCATGGCAGCAGCAATCGGAGTATCATCGACCCTGATCGAGTCATTCGCACCAGCCACTGGATTCATCCAAGAGGTTAGCGCCGACTCCTCGGTCGACATGATCAAAATTAAAGACGAGAACGGAGTCACCAAGCGCCTCCTGACCAAGAAGATGGTATCGAAAGACATCACCATCTCAGGTCAAGGCACCGTTTCCCTCGGAACCGCAGTGGCTGCAGGTTCTTACTCAGAAGACACCGCGAAGGTAGTTTCCGCAAAGATCAGCGAGAGCGCTGAGGGAACTCCTGAGTTCGAGGTCAACCTGAAAGTTTACTCATCACTCTAAAGAACAATGGCAGTAGTATTTGACACAGTAGGAATTCAGTCGGTTTCGGCCTCCCTCGTGGAGAGCGCAGAGATCACCGCTTCCATGGAAGAAGTGGTTGTTGCGGACAGCGACAGCGGCTTCGGAGCGGCAGCTTGTTACGACCCAACCTTCGAAGGATCTGTTAGCGGACACGGCGACACGCCCACCGCTTGCGTCCTCGGCGGAGCTGGAGACGGAACAGTTATCTCCGACCTTCTCGGAAACGACGGAATCACAATCATCACATCCCTCAAGGAGAGCGAGAGCAATAGCTCTTTCCAGACTTGGGAGATTTCATACACTCACGCACCTGACGCAGCAGCAGCAGGAAGCTAATCTAGCCGTAAGGCATAAGAGGAGGCGCTGACCCTCCCGAAAATAACCAGCAAGGGTCCCCGGTTCGCCGGGGGCCTTTTTTTATGGGGTGAAAAAAAGTGCAGAAAAAAGTTGCGACCCCGGCCTCGGGGTGTATTCTTTACTCATGACCATAACCGAGCTGATCAAGTCCGGTGATCTCAAGATCACAAGCCCAGCAGATTTCAAGGCCACAACCGTTACGGTTGAGCCGGTAACCGAGAAGGGCGAACAGGAGTTCGCTAAGATGTTCTCTCCCTTTGCGGTATCCGCAGAGATTAGGAAGTCTGCAGCAATCACAACCGAGCGATAGCATGACAATCCCACAAGCAGTCAGCAATATCACCAGCAAGATCGACCCCTTCTGGACCGGCAGAGTTCAGTCAATGCTTTCTCACTCCTGCATCAGCCGGAGAGGATCCTTCCACGCAGAAGTCAGCAACTTGCGAGTGAATCCGGAGTGGCCTCGAAAGGGCAGCATCACTCTCACCCGGGGAGACGGCAAGAGGGTCCGCCTCTACATGACGAAGCGGGACGGCTTCAAGATTAAGTTGACTCCCTGACAGTCGCGTAGGGAATAAGCCCTGCGTAAGATTAAAGATATGAAAATGGGAGACAAGCTCGCGGTATTGCGCGACGAAAACATAGACGTCCCTCCAGCAGCAAGCATGAACACGCGCTTGGTAGCTGGAGCGGTAACAGCAGGAATCGAGCCAGTGGAAAAGGGGTTCTACTCCGACACTGTCGAGATGGTTAACGGCAAGCCTAAGCGCAACGTGACTTGGGTAGTGAAGGGTGACGCAACCGCGCACTTCAAGCCAGACTTCGAGGAAGAGAAGATCGACTTTAACGAGTTTCAGAAGCGCTGGAATTCTACCGAGTGGCAGGTCGAGAACCCTCACCATCCGATCAGCTTCATGGCGGAGATGTTCAGGAAGCACTCGGCCTTCGTGGATAAAATAAAGACCATGGAGCCTATGATGCTCATTCGTAAGAATGGCAGGACAGCAATCGTTCCCAGTGGAGACTCCCCTGAGGACGTGGAAGCACGCAACGAAATACTAGCAAGATTCTAAGATATGAACGATAGAGACAACGCACTCGCAGACGGAATGCTGGACGGCCCTAAAGAGGTCGCAGGCATTGAACTTCGCCCCTTCACCCTCGGATCACTTCAGGCAGCTCGCAAGCTTGGCCTGCGGATGTTCGCAGAGGAGCTGTCGGACGACGAGCTGGAGCCCGGTCAAGAGGAGAGCGAGATGATCGCCTTCGCATGGATCCAGAGCGCACCACTCCCCGAGGTCCTCAGATCTCTGCGGGCTGGCAAGGATGAGGCATGGGCTAAGGTCGATGAGTTCGCCTTCGGTCTGGATATGGACAAGTTCCAGCTATTCGCTCAGGAGCTCGAGAAGCTAGGCGGGATGGTTGGAGAGACTATCGTGGAAGTAGTTCCTAAGGACAAGCAGGGCAAGGAGGATTCCCCGCCGGGAAAGTCCTGAGCCCGGGATGGTGCGCCAGCATTATAACGACTCTGGCAAGAGAGCTGTCATGGCCGGAGTCCTTCTTAATGTGGGAGCTGCCAATGTCCAGAGCAATGCAGTATTATCATTGCATAGCAGCATCAGGACTAAACTGGACTCTAGCACCCGGACCAAGTAACTCAGAAACAGTGGATTCTTTGAAGTCGTTCGTTGACGCCTTGCCTAAGGCAGAGAATGGCTAAGTTCAAGGTCGACACAACGGAATTCGACGGAGCCCTGCGTAGATATATGCAGGGCTCTCGTCGTGAGATCGGGGTAGTGATCAAGCAGCAGCTCCGAGGTTTCTCCCGGAAGATGGTCGACCTCACCCCTCCTGCCCGGGGAGCTACCCGGGGGACTGCTGCCAAAAGACTTGGTGAGAAGGCTATCGAGGGGGATATAAGGAACGCATTCGAGCCAGTCCATCCCAACCGGGCAGAGATCAGCTACTCTGAGATGCCTGCGGTCGTCAAGGCTGCCAGAGGCGGCAGAGGAAAGAGGTTACGCCGTAGACTGCCGGGGGCTCGTAAGGCATCCCGGGGAGATATCACAAAGCTCGTGAAGGCCCGCAAGAAGAGAGTGGGTAAGCTTGGAGCGGCATGGATCAAGGCTGGGCGCAAGTTTGGCAACGTCAGGGGGCCCGCATGGCTGACTCGCCATATGAGCAGGACGAAGGGCTTCGGAAGGTTCAGCCAGAGCATCAGGCGCATAGTCGGAGAGGTCACCAATGCCGTGTCCTATGCGGGAGATATTCACGGCCTCGAGAGGAGGGCTCAGTTTGCTCTAAACTCGCAGGCGCGTAAGATGAACCGGCAGGTGGATCACAGGATACAGCAAGCAGCCAAGAGGGCAGGCTTTCGATAATTGACAACGGAACAAGGGTAAGATGAGCAGAGTCCGCGCACGCCTAGAATTTGACACCTCCGGATTCCGTAGAGGTGCCCGGAAGGTGAACGCAGCCAGCGCTCAGATGAGGCAGAAGAGCGGCAGGGCCTTTAAAGGCATGGCAGCCCCTCTCGCAGCCCTTACGGCTGGCGTGGTAGGTTTTGCAGCTGCTATGAAGGGTGTCCGCTTCGGTATCGGGACGATAGCCGACTACGGAGCTGAGATGAGTCAAGTTAAAGGCATCACTCAGGCCTCCACTCAAGAGATGACTAACGCCGGTCTAGTGGTCCGGAAGTTAGCCTCCATCACAAAGTTCACAGCAGCAGAGACCTCTGCAGCACTGGCAGAGCTTGCCCGGGGCGGTCTGGATATTCAGTCCGCGCTTAAAACTCTCCCCGCAGTCCTTGACGGAGCGGCAGCCGGAAACATGGACGTAAAGGACACTGCTCAGCAGTTGATCGGGGTCTATAACGTATTCAAGAAGCAGGGGTATAACGCTGCGGCATCAATCGACATCATCACCAAGGCGTCCAACAGCTCGGCGACGAGTATGCAGGACCTCCTTCAGGCGTTCCGCTACACCAACGCAACGGCCTCCTTGACCAGCACGAGCCTCGAGGAGGTAGCGGCAATGATGGGGGTCTTAGCTGACAACGGACTGCAGGCTGACATGGCCGGTGCGGGTTTGCGTAACGTGATGTTGAAGGCTTCACAGACATCCTCTACATTCTCCAAGGAGATGAAGAAACTGGGAGTGTCTCACGACGAGATCAATCCAAAGATTGTTGGCGTTGCGGGCGCAATGCAGAAGATCATCGACACCAAGGGCGCGAAGGACATTATGACCGAGCTATTCCAAGCCCGGACAGTGACCGCAGCCGCTACGCTGGTCGATAACATGGACGCATATAATGAGAAACTCGAGACCCTGAGGAATTCCACGGGCGAGGCTCAGCGTATGCAGGAGGCCATGATGGATAACCTCAAGGGGGATTGGCTCAAGCTCAAGTCGATGGTATCCGAGGCTTGGTTGTCTGCTCCCATTCAAGACTTTTTACGGGGAGTGGTTAAGTCACTTACAGACGCAGCTGCTCAGGTAGCCAATGCATTCAAAGTGATGAAGCAGGTGACCGGGGACGGCAACCTAGGCAAAGCCCTCGGGCTCTCGCTCAAGGTCGGATTCAAGGAGTCGGTGAACTTCTTCCAGCGCCTCATGACGGCGAGCTTCCAGACTATCGGGCCGCTTCTGAGCGCCGTTATAACGATGGCAATTGCTAGGTTTAAGCTCCTCACAGATCCAGACTTCTGGAAAGGCATGGGGCACGCTCTATTGGGGATCGCTGCTCAGTTCGCTGCCATAATGCATGATGTCCTTGCGGGCATCTTCGACGCAATAGCTAAGCTTCCGGGTAAACTCGGGGACATCGCAGAGATAGCGGCTGCAGACACCAGAAGGGACGGGGACTTCCTCAAGCAGGGGGCCGTGGACTCTTTCCGCAGGGCGGGGGCAGCTTTCGATGAGCCTATCGGAGAATTCACCGACAAGCTAATGGGTGAGATTCAGAAGGTCAGCTCCGCGTTCTCCACTAATTTCAGAAACAGTAGAGGCTTCCTCGATTCCAGCAAGGACAAGGAGGAGCTCGCTAGGGTCTTCGCTCAAGCTCAGGGAGCGGTGAACGACAGACTAGCAAAGGCACCCGGAAGGGAGGCGGCAGTCAAGCCCGGAGCTCCTAATAGAGTCCTTCCGTCAGCATCGGCAGCCGTGGAGCAAGGGTTCTCTAGCGTGGGAGCGATAGCTGGGGCCATTAATGTGATCTTTGGGCGTAGCGTTAACGCTAACATCCTCGAGGTTAACAAGAACCAGCTCAAGACTCAGAAGAGCATGGACAACAAGCTTGCCAACATCAATGAAGGCATTCAGAACCTCAACTCGGGAAGCGGCGAACTAGTATTCGCTGGAAATATCTAATCAGGGTATTAATCACATTCTGGATAGCTTGGCTCCTATCCATAGATGCTCAGGGACAGAACCTGAGTGACCCGGTCGAGACTTGGGAGCAGATCGCAGGGCCCAGTATAAGCAAAGAGATAGTTAGCGAGTCCGTAGAGGTAAGGACTTACGATACCGGGGACATCAAGATCGAGGTAAGGTTTTTCGACGGAGTAGCTGAGGGTCTCAAGGCGGACTTCTCAGGGGTGGCTTGGGATCCCGCAGTGGCATCTATTCAGCGCAATGTGATCCTCGGGTCCTTCTACGCGCTATCAGAGAAGCTGATGGACGAGGATATGTTCTTCAAGGACGCTGTGATCGATGGGGTCCAGATGTTCGCCTTCTACGACTCATTCGAGAAGCCTATTGCTCTCGTGCGGGTAACTCGTAACACTCTTTGCATCGATTGGACGTTGACAGTGCCTCAAGGGCAAGATGAGTGATAACTTCAAGACCATCGGCAAGACCGGCGGCACGGATGAGAACGGACTGAGCAGGATCTCGTGCCCTTGGTATGTTAAGGAGATAGGGGACGTCTGGACCGTGGGCAACGAGCCTATTCAGGGACTAGCTCCCACCTCGAGGACTTTCAGCCAGCTTGGGGATGGATCCTACAAGGTAGTCGTCACTCACGAGGGATACAGCGAAGAGGACGAGCAGGACGGGAACACTGGCGAAGAGGCCACCACGACGTGGAATGTGGACTTTGACTTCTCCGAGGAGCCTATCGAAGCTCACCACAACCTCGAGGAGATTAAGAAGACCTACGGCGGTGTAGTCGTCGAGGGCAAGGTCGAGTTCCCTGAGAAGCTACCTAGCAATAGCGGCAGTCGGAGCGGGCTCGGAGCCAGTCGGAGAGCTAAGACCGACAAGAACCCTCTTTTCGGAGTGGAGACCTACATTCTACTGAAAGCCCGGATTTCTAAGAAATACACGACGACCGAGATCCCCGGAGACGTCTCCCGGACTATGGGTCGGATCATCAGGACCCTCCCAGATGCTCCTGCGGACCTCGCGGCGATCGACTGGGGTGATAGGGATTGGATGATCCAGCCTCCCCAGATTGAGTTCAAGGGTGAGGTTAGGGTGATCACACAGGAATACCTGCTATCTCCTCCGGGAGGCTGGCCGGAAGGCGTCCACGAATTCATCGAGAGGTAGTCCCATGCTCAACGTAAACGAGCTAGAGGTGAAGCCCGGTGATCCGGTGCTCCCCGCATGGAAGAAGCTGGTCTCGTGGATCAGGCGCTCCAAGGTGATCGCGGGGCCCGGGATCAGGCTGTCCTTCACGAAGAAGGGTGTGATTGCCACCGTAAACCGCGAGGAGACGCCGTGGAGGCACCCGTTCAAGGTTTCGGTAGGGACACACGCAATCGTCCGCCCGGGGACCGTAGAGGGCGTTATGGCGGCAATGAAGGACGATCTGACCGGGAAGGTCAGGAGGTTGGACGAGAGGGATGCGGACGGTAAGAGATCCAGTGACGGACCCCCCAAGCTCAAGATAGATTTTAACAAGCACGACGACCAAGGCCGCTTCTGGCTCTACGTGAACGTAAAGTCAGAGGACGGGGAGATGAATACAGACGACCCGGAGGCCGTCACAGTCACTCAGGAGAGACGTGAGAGGACTTTCGGGCAGCCGATAGCCATGGTCTACCTTAACGAGAGCCGGGATGGTATCATTAACACCTTCCAGATCACCCATCACAACCTCAAGGTCCTCCTGCAGGAGCAAGAGGTGGGGCTGCCCCGCCAGATATTCTACCCAGAGTGAAGAGATTTATCCCAGCCAATGTATGGAACGAGGCCGTAGTGGGGACCTTGCGTAGACGCATTCCATTCAAGGTGCGGGAGATCGGGCGTAGGAAGTGGAAGCACCCTTTCTATCACACCCTGAGACACGACGGGGATAACTGGCTTTTTCAGATCCGCCCGGGGTTCGTTAACGCAAGCCCAGTGGAGGCCAGCACTCAGGGAAAATACTTGAGCCCGGAGGCTATCCTTCGTAACAACGTGCAGAACCTCGAGGACCCAGTGCAGGCACCTCTTACAGATAGGCCGGAGATAGTCGTCGAAGACTGGCGGGCAATCGGTGCAGGAGCTGACGCCCAGAACGCATCTATTAACGCAGACGGAAGTATCTCGGAGTCCTTCGAGGATGTCCCTGAGTTCTTTAAGCAAATGGGGGTGTCTGCAGTTAATCGAAACATCAGCTCGAGCTTCACCTCGGGAATCTCAGTGACCGAGAGTGAGAGGCCAGAGGACGCTAGACTTCTCCGGGCGTTCGACACATACATAGAGATGCCTAGGCTCGAGACTATAGTCGACTGGGAATTCGGAACAGTCCTCGAGGCAACCCTCGCGACTTTCACCATTAGCTACAAGGAACCAACGGACAGCACTCCCAAGCTTTACCAAGCAGCAGAGTTCACGCCGACCACTCTGCCGTCCGAGATCGATCTCCTTGCGGGCATCTTCTCCGACGAGAACAAGGATCAGCTGAAGCTCGCAACGGTTTACTTTGTCAGCCAACCCGGAGCGGATCCGGGAGACGAGCTTGACGAGAAGTGGCAGCCCTACGTAGAGCACGAGACATTTTTTAATCTGTCGCACAAGCTCAAGACCATTCCCGCGCCAGAGAGCAATGATCCAATAACGCTCGAGACCGGTCTGGCCGGAGGGGTGGCAGACCCAATCATCGGATCCCTGCTCGCAACCAACAACGACCTGCTAAACAACGCTCGACAGATATACAACGCGAGATCAACCGGAGGAACCTTCTGGACAATATGAGCCTGAATAAAGCAGAGAGACTGGAGAAGGAGAGGGCTGATAACGCGGTTGAGGTAGAGAGCGTAAGGCTAGAGCCCGCTTTTCCGTATAAGATGAAGCGGTTTGACCCTACGTTTTTCGATAGGGCGAAGAAGATTAAGAAAAAGACCAATTAGGTCTTGCGGACACGGGGAGCTGTGGTAATCTCCTTACATGACCAAGCAAAACCAAGAAGCAGCCAAGTTCGTCACAGTCGTTGAAGTTAACGGCCACTACGAGCTCGAGTTCATCACCGAGGATATGGAGATGGTAGAGTTCAGGGAATACGCCACCAAGGAGGGAGCAGAAAGAGGTCTGGCATACTGGACTGGTCCAAACAAAACTCTTACTCGCCTGCCTTACGGAGCAATCGTTTCTTAATTAGTTCTTGCAATACCGAAACATCCAACTACATTTCAGAAATGATCAGCCAAGCAGTAATAACCGAAGGGAAGCTCGACGCTTACTTCGCGCGAAACAAAGCAGCAGCAAACTACGCAAGGGACCTTGACGGAGCAGCTCGGGCTAACTTCGACGAGATCCTCCACTGGTGTAAGGTCGAGCTGGGATACGGTGGGTCAATCCACACCCCCAACCAGAAGATGCCAACCCAGAAGGAGATCAGCAACATCAGCCAGAACTCCAAGGACTTCTTCGGGCTTAACGACATTGCGGCACTTGCGCTGCAGAGGGAGCTGGAATGCACCGTTCCCCACGTAGTAATGGAGCACGAAGTTTAATCATGAACCACTACAGACCGATGCCTAAATACACTTTAATTCACAAGAAGGACGGAGTGGTGATCCACACCACTAAGAACCTTAGGAAAGACACGGCGATACTTAGCAGACAGAAGTTCGAGAACCTTGTCGCTATGAAGCCTGAATTCTGGTCTGGCAACACTTTCGAGATCGAGGAGCAAGTTGACGAGGAGACAAACTCATGAACAGGGAGAACGATATAGGGCCTTACAATTATGTGAGGGGAGGCCTCTACAATTGCATAGTAGAGATACCGAGGGGTTCAAAGGTTAAGACCGAATATTGCGGCCATACAGATAGCTACAGGGTCGACCGCATTTCTCCGTTCCCTTATCCGGTAAACTACGGATTCATCCCCGGGACCCTAGGTAAAGACGAGGACCCTCTGGATGTCCTAGTGGTCGAGGGTGAGCCCCTCCCCATGGGTTCAATCACAGGGTGTCAGCCTGCGGGAGTCCTTCAGGTTATCGACAACGGAGTTGTGGACGACAAGGTCCTTATGGTCCCTGAGTGGGTCCCCGGATTCGCAACCCTAGAATCCTTCGGCAGACTCTGGAAGATCGACGTGATGGACTTCTTCAAGAAATACAAGAAAGGCGTCGAGGTCATCGGCTGGCGGGATCGCACATTGGCAGAGAAGACAATCGATATCGCTATTCAGGACTGGCACTCAAAGAAGAGTGAAGTATAGAATTTAATTGGTAGAATTGGTCAAGAGACGCCCGGGGTGGTTCCCGGGCGTTTCGCTTTGACAAGGTGTCAGGGGTAAGATGCAAGGACTCGTATATGCTGACCTCACGCGCCAACGTCTCACGAAGACGTCTGGCGGTTCCTCTTTTCAGTTCCCAGAGCTGGTAGCCGGTGATGAAATCCGCATGGGTCTCAGACTCACGGAATCCATTGACGGACAAGCTACGGAAGTCGACCGCACGGTAGTAGGCCTGAAGGCCTCCCTCGGTTTTGTCGACCAGCGACCCACAGCCGGGACTTTCGATCTAAATCTCAGCGGGGCACTGATGACGGATGTTCCTTTCGACGTCACGTCAGCAACGGCCTCCCCTCCTGCGGGATATACCGTAGAGGATGTCCCCGGAGGATTCATCATCAGTAAGGACGACGGGGGCTCAGCTACCGTATCAGCCGAGAACGTCGACCTCGACCCTATCTCCTTTGTGGAGATCCGGGAGTTCCAGCAGAATGGGGACTACAAGTATGAGGTCCGTCTGGTGCAGGCACCTCTAGCATCAACATCTAGCTTTCTGAGCATCGTTCCCCCTGCTCCGAGTATCGAGTCCATACAAGTAGGGGGAACGGACTCGGGATCTGGTGCGGCATGGAATGAGATCCAAGCCCTTAACCTAGATCCTACCTTCCGGGGCACTTATCAGCTTCGACGGGGATACCGCAAGACCAGCCTTCTCAGCATCGAGGACGGTATCGAGGAAATCTCCGCAGCTATTAACGCAACTCTCGGAGTCGAGGGTGAGAGCTTCGTGGTAACCAACCCATCCAACAACGTCGCCCATATTGAGTTTGCAGGTGACGCTGGCGGAGTAGCTCAGGATCTTCTCGAGGTCGAGGTGTTCTCAGCCCCTCCCGGAGATCCTACCTTCGTCTTGGATCTTAACAAGCACGACGTTTTTGCAGCCCTCCGTGGAGCTAACGAGATCAAGCCACAGTTCGAGATCGAGCTTGTCCTTGCGGACGAGAACGGCGGGGCTGAAGACTTTACCGTGACGGTCTGCCGTCAGGAGGTCAAGGTGATCGACGAGATCAACAAGGAGAGCAATACTACCGCCCAAAACGTGGACTGGCTCCGGGAGCCTAGCGGTCTCCGCTATCAGCCGTATGGGGCAGGGCAGATCATCACTGGATCTCAGCACTACGTAGCAACCTTCGGAGGTAGCGGCTCGAGCTACGCGCTCAACCATAACCTCGGAACGCAAGACGTTCATGTTTCAGTGAGAAACAACGTCTCAGGAGATGTCCTCGAGGGTGCAGACTACAGTGTGACCATCGACGGCGACAACAGCCTGACAATCGACACGGCAAGCGCCCCTTCAACTAATGGACTCGCAGCCGTCATCACTTCTGCGGGCCCCACAAGCGCCTTTCAGGCTCACAACCACGCAATCGCTGAGGTTACCGGGCTGCAGACAATCCTCGACGATCTGGGCCTCAGGCTTCAGGTGATCGAGGGACTTGTCCCAACCGGAGCTATCTCGACCAGTATCGCCAACGCTACTGGAGAGATTGCCAAGTGGAAGCTTCCTGAGATCTTCGAGGTATATCCTAAGCGTGGATCCGCTCTCGAGGCTAAGAAGGTTTCCGACATCAAGCCAGAGGACCTCCCGCGCAAGGGCGCAAGGCTCCTCCCAGCAGTTTTCGACGCAGCTCCCACCTACGTCAGTGCCCTCCCGGGCAGCCCAGTGGCAGGGACAGTCTATTGTAACTCCAACGTATCCGACGAGATCACCCTCCCCGGATACGGAGGCATCCGCTCCCGGAACGTCAAGCCTCTTGGAAAGTTCGCTTGGGACGGCAAAGGCTTCTACGAGGTGGAGAATGCATTTGATTGCGGACTCCATGAGTTCTACGCCGAGGAAGTCGTCAGTAACGGCACCGGGGACGCTGTCCTTAACTGGGCCGCAGAGAAGCCACAGCTTGGAGAGAATGCAGTAGGCATGATCAAGCTCACGGATCTCGAGACTGAAGTCCCTGAGCTGGCAGACGGATGGTATCCATTCAAGTCTGACGCTAACGGAGACAGCGCCACTCTGGTCGCAGGATCCAATATCACAGCAGCCACAACCTCTCTCTCGGGATACGAGACCGTTAAGGTCCTCGGAGCTAACCAGCTCAGCGACATATCAGAGGCTTTCATATCCGGAGGAGGAACAACGATGAACTTTACCTCAGCCTCGGCAGAGACACCCACTGTGGGGATGGATGAGTTCTTCGCTGTATTCCCCGAGATAACTTCCATAGGTCTGCCCGCAGGAGCTTACAAAGTGTTCAGGAGCGGAAGCAATAACGGGACCTTTATTCTAATAAGCTCAGGACTCACCGACGGCGGATTCACTTTCGACGGAGTAGCCATGGAGCACCCGGGAACAATTCAGACCTACGACACCGTGAACAGCGGAGAGATCAACAGGTTCTATCCGGTAGACTTCAAGCGCGAGCTCTTCAAAGTTCACGTTAACGACAAGCAGTTCAAGCTGGACTCGATCCTCTCGCTAGACTTCTCGCTCGAGATGGCAGCATTCCTTGCGGACACCGACGTTCAGTGGGGGATCCTCCTGCAGACCGGTCAGATGATCAACGACCTCAAGGATACCGGTAACGCCGGAGAGGGAAGGGAGCTCGCCGGGATCCGGTGGAATAAGCCCAGCCTCGACCAAGTGGTTCACCTCTCGGACGTGGTCAGCACTCACAATTTCGGCCTTAAAGTTTACAGATCATCAAGCAATGTGATCACCTGCTCCTCCGTGGAATACGGTCAGGAATACGGAGGTGCTCAGGCCCCTACGGATGCAAACTTTGTAGTCCGGGGACTCCTTCACAGGTTCGACATCGGAGAGCTTAATGGAGACGAGCCCACAGGTCTGGTAGCTTATTCGGGCCTTGCGGTTGACTCCGACACAGGGGGAGAGGCAGTAATTACCGCCTAACCTTTCAAGATACAATGGCAGCTCCAGTAATTTCAGACACAACGAGCGTCCTCGGTTTCGACCGGGGCTCTCTCGTTAATTATCAGCCGTTCGCCAGCAATACCCCCACCGGGTGGAGCGCAACGGGTCTCCCAACAGGTCTCAGCATCGACTCGATTACCGGACTTATCAGCGGAACAGCTGACGAGCCCGGGGTTTTCGTTGTGGGCTTGGTTGCAAGTAACG
>PBTG01000061.1 GCA_002726535.1 Myxococcales bacterium | reverse complement strand
AGCCCAGGCGATGAGAGCACCGAGAAGCAGCGATAGGCAGACTCTCGGGCCAATGAGAAACCCCGCTCCGAAGAGACTGGGACCGAAATACATCTTGAAAGTCCAGACCGCGGCCGTGCTGAAAATCGCTGCTGGAATCACAAAGTGCAATCCAAATAAAGCCGCCCCAGCAGCAGCGACCAGGCCGGCCAATCTGGTTCGACCAGACAAATAGAGCGCCAGTGCGCCAAGTGCGCTCCAGCCGGCCAAGTAGGGTAGAACCCATGTCGCCTCAGGCGACTCAATCGGTGGAATGAAGTGTGTCAGCAAGGTAAAAACCCCCGCGCATACCCCACCGTAGATCAAAACCTTGGCCTTTTTCACCGCCTCCCCAGCGTCGGAAAACATCGCCAAAATGGTCTCGGCCGTCGCGGTTCCTGTGGGAAAGCGGAGTTTGTCGATAACCACGACCTGACGACGTAAAGGCACCGCAAAGAAAACACCCAAGAAAGCAACCGTGAGCGCCCAAAATATGAGTTGATGCCACTGCATTTCGTAGCCAAGCAGTTGCATCGCCGGGATGGCCGCCACCAGCCCTGCAGCAGAGGCCATCGAGCCCGCTGCCGATCCAGCGGTCTGCGTGATGTTGGTCTCCAGAACGGTCAGCTGCGCGCCCACAGCACGAAATACAGCGAATCCAAGCACCGCGGAGATAATGGAGGCGCCGAAGGTCCAGCCGATCTTCAGTCCGATATAGATGTTTGTGCATGAAACTACGCTGCCGACCAGACAGCCCACGAGCACAGCCCGCCAAGTAAACTGTCGCTCATCAGCCTCAGGGTGATACAGGCGCTCACTGCCCAGCGGTGAGGCGTCATTGGCATCGGTGCTCTTCATATGGTCAGCTCCCAGACCTGCGCGTCCTTGGTGACACAAGGGTATGGCGTGGCGGGCACCATCGCGAGGCAAGCGAAGCCTCGACCAGTTGCGTCATATCGCTCGTTGGCTCGACGATCATAGCGCCATCAATTGAGGGCATAGCCGCCCTGTCGAACGTGTAGATGCAACTCTTTACTCTCATTTCGAGCGGCTCCACGGAGTTCAGCGAGAGCCTCATTCGGCAGTAAGAACCATCTCAGGTGCTCAAAATCGGTGGTACACGCGAGTTCGTCTACAGGCCGGCTCGGCGCCCTGTCTTCAGCCGCTTGAACGACCTGATGAGCGGTCTGCAGATACTCTTCAAGCGCCGCCTCAGGCTCCGTCATCCGACGAGTGCGATACTTCATCCGACCACTTGAGTACGTCACGTCATGAAGACTCAACGCTGGCTTGGCCTGACCATCGCGGTGGCACCACTTGCCGCTGTCAGCGTCGAAGACGTAGTCGGGCAGGAGCTTCCATCCATGTTCAGCCACAAAAAGCACTGCTTTGAGCAAGAAATCAAAGGTTTGCTCGCTGATGAAGTAGTTGAAGTTCACCCGAACCCAGCCGGGTTTGATGCCCTCACAACCACGGACGATCTCTTTTTCGAACTGTAGCGAGGTATCGAGGTCAATGCCCAGCAAACGGTGACCATATGGGCCAGCACACGAGCAGCCTCCACGAGACTGAATCCCAAAAAGATCATTGAGTAGCGCAACCACGAAGTCGTGGTGCAAGTACCCGTTGCCGTGACGCACAACAAACGAGACGATCGACAGCCGCCAAGCCTCAGGATTGCCCAAGATTTCCAACGAGGGGTGCTCAGACCACTGCGAGATCGCGCGTTGGATAAATGCGTGCTCCCGGCCGTAAATCTCTTTGGGACCTACGGCGTCTTTGAGTTGAAACACAAGGCCAGCACGAATCGACTCGATGATCGCCGGTGTCCCACCCTCTTCTCGGTGCTCAATGTCTTCGAGGAAGCGGTGATCCTGGGTGTTGACATAGGCGACCGTACCTCCGCCGGGCACTGCCGGAACCGAGTTGGTGAAGAGCGACTCTTTGGCGACCAAAATTCCCGGAGTCCCTGGTCCGCCAATGAACTTGTGCGGTGACAGAAAGATCGCGTCTTTGTAGACGAGGTGACCGTCTGGCCCGTCATCTGCCATGTTCATCTCGATGTCGACATAGGGTCCTGCGGCGGCAAAGTCCCAAAATGACAGAGCCCCATAGCGGTGCAAAAGCATCGCTATGGAGCGGGTATCGCTGCCGATCCCGGTGACGTTACTAGCCGCCGAAAAACTACCGATCTTCAATGGGCGGTCGTTGTACTTGTTGAGCGCAGCCTCGAGCTGCACAAGATCGACTTTGCCGTCAGCGTTTTCGTCAATGGTGACCACATCACAGATCGACTCACGCCACGGAATCTCGTTGGAGTGATGCTCGTAGGGTCCAATGAAGACCACGGGGCGATCTTTGGCAGGAATCTGCGCCGACAGTCCGTATTGCTCATCGAGCCGCTCAGGGATCCGCAAGTTCAGGCAGCGCACCAACTTGTCGATGGCGCCAGTAGCCCCAGAGCCGGTGAAGATGAGAACGTCGCGCTCGTCAGCGCCCACAGCCTTTTTGATAATCTGACGGGCATCTTCGCGAAAGCGAGTGGTCTGCCGACCTGTACCACTGGTCTCGGTGTGCGTATTGGCGTAGCGAGGCATCACCTCATCTTGGATGAATTCTTCAACAAAGCTCAGCGACCGCCCCGATGCCGTGTAGTCGGCGTAGGTCACGCGTCGAGGACCGTAGGGCCCATCAATGCACTCATCTGCGCCGATGATGGCGTCGCGGATGGTTTCAATCAGTCGCTGTGGATTGCCCATAATCGCTCCCTTACGACGCGCAAACACGACAGAACATGTCCCGAAGGGATGGTGTGCGTGGCTCAACGACGAGTCGCCCTAGCGCTTGACGCGCAATTTCAACTCTAATCGTCGATCCGCTCAGCGCTCATACCCCCCGGTGCGCATCGCTGCGCACATGATCAGTTTTTAGGCCGATGAAATCAAGCGATTCTCGACGTCCAAGACAGCCGAAGGTGCGTCCGATCCCGAGCCGATCGTCTCTTACTTCGCGACGATTCGAGCTCGCGGTGGGCAATCACAGCGCCAATGCGGGGCCAATCAACGCTCAGTGTGTGATGTACGGAACTAGGTCTAGACGATTGCCAACCATCACTGCCAATCCGAATTCATCCCCAGCGCTTGAGCTAGATGCGTCTCACAGAGTGCATCATCATCGTCGAGTTCGAGGCGTGTTTGTTCACACTGCTCGCACTTTTTGGCTGCTTGGAAGGTGGCTTCTGATCGCAATTCCGAAAAACTCTGCTCAATCCGCACATCGCCCCGTGCGAGCTTGCGCTCATCTGTCCAAGCTGGACCTCGTCGACGACTCATTGGACAACTCCTGGGCGAAAGTGACCACAGAGAGGCGAATGTAGCACGCTGCCGTGGAAACATAGGTGTGATTCTTGAGTGACTCCCTGGTCACGGATAGTCTGTAGGTCGGGGAGGGGTCAACTGGCCTCTTCGACACAGGAGTTCTCCATGTCTGCATCAACTCGATTCGTGATTGTGCTCAGCGCCGCGGTGCTGACTTGGAGCTGCAGCGCAGAACCGCCGCCGCCAGTCCCAGACGCAAGCGAAGTCGATGCACAAGCCGATGGCCAGAGCGCGAGTGACACCGTAGACATGGCCGACGCGATGAGCGAAACGCAGACATCAGGCGGGCCGATCGATCCCTTTGCGTGTCCAGGGGGACACAAATGCTCGTGTAGCGACAATGCCGAATGCCTCAGCGGATTGTGTGTAGATCTGGGTCAGGGTAAGCGCTGCGCAGAGCCATGCGAAAACGGTGCGTGCGAGACTGGGCAAGCTTGTAAATTCTTTGAAGAGGCTGACGAGCAAGGCTGGTTCTGTACACCAGCCTTTGTCGGCCAGTGTAACCCATGTAAAAACTCGTCTGAATGCGGTGGTCCCGGGCTTGAAGACGCCGCGTGCGTGAACTACGGCAACATGGGATCCTTTTGTGGGTTGTCATGTCGCGGAGACTCTGACTGTGACGCAGGCTACAGTTGCCAGATGATGCAGCGCATCGAGGGACGCCCCGACCTTCAGTGCGTCAAAGTCGACAGCCTTGGACTGCTGACAGACTGCCCATGCAGCGATGCTGCCGTAAACGCTCAACTCGAGACCAACTGTGGCGTCTCCGATTCCCTCGGGCATATCTGTCCTGGAACGCGCTATTGCACCGCGCAGGGGCTAACGGTGTGCTCGGCAGACACGCCGAAGGCCGAACTGTGTGACGGCGCAGACAACGACTGCGATGGCGCCACTGACGAGGACGCGTGTGTAGACGGCAATCCATGCACCGACGACAGTTGCGACATTGGCTTGGGCTGTATCAACAGCCAAAACACCTCGCCTTGTGACGCTGACAGCAGTGTATGCACGGTCGGAGACGTCTGTGAATTGGGCACCTGTGTCGCGGGCTCAACGCTGTCGTGTGACGACGCCAACCCGTGCACCACAGATTCATGCTCAGCGAGTTCGGGGTGCCAAAACGCGGCCATTGATGGCGGCAGCTGTGACGCCGACGGTGAGCCTTGCACCCTTGGAGACTCCTGTGTGCAAGGCACCTGTGTCGCCGGGAAAGTCAAAGACTGTGGAGACTCAGACGCATGTACGCTGGACTCCTGTGACAGCAAAGGCAAATGCGTCAACACGATCACCACCGGGCTGAGCTGCGACGATGGAAATCCATGCACGTCGACCGACCTCTGTGATGAAACAGGTGCATGTAAAGGTACCAACCTCAAATGCGACGACGGAAATCCGTGCACCGAAGACTCTTGCAATCCGACGATCGGGTGCAACACGACCGCAGTCCCCGATGGCGCCAGTTGTGACGATGGCGACCTCTGTACCGTCGATGGAACGTGCCTAAACGCACAATGCGCTCCCGGTAAAGCCATCGCTTGTCAAAGCAATCAGGTCTGTGTGCAGAGCTTATGTGATGGCAGCACGGGCAAATGCGTCGCAAGCCAAGCCAAAGTGGGGACCCTCTGTGATGATGGCGACCCATGCAGCTTGGGAGATAACTGCAACAGCATCGGCGACTGCGTCGCGAAGACCACAGGTTGTAACGACGGCAACCCATGCACACAGGACGCATGCAGCACACAGGGCTGTACCTACCAGAAACTGACAGGCCCCTGCGACGACAATGACGCCTGCACGCTCAACGAGTCGTGCCAAGAACTCAATGGAGTCGCGTCATGCCAAAGCGTCTCGATCAAAGATTGCGACGACAAAAACCCCTGTACACAAGACACTTGTGAACCCGCCAAGGGATGTGTCACCACAGCACTCAAAGATGGGCAAAGCTGCGATGATGGCGACAAATGTACGGCTGATGACACCTGCCAAGCGGGCCAATGTACCGGTGGCAAGGACACATGCAGTTGTACGCAAGACAGCGATTGTGACGATAAAAATCCATGCACCAAAGATACCTGCGGCAACGACAGCAAGTGTAGCGCAATCGCCGTGCAAGACGGCTCGAACTGTGATGATGGCGACCCCTGTACCGCCGGAGGCACGTGCAAGAGCGCTGGCGCACAGAGTACTTGCGAAAAGGGCTCTGCAAAGAGTTGCGACGACCAAAATCCATGCACGACCGATTCCTGCGATGCGAAGACGGGCTGCCTCAATAAGGCTAAAGTCGACGGTGATGGTTGCGACGACGGCGACAGTTGCACAGAAAATGACGGCTGTACGGCGGGCAAATGCGTTGGTGCGACAAAAAAATCCGAGGTAACAACCCTCGCCGGCAAAGGCCAAGGCTTTAAGAATGACAAAGGCACGAGTGCGCAGTTCAATGTGCCTAGCGGTCTCGTCCGCGACAGTGCAGGCAACCTGTTCGTCGCCGATACGACCAACCATCAAATCCGTAAGATCGACAGCAGCGGTAACGTGACCACCTTCGCCGGTGGCCCCTTGGCCGGACAGATCAACGGAACGGGTCAAAGCGCGAGCTTCAACGGACCTCGAGGTCTGAGCATCGATGACCAAGACAACCTATACGTCGCCGATACTGGAAATCATCTGGTTCGCAAGATTACGCCAGCCGGAGTGGTGACGACTGTCGCCGGCAGCAACAGCCCCGGTGGCTTCGGCCAACCCCTTCAGGGCGGCTTCGCTGAGGGCAAAGGCACGGCCGCAAAATTCAACGGGTTGAGCGCGATCGCTTGGAGCGCTGGGACCTTGTACGTAGCCGACACCGCCAATCACCGGATCCGAAAAGTGACGCCCGATGGGACTGTCTCGACACTGGCCGGCAGCGCTACTGAAGGAAAGAGCGACGGCAAAGGCGCGGCAGCTCAACTCAATCTACCGGAAGGCGTTACGGTTTCGAGCGCCGGGGTCGTTTATGTAGGTGATACCGGCAATCATCGGATCCGAGTCATCCAGACCGATGGAAGTGTCTCGACACTGGCCGGCAGCAGCTCCGGACAAAAAGACGGCCAAGGCGTAGCCGCCCAGTTCAAAGAGCCGATGGGATTGACCTTCGATGGAATCGGCCAACTGCTGGTCTGTGACAGCGGCAACCACATGATCAGAACCGTCAAAACGAGCGGCGAGGTCGGCACCTATGTGGGCACAGGCACGTCAGGATTCACCGATGGAGCGCTGGAGTCGACTCAGTTCAACCAACCCTCGGCCATCTTCAGTGATGCCAAAGGCAAAGCTTGGGTCGCAGATCGCGGTAATCATCGAATCCGTGAGATCAATGACGCTGCCAAGACCTGTGCTATCGGCGCCAACAGCCCCTAGCAGCACGTCGAGGAGAGTTCTGAACCGGCTAATCTGGCGGATACATCGCGTCGATCAACGATTCGTAATTGTCATGGACGACCTTGCGTTTAATTTTGAGGGTCGGCGTCAACTCACCGTGCTCAACGTCAAGCTGCCTCGGCAAAATCGTGAACTTACGAATCTGTTCAACTCGAGCCACCAACTCATTGCCCGCATCGACGATCTCTTGCACGGCCTGACGCACCTCAGCGCTTTGGTGAACTGAGGCCAGATCGAGTCCATTGCTCTGAGCGAACCGTTCGGCCGCGTCTGGATCCAAACAAATCAAAGCGCTCAGGAATTTTCGTCGATCACCGATGACCACCGCTTGGGTGATCAGATCTGAATTGGTCAACTGAGCTTCGAGATTTTTCGGCGCGATATTCTTACCGCCAGCGGTGATGATGATCTCTTTTTTCCGACCAGTGATGTGTAGATACCCTTGGTCATCGATTTGTCCCAAGTCGCCCGAGTGCAGCCAACCATCGGTCAAAGTGGCTTCAGTCGCTTCTTTATCTTTGAAATAACCCAAGAAGACATTGGGACCGCGCACCAAGATCTCTCCGTCTTCGGCGATCTTCACGTCAACACCGGGTACGGGCGGGCCGACCGTACCGAAACGCGTGCGTCCGGGGCGGTTAAAGCTTGTAGGCCCCGTGTCTTCACTCTGGCCATAAACCTCGCGGATGACGATGCCCAAGCCACTGAGAAACCCAAGAACCTCCGCGCTGATGGGCGCCGCACCGCTGATGGCGAAGCGCAGTCTGTCGAGCCCTAGCTTGTCCCGGACTCGACTGAACACAAGCCGATCGGCGAGTTTGTATTGCAGCGCGATCGCGCCAGGCACACGCTCCCCCGCATTTTGCAGCTCTGCGACCTGCTGGCCAATGCCCATCGCCCACTTGGCCAAAGAAGCACGCAGCGGCGGCGCATCAGCGAGCTTGACGCGAATGCCGGCGTAGAATTTCTCCCAGATACGGGGCACGGCGAATAAGATCGTCGGCCGTACTTGCTGAAGGTTCTCAGCGACCTGCTCGAGGCTCTCAGCGTAGTACACCGCGTATCCATAAGTCGCAGGGCCGTGAAGGGTAAAGACCTGCTCAGCGATGTGACTCAAGGGCAAGTACGACAGCGAGCTGTCGCGATGATCAATCTCGACCAATTCGCCCGCGATGTGCGCCGTCCAAGCCAAGTTGTGGTGTGAGAGCATCACTCCTTTCGGCGGACCAGTGGTGCCGGAGGTGTAGATAAATGTAGCGAGTTGCTCGGGCTTCAGAGCCGCAATGCGCTCCATCAAGGCCTCGTCTGTAACCGAAGCGGCCCGCTCGACAAACCGGCCCCATGACAAGACCTCAACGCGATCATCTTCGAACTCTGGAGCGCCGCGCATCATGACAACGCTCTGCAATGAAGGCAGCGAATCCAACTCGGCTTTAACCTTGTTCCATTGCCCCTCATCTTCGAGCAACACAACTTTGGCCTCAGCGTGCCGAATGATGTAGGCCACCTCAGGCGCAGAACAGGTCGTGTAGATCCCCGCTGGAGCAACGCCCGCACTCATCGAGCCGAGATCGAAGATGGACCACTCGGGGCGATTGAAGCCCAGCACCGCTGTGGTGTCACCTGGCTCCAACCCCAAAGCCATAAGGGCTCGACCGACCTCACGCACTTGTCGTGCAAAGTCAGCCCAAGAAGTGGGATGCCAAGCGCTCGCGCGCTTGACGAAATAAGCGGGTTGAGAAGCCCTCACGCGTCCTTGTTCTTGGACCCGTGCGGGAATGCTGTCCTGGCTCATGGAGCCTCCTGTTGT
>PBTG01000060.1 GCA_002726535.1 Myxococcales bacterium | reverse complement strand
CGCATTCTTCCTGCCAGAGATCGACGACGAGGTCCTGCTCGCTTTTGAGCACGGCGATCTACGGCGACCCTACGTGATTGGATCGCTGTACAACGGCGTCGACAAGCCGATTCATGACAACGAGAGCCAAGACGGCGAGAACAACTACCGTTCGATTCGCTCACGCGAAGGTCACATGTTTCAGTTTGTCGACAACGCCGACGGCGCCCAGCGCATCGTGTTGCAAAACTTGGTGCCTGCCGACGCGACCGTCAAGGCGCCTAAGGAGCGAGACGGCCACTGGATCTGTCTCGATCAGTCTGGCGATGTCGACCAGATCGAGATCTACGATCACACCCAAGAGCACTACATGCTCATCGACACCAAGAACAAAAAGATCACTATCGAGACCACCACCGGTGACATGGACATTCTGGCCAAGGGCACGATCACCATGAAGTGCGAAGATCTCGTGATTGAGGCCAAAAACAACATCCAAGCCAGAGCCGGATCGAACGTTGAGGTCAAAGCCGATAGCAACATCGATATGACCGCGAGCGGCAACATGACGCACAAAGCCTCGAAGATCGATCTGAACCCGTGAGCGGGCGGCGGGGAACAAGAATCTGCGTCGCACCTTTACAGGTGAACGCTCGCCGGTGAACATCACCACACCATGGCAGAGTTCAAGCAAGGCTATTGGGTAGAGTTGTTACCGACCGAGAGGGCCGATGGCTCGCTCGCAGTCACGCTGATTGCTCGTCGTAGTTTTACGATCCCTGACGACGACCCGACCTGTCAGCCCTTACAAGATGAAGAGCAGGCGCCGCTTTTACTCGAGGACCGTTACGACATCGGCGATGCGGATAGCGCACCTCCGACCTTGGAGTACGAGGTCGTGCCTGAAAAAGCGCTCTGCGATGTCATCGTCGTTGGCAAAACCTACTCGCCAAGCGGCAAGCCTGAGGCTCAATGGGAGTGCGCTGTGCAGATCGGCACGGTCCTGCGCCGTCTGCAGGTTTGTGGCCCTCGAGTGTGCCGATTTACTCAGCCCAAAAAGCGTAGCGGCAAGCTCGTCTCTCAACCGCCAAAGTTCAGTGCTCCAGATCCGGTTGCCGAAGTGGCTCTAACCCTCTCTTTGGCGTATGGCGGGCAGACTTGGGTCATTCCCGATGAAGAGACCTTGCGCGTTCAACGCCAGGTCCAAGAGGTCATGGACGTCGAGTTGGCTGATAAAAAGGCTGCCAAGGCTGCCCAGAAGGCCGCGAAAGTCGAGGCCGAGGCCAAGGCCCAAAAAGAGGCTGCAGACAAAGAGTTTCTCGAGGCGCCAGTCGGCGATCTGGATGAACAAGACGCCAAACTCAATCGCGCATGGGGAGAGTTTGGCTACGATGACGATGGCGTTCGAGTCTGGGGGGAAGCCACGTCGAAAAAAGGTACCGCGGTGATGGACCTCGACGCTTTTGCCGCCTGGCAGGCAGATCTGGATGAAAAGGCCGATGAGCAAGCCATCGCCGAGCCGCCTAAGGCGAAGTCTTCGAAGCGAGCCAACGCCAAAGGAGAGGTTCTCGAGATCGATGACGGCGTCGCCATTTTAGATGATGAGACCTTGGCCGAAGAGTTGGCCAAGAGCGCTACCGACCAAGAAGAACTCAAGAGCGCTCAGAGCGAGGCTGCTAAGCGTCGCCGCAAAGAGTCTGTGGTTGTCAATGACGGCACACGCGTCATATCAGCGATGGATGATGAGCAGCTCGAAGAGTGGGAAGAGTCGCTACAAGACCGGCTCACAGAGCAGGATGCTGAGACCTTGGCTGTGCTCAACGCCGAAGCGATCGCCCGAAAAAAAGCCTTAGAAGCGAAGCTCGAAGAGTTCCCCAAACTGCCCTGTCCTACCAATCCATTCGGTCTGGGCTTTGTGGTCAGCAACGTCAAAGAACTCATTGAAGGCATGCCTTTGCCGCAACTCGAAGATCCAGACGCCCCGCTGACACCCAAAGATCTGCTTCAAGATCTTCTGGCTTTGGACAAGGTACCGCTACCAGCGGGTTTTTCTGTGTGGCCACGTCATGCCACACCAAGGATTGAGTTCGCAGGCGAATACCCAAGTGAGCTAAAAGACTATGACAAGCGCCTTGAGCAGCAAAAGCGAGAGATTGACCTCGATGATGAAGATGAAGTATCGGCCCTACGTGAACTAGAGAAAAGAGGCGTGCCCGGACAGATGCGGGCCAACTATTTCAACAGCGCCGCGCCCACCTTGCAGCTCGAGGGCGTCTACGGCGATGAAGAGATCACTCTGACCAACTTGACCAAAACGGGCACGCTCTACTTCAGACTACCCGGCCGCGCCGTGGTAGCTGAACTCGAGCGAGGCCAGGGCGTGGAGCGTGTCGATATGAAGCTCGACACCGTGGTCATCGAGCCTGACGAGCGACTGGTGACCCTGCTGTGGCGTGCGCATTTTCCTTTTGCGAGTTGGCAAGAGCTGGGCACCTATCCAGGGATGGTCGGTTGGGTGCTAGACCTAGACTTGGACGACAAAAAGCGAGACGAATGGGACGCATCGGTGGCTGCCAAAAGGTCAGATGGTACAGCGATGCTCGACATCTCCGAACTCGAAAAAACCGACGAGTATTGGAAGACCATCTCCAATGAGCGTAAGAGCAAAGAGGCGGCTGCTGCTGCGGTCGAAGGTACCCAGGCGTTGGACATCGAACGCATGGGGCTCTATCGGCAGGTTGAAGACGATGATTGGGTCCAAGAGGCCTCCGATGGCACCGTCGATGAGGACGCTTTCGCTCAAAAAGAGGCCGAAGAGCAGGCTTGGTTGGAGGAAAAAAACGCGGCCGTTAAGCGGCTCGAAGAGCAAGACAAAGCTGAGCAAGAGCGCCGCGAAGAGATCGCCACCGCGGTCAAAGCCAACAAAAAGATCCCGCCTCCGGACTCCGAAAAGTCTGCAGCCCAGTTGAAAAAGGCCAAAGCGGCGCGCTCTAAGACGAGCGCCAAGCCCAAAGCTTCAGGTAAAACCAAGACCCCGGCCAAGCCTAAGGCTGCCCCGAAGCGCGCGGGCCGCAAGGTCGCCGCACCCGCAAAGCCAAAGAGTTCGCGAGCCAAGTCGCCTCGGGGGACATCCAAAAAATGATCCATCCTTATAGTAGGGGCGACGACATTGTTGCCGGTAGACGCTATGATGGATGCTTTGCATCAGTTGAGGGCTGACATGTATCGTATTGATCGACCGGCAGGGAGCTAGCTTGGCGCGTCCAATTCATGGCCAAACCCAGGGCCTGTCTCCCTATGACCGCGACGGACTCAATCGTCTCTATCGCTACGAAACGCCACCGGAGCGCCTCGTTGGGGACACGCTCGGCCAGCGGATGTGCGCCTTGGCGGCGCGGATGGGACGTCAGATTGGCCTGCTCATTGATCGCAGAGGAACGGTCAATCACGTCATCGTCGGTGATGACCGACAGATCTTTTTGCCTGATGTCGGTCGCATGCGTACCAGCAAGGGCCGGCTCCGTGGGGTCCGGCTGGTTCACACACACCTCAAGGGCGAGGGACTCACCGACGACGATTTGACGGATCTCGCTCGACTCGGTCTCGATCTTGTCTGTGCGATTACTGTGCGAGCTGATGGGCTCGCGCAGTGGGTGCATATCGCACATATCGTTCCGACTCGGCCCGGTGAGGTGATCCATGACGTCAGGCCACACGAGGTGCTGGAGCCGCTGCGCTGGCCAGCAGCTCAGTTCGATACGTTGTCGACCATTCGCGACCTCGAGACTCAGCTTGCACGAGCCCGCCCCGCGACTTCGATGGTCAATGCGCGCGAGAAGGCGTTGCTGATACACGTTGGGCCAGAGCCTCGGACAGAGGCCGATGACCGTCTCGATGAACTCGCTGAGTTGGCACGAACCGCTCGCGTCGAAGTGCTCGGTCGCGTCGTCCAGCGTCGCCGCAACGCGGACAGAGACACGGTTTTGGGGGCCGGCAAGCTCAAACAGGTCATCGTCGAGGCCATGCAAGCTGACGCGGGCCTATTGATCTTCGACCATGAAATCTCTCCAGCACAGATGCGAGGTGTCGCCAGAGAGACCGAGATGAAAGTGCTCGATCGAACGCAGTTAATCTTGGATATTTTCGCGAGTCGGGCTCGCAGCCGTGATGGCAAGATTAAAGTCGAGCTGGCTCAGTTGAACTACAACTTGCCTCGGTTGTCGGCCCGAGACGATGCGATGAGTCGATTGACCGGCGGTATCGGTGGGGTCGGCCCTGGCGAGACCAAGCTAGAGATCGATCGGCGGCGGGCTCGTGACCGAATCCACAAACTCAAACACACGCTCAAACGGATGGCTCAAGGTCGAAATACGCGCCGCAAACGCCGTCAGCGAGCTGGTATAGCGACGGTCTGCTTGGTTGGATACACCAACGTCGGCAAGTCATCTCTTCTCAACGCGCTGAGTAAGTCCGATATTTTCACCGAAGATTTGCTCTTCGCGACCCTCGATCCGACCTCACGTCGCTTACGGCTGCCTGACCAAAGCAACGTCGTCGTTACCGACACCGTAGGTTTTATCCGTGATTTACCGAGCGAACTCTTGGGGGCTTTTGAGGCGACGCTTGAAGAAGCCCATGAAGCTGATCTCTTGCTCTTGGTTGCTGACGCGAGTCATCCGCGACTGGAAGAACAGCTCAAGAGCGTCGAGAGGATCCTCAAGGACCACGATTTAGACGGACACCCGCGCATGTTGGTGCTCAATAAGTCCGACGCAGTGAAAGACCGGGCGACAGTGCGAGAACTCGCTCACCATCGCGGCGGCTTGTTGACCTCGAGTTTGAATCGAGATGGTTTACCTGTCTTGATGACCCAAATGGCCGAGGTGCTCGCTCGCCCACCTTTGGGTTCGGGCTATTCCGAAAAGGATGCCAATGAGGAGTGGAGTCCGCTCTGATCAGCGGCCTTTACCTTTGGGGTTTCGTCCCGGAGCGGCGCCGACGCCGGGACGGAAGGTGCCTTCTTCAAACTTGCGCATCTGACGGTCCCAGAGCGATTTGTATTGATTGAAACGTGACACGAGGTTCTGGACCTTGAAGCGCAAGGTCGCCGTGGCGTATCCGGTCGTTGAGAGTTTGCGAATGTCCCGTGACAACGCGTCCATGGCGAGCAGCGGTGGACGCTTTTCCTGACCGGTAAAATACATCTCGTAACTTCGCTTGACTTGCTGCATGCGACGCTCGAGGTCATTGAGTAATGCGTTGGTCGCCTGGGAGCCTTGGACTCCTCGCGTTAGACTTGTCTTACGATCAACCATGAAGACTCCCTACCGATGGTGGCATGATTCGGGGGCGTTTACCGCGACTCCGTCCTGTATTATGGTCCGAGCCGAAAGCACGCGCAATGCGTTTCGTCTCAGGATCTATCTCACAGGAAGCCGACCCATGCTCAAAATGAACCGATACCGTGCAAACAGTGTGATTGTTAGCCTTAGCTTGATCGCCGCAATGACCCTGTCATTTAGCGCCTGCTCAGAGCGTGATCCAGAAGAGAGTTTTGCATTGTGGAGCAACAACGAGGTCGGTTGGGCTGAGATTGGCAAGTACATTGCTGACACCAAAAACGATACGCAGCTGCGAGCCCGTGCGCTTGAGGTCTTGATCAGCAGCGGTCAGCCCTCGCAAGCGGTGGACCTCATCGATCGCAAGCTCAAAGACGCTGCGGAGCGCGGCAAGGTTTTCAAAGCGCTCTCGGCCAAGCTGGTGCCACACCTCAAAGGGCCAAACCCCAAGCTGCAGCAGTACGCCAAGCAGGTCTTGTTCGACAGCTTGTCGCGGATTCCTGCCGCCGACGCTGTGTCCACCAAGAAACTACTCGCCGGATGGGCTTTTGGTGACATGAGTCATGATGACACCACCTCGACCATCAAAGACAAACTTGGCAAACGCGTTCGGATTGATGAGATCGCGCAGCTCGGTGACGCCGGCGCCAAGGGCGCTGAGATCATGTTGGCAAAAGGCATCGCGAAGAATGAAATTTTGGTCTTGCTCCAGGGCTTGAAAAGCCCAGTTGGCAAGCTCGCAGTGATCGACGGTTTGCGCCGCTACCACACCAGCCGCAAGAACATCAAAGTCACCGAGGCTGATCTCGGCTTTGTGCAGCGCACAGGTATCATCGAAGGATTGCTTTACTTCCTGGAACTCTACGAGCGTCTGAGCAAAAGCGACCACCAGGCTGATGAGGCAGCCGGTTCTGTCGCCATCGCTGTCGCGATGGAGTGGATGGGAAGCGACGATGGCAAGACGCTCATCAAGAAGAACTACAAGAAGCTCAAGCTTTTTGTGGATCGTTTCCTGGTGCGTGACAACTGCGACGACCGCTGGTGGGCCTTTCAACAGCTCATCACTCAAGAGGGCCTCACAGGGCTTAAAGCAGGTCTTACCGGACTCAAAGACGACATGAACTACGGCCAAGAAGAGCACGCCAACAATGACGTCAAGCTCATGATCACCGACATCTGCAAAGAAGACATTGGCAAACATCTGACCTACGCCAAGGCGCGCTCGGTGTTCACAGGGTTGCTGGCTGATAACCCTAAGGGAGATGACGACCGTTATGTGCGTCGTATCGTCTCGATTCGGTGCTTGGCCGCCGATGCGTCTGAACAAGCAAGAGCGTCGTTGGCCGCGTTCATCAAAGAGCGTCGGCGCCTCAAACAAGAGAAGGTTATCGATCCGCTGATTGTTCCGCAGCATGCCTCTGAGATGACGTTGACCGACTTGGCTCGCTGCGCACTCGACATCGTCGACTACAAAAGCGAGCTCGATAAGTTGGCCACTGCCAAGAAACTGAGCGCGCTACAGGTCAAGTGGCGTAAAATTTACGCTGGATATTCGTTCGATCGCCGCATGAAAGACCTCAAAGAGTTTGCCGAAGAGCGGGCGGCGGCGAAGATCAAAAAAGACGCAGCGAAAAAAACCGCCGGTAAGAAAAAGAAGTAGGCGGGAGCACACAACGTGCTCAGGTCGCGGGCCGCTCAGCCGATCTCGACGCGAAAGAGCACAGAGCCGACCATCAGCTCGTCGCCTGAACGCAGCGATATCGGCAGCTGCGCTGCGCGTGTGAACGTGCCGTTGAGGCTGCCGACGTCAGAGACGGTCAACTGCTCTCCAGTCAGTTCGAGGCGTAGATGTCTGCCGCTCATAAATCGGTCTTGTGGGAAAGACAGGTCACAGTTTTCGCGACCGACTGAAATGACTGTCTTATCAGTGGATGCGACCCGACCTGGGATGCCGCCTGCGAGTAGTTGCGTGACGTGTAGTCTGGGGTTGGGCAAGGGTGTACCGAACACCTCATCTGGCGCCGGTGAGGTCGAGTTTACGGGCAGCGAAGGCAGCGCATCACCTCGACGAACCACGAGATATTGCTCGCCAGCGAAGATGATGTCGCCTGAGTTAACCATCGTTGGAGTTTTGACTCGGCAAAACACACCCGTGTAACCGGGAGCGGCGGTCAGTGACGCGCTCTGTCCGGCCACCTCAATCGTCAGGTGCTCTGGGTCAATGCTGGGATCAGCGGCGAACGAAATCTCGGCCTCTCGGCCGATGGTGTTCGGTCCTGACTGTAAATCAAAGACAGAGCCCTCGGGTAAGGGACCGCGTAACACCACAATTCGGACTCGGCTCTGCGGCTCTAAGCGCTGCTCTACAACAGGTGGCGCGCTTTGTGGAGGCATCGCCGACGGTAAGGGCGCCGAGCTAAAAGGAGTGCCACAGTGACCACAGAAGGAAAAACCTTCCGGGATTGGCGACCCACATTTGGTACAACTTACGCTCATCTCCTACCTCGACTGCTCCTGTGGACGCAACGTGACCCGATCGACCCCAGATGGGTGATCAAGTGTCAAAATACATGGGGTCGTGGGCATCGATGAATGCGTTGAGGATCGCGAGTTCCTCGTCGGATAAGTCGATCAGTTTGAGCCCAGCGCCTGCTTGGGCCTGACGGTCTGTTTGATTTTGGTCAAATGGACGAGTCCAAACCACCTCTCCCGACTTTACAAAGACGTGATCGGATCCAGGAATCTGAAACTTGACCTCAACCCGGTCTCCACGAGACAACTCCTCATCCGTAGAGATGAACAAGCCACCTGTAGAGATGTTCGCAGTCAACCCGACAAAGAGCCGGTGCTTGGTGGCGATACCGACCTGTAAGTCGTAGCTTCGGCGTTTATCTGCGCGTCGTTTCATGCCTTCGGAATTGTGTTGCGACATGCTTAGACCTCCACATGGACACAGAGAAGGTTTCGCCCCAACAGCAGCAAATCGCCGTTGCGTAGCGCCTTCTCTCGTTTGATCCGTAAGAATGTACCGTTCGAACTGCCCAGGTCCTTCAGGTAGACCCGTCCGCCGCGCTCTGAGATGACGGCGTGCGAACCCGAGACAAATCCGTCCTTGGGGAACAAGATGTCACCTCGTTCTCGACCCAAGAATACGTCTCTATGAGACAGAAGGTACGCGTTCGCCACCTGACGAGTCAGTCCGACTTGACACAATCGCCCCCAAACACCTCGCGGAGCCGGGCAGCCGACGCGTAGGGGTTGACCCGACTTCGAGCGCTCGGCCGCGACCTCTTCGATTCGTTCAAAGCGTAAGACTTCCTGACCGACTCGCAGAACATCGCCGTGCTGCAGTTCCACTGGGGTCGAGATACGCACGTAGGTTCCATTGTAGCTATCCACTGGAGCGAGTCGGAACACCTCTTTACCTGCGCTCAAGGTGCAGTGATGGCTCGCCAAGAGCGCGTCGTTGAAGTGGACCTCGCAGTCAGCGCTTCGGCCGATTCGGTTGTCTCCGGTCTGCAAAGCAAACCGCTCCGATTCGTTGCCGAGTTCGTCGATCAAAGCCAAGTATCCGGCTGGGCCTGCCGCAGGACTCTTTTCAGGAGTTTGCGGGGTCGGCGTCCCACAAACGCCACAAAAACTGTAGCCCGGTGGAATTGCGAACCCACAGTTCACGCACGTTAGCTGTGCAGCGGCAGACTGTGGCTCTTGGCTGACAAGGGGGGCCGCCGAAGAGGTGACAGAGGGTGCCGAGGCAGCTGGCCCAGGGGGCGGCGGAGGCGTCGGCGCAGGCCGTGATGCTGCAGCAGGCGGAGGGGT
>PBTG01000059.1 GCA_002726535.1 Myxococcales bacterium | reverse complement strand
TTCAGGAGTGCTGAGATTTTATCGCCGAGACAATTTTGAATCCTCTCGTGACCCCTACGCGCCAGCGAGCCAATGTGCCTGTAGCTATCTACATCAAGGTCGCTGGTCTGGTGATTCGTCGCGTTTGACCTTCACGATCAAAGGATGTCTACCCGGGCAGTTCGCGAACGAACAACTCTATACCCTTGGAGATTTCCAGTGGGCGTCCGATGAGACGACAACGTTACAGGGAACGTTGACGGTGGAAGATCCGACCTCGTCCCTGTACGGTTCGATGCAGTCGTGGCGTTTTGAGCGGGTTTCAAGCGTGTCGGCCAGTGACCTCAATTGCCCAAAGATTCAAGATGTGGAGCGAGGCAACATCGCCAATGGCCAGTGAGCCACGGTTCGGTCGAATCGTCGGTCTGTGGGCTTTTTTATTCAGCCTTGGGCTCGCGACTATCGCTCCCCACCTCGCTGTCGCGGGCGGTGCGACCGGCGCGACCTTATCGCGCCGGGTCGCCGTACTACCGATGCGCGACTATCGTGTATTGGCGTCAGATCTCCTTGAGGTCGAAGCCTCCGCAACCTTTCGCAATACAGATTATTCGGCACGAGCCGCGCTGGATTTGAGCCGTCACCCAGGGGTTTTATCGGTGTCACCCAGCGCCGTAACTAGCAAGCTCACGCGAGACCGAAGTCTCGATTCCGTGGCTCAAATTGCTCAGGCTAGATATCGTCTTGGCCTCGAGTATTTCATGGGCCTGTCTCCCGCTCGTGCTGTTCAGAGTTTACGGGAGGCGGCACGTCTTTACGCCGAATCATATCGAGACCTCTCTGCCCCCAAAGCGCTGGCAGATGCCTGGTTTTTGTTGGGCGTTAGCCTCCTGGACGCAGGCGATACCGTAGGTGCCCATCTCGCGATGAAACGAGGTTTTGCAGTGCAGCCCAACCGTCGCTTTCGAGTCGGGCTTTTTTCTAAGGCCGCCGAGCGGGCGCTTCAAGCAGCCTTAGTCGACCATTTGAGCACCGGTCAACTCAACCGACCGTTTGGGGACAAAACCAGGCTTCGTCGCTTGGCTCGAAGACTCAACGTTATGGCCGTCGTCAGCGTCAGTTTGAGCACCCGAAAGAACGGTATCCATCTGACCGCATATCGTGCTGATGTAGACCGTTTTGACCTGGATGTAGCGCTGTCTCTGCCCAATGCGAGCACTCAGATTGAGGCTGCGCTATCCAGATGGGTTGCCTGTTTGCCTGCTCCGAAACGCCCGCGCGGCACTCGAACGAAGCGCCTGTCGATTCGGCTCGATACCGCTGCGAACTATAGTTTCTATCTGCGGCAGCCCACGCGGCGGCCTTTTCACTCACTGGGTTTTGGCGCGGGTCTGGCTCGACCTGTCGCCCCAGGGTTGGAATGGTTCGTCCGGCTACACATGATGACCAGTCTGTCAGATCCCTATCGAGACCTTCTGTACACCTTCAACTCGGTTCGCGCCGTGACCGGGGTTGGATTTATCATTAAGCGCCGCGGTTATCGGTTTTGGGCGCGGCCAGGTATCGACGTCCACGCATTGGGTCGCTTCGTGGCTTCGACCGACGCAGAATGTAAGCTCTTCGGCGAGGCACACCCTCTGTGTAACAAGTCGACAATTCGTGACCTAGAGCAGAACATTTTGGTTGGATTTTATCTCGGATTGGGCGCCGAGATCGATCTGGGTCACCGCTTTTTTGTGTTGGGTCAACTTAGCGGTTCAGCCTATATCGTACCATTTAGTAAAACTGACGATTTGAACTTTCCACTCGCTCTCGATTTTGGACTCGGTTATCGCTTCTAAAAGCGGGTCTTTTCACAGATAGGTCTGATCATGTCGCTGTCGCCTCTGAAATTAATCGACCGCCGTGAAGCAACTGTGCCGGTGGTGCTCGCCGTGATGGACGGGGTCGGCTTGGGACCTCTCGATGAAGGCAATGCTGTTCATTTGGCCCACACACCTCACCTCGATCGTCTCTGGAACCAAGGGCAGACGCGCACGCTTCGCGCTCATGGTACCTCTGTTGGTCTGCCCAATGACAGCGACATGGGCAACTCAGAGGTTGGTCACAACGCTCTGGGAGCCGGCCGCGTGGTGCGCCAAGGTGCTGGGCTCGTCAATGACGCTTTTGCCACAGGTGAACTGTTCAAAGGGCATACATGGGGCTGGTTAACCGAGACACTCGCTGGTCGAATGGACCGAACCCTTCATCTGTGCGGACTGCTCTCAGACGGCAATATCCACGCGCATTTTCGACACGTTCGTCAACTCATCAATGGCGCTGCAGAGGCCGATGTGCGCAGGCTTCGCGTACACGCTTTGGCGGATGGTCGCGATGTTGAAGATCCCTCGTATGAGCGCTGGTTAACCGAGCTCGACGAGGTGCTCAACGATCACCAGCAGGCCGGACGCGACTTTCAACTCGCCTCCGGTGGCGGTCGTATGGTCGTGACGATGGACCGCTACGATGCGGACTGGTCGATTGTGCAACGAGGTTGGCAAGCACATGTTTTGGGGCAAGCGCCAGGATTTGAACATTGGCACGCGGCGCTCAAGACCCTGCGCGCCGAACCTGGAGGTCAGAGCGACCAGACCTTACGACCCTTTTGCATTGTCGATAAGCGGGGCGACCCGGTTGGGGTGGTCAACGATGGCGACAGCTTTGTGTTCTGGAACTTTCGGGGGGATCGAGCCATTGAGTTGAGTCGCGCATTCGAGCAGGGCGACGATTTTGCCGCGTTTGATCGCGTTCGACGCCCCCAAGTCCGCTATGCAGGCATGATGCAATACGACGGTGACCTGCAGATTCCAGCTCGATTTTTGGTGTCGCCTCCGGTCATCGATCGGACTATGGGCGATTACATGGTCATCGCAAACAAGCGCACCTTGGCTGTCAGCGAAACGCAGAAATTTGGTCACGTCACCTATTTTTGGAACGGCAACAAGAGCGGATTACTCGATAAAGATCTCGAAGAGTATGTAGAGATCCCCTCGGATCGCATCTCGTTTGACCAGGCGCCAGCGATGCAGGCCGCAGAGATCACGGATGTCGTCATCGAAGCCTTGAAAAGCGAAGAACCACCTGACTTTATTCGATTAAATTGGCCAAACGGCGATATGGTGGGCCATACCGGCGACATGGCGGCGACCATCGCCGCCGTTGAGATGGTCGATCAGCAGGTAGGAAGATTGCTTGAGGTGGCGCGCGAGGTGGGCGCTGTTGTTCTGATCACCGCAGATCATGGAAACGCTGATGACATGTGGATGCGCGACAAGAAAGGCCAGGCTCGGCGTGACGCGCAGGGTCGCATCATTGCGAAAACCAGTCACACACTGTCGGTGGTGCCTTTTAGCTTGGTCGATCCTCGACCGACACATCAGTGGCGATACAAACAAGAGCTTCCCGATGCCGGCCTCGCCAACGTCGCAGCGACAATGTTGCAGCTATTAGGCCTGGAGTCCCCAGCTCATATGGAACCCTCTCTGATTGAGCCCCTTTGAGTGGATGCGCTTGATTGGAGTCTCGTAAGGGCCGGCGGTCTCACTCAATTTCGTTGCAAATTGGATCCTTTGAGCGTATCCCGCCGGCTCCGCTGATTGTTGCGGGACCTCGATCCTACGCATAGGCCATGCGGCGAGCATGCACTCGACTTCGACCCGGGCGTTCTGATGAAATTCATTGATCAAGCCTTTATTACGGTTCGTAGCGGCAAAGGCGGGCACGGTGCCGTGCACTTTCGGCGGGAGAAGTTCGTCCCTCGCGGCGGCCCCGATGGGGGCGATGGCGGTTGCGGTGGCGACGTTTGGTTGATCGCTTCGAATCGATCTCGTTCATTGTACAACTACCACCATCGTCGTCTGCATTGCGCCGATGACGGTCGGCCCGGAGGAGACAAACGCAGCACGGGGCGTTCAGGTGCAGATTTGGAACTCACTGTGCCGCCTGGGACGCAGGTCTTCGATGAAGACAGCGCTGAGCTACTCGCTGATTTGACCAGCGAAGGAGATCGGGTGCAGATCGCCGAAGGTGGCAATGGCGGTTGGGGCAATGCCCGCTTTAAAAGCTCAACTCGCCAAGCACCAGACCGAGCAAATCCGGGTCTCGCTGGTCAAGAGCTTCGTCTGCGGCTGGAATTAAAGCTCTTGGCTGATGTGGCCTTGGTCGGCTTTCCAAACGCAGGGAAGTCGACCCTAATCCGAGCAGTGAGCGCCAGCCGCGCTCAGGTTGCTGACTATCCTTTTACGACGATCGTTCCAAACCTCGGGGTGGTGGCATATCACGACCGCACATTTACGATCGCCGACGTTCCAGGGCTGATCGAGGGCGCTGCGAAAGGTGCAGGTCTCGGCCATCAGTTTTTACGTCATATCGAGCGCTGCGAGGTGATGGTTTTTGTGTTGAGTTTGACCGACGAACTCGCTCCCGCAGAGGCGTTGAAAACCTTGCGAAATGAGCTCCATGCCTTCGATCCAGATCTGGTCAATCGCCCCTGTGTCGTCACGCTTAACAAAGTCGATATGCTCGGCCCCGACCTCGATAAAACGATCGCTGAAATGTCCACGGCGATCGGTGAGCCGGTCGTTGCGATTTCAGCTGTGACAGGTCAAGGGGTTCAAGCTTGGTTGACTCAGTTGGTGGGGACGTTACCGAGTCTTTCTGGAGCCAAAAAAACCTCCGCTGATGGCTACGATCCCTTCGCGGATTGACCTGCTCAGTCGGCGACTTCACAGGACTTCACCAATGCTCTCGTGGGGGAGGCGCTGATAGAGCGCTTAAAAATATCTCCTACGAGATGAGATTGTCCATTTAAATTAAGTAGTTATAAACCAACGCCTAGTTTGACGCCCGCACACCCCGGACTTATACTCCCCACGCGCGAGTCGTCTTGCCATCAGCAAGGCGGTCAACGTATATTTGAAGCTGGATTCTCGCGTGCCCCGTGAGCACCAGAAACATCTCAACTCGATTGTGTCGAAAACGGCCATCGCTTGAGCGCTTTAAACAGGTCAGCGTCGTCTCCCCCAAGCGGTGCGCCTGATGTCAAAGAGGGGATGAGGGACCGATGATTCGCTCAAAGAACACATTAACCGTCGTGGTCACGTCGATGCTTTGGCTCTGTGCCAGCGTCGTCATGGCCCAGGCACCCGCCGCGACGCCCGCTGCCGCTGCCGCGAAGCCCGCCGCCGCTGCGGCAAAGCCCGCTGCAGCCAAAACAGCCACCTCGAAGAGTGTGGTTCCACGCTCAGGAGATGCTCAGTACGAGGCACGCCTTCGTCAGATTGAAGAGCGCGTGGTTGGGATCAAAGAGCGAATCTTTCAGACCAAGACGCGTCTTTTGCTGCTCAAAGAACAGATCCTCGACAACGTCATCGCTGAGTCGCGAGCGGTTCTGAAGCACAAAAATGAGATGGGGTCGTTCTTTGAGCTCAAAGAGGTTTTGTACTACCTCGATGGCAAGAAGATTTACTACCAAGACAATAGCAATGGACTGCTACAAAAGCGGCGGGACTTTGAGATTTACAACGGCTCAATCGTGCCGGGAAATCACAGCTTGACGGTTCAGTTGGTCTACCGCGGCAATTCGCAGCTCTTCTCTTACTTGCAGGGCTACGTCTTCAAGCTCAAGTCGGCGTACACATTTTATGCCGCCAAGGGACGCATCACGGAAGTGACTGTCATCGGTTTTGAGCGTGGCGGAATCGGCACAGATCTCGAAGACAAGCCCTACATCAAGTACGTGGTCAAGCAAGTTCAGAACAAAGCCAAAGTGACACCGGCGGCGAAGAAGCAGTGATGATTCGACGCCGCTACCAGCGCGCAGCATCCTTGCTGCTCGCAGTCGCGATCGCGACGACGTCTGCGCATGCCTCTGAGCTGCGCGACACCCCTCGCTCTATCGAGGTGGCGGCTGGCAATATTTTGTCTCGCATCAGTCTGGTACAGTCCGACCTCCGAGAGGCGGTGATGCGTGAGCGGCGCTATCCATTAGCCCGGCGCTATGTCGACGCCACCTTGGCCTACCAACGAGGCAACTACACCCTGTCGTCAGTGCTCTTTTATGACCTGGTGATGACGCCGAAATTCCAACGTCGTAGCGACTACTACAACGCTCTGTTCATGTTGGGCACCAGTTTGTATCGGCTGCGCAACTTCTTCGGTGCTCAGCGCTACTTGAGTTTGATCATCAAATTTACCAATCGAAAATACTTCGTGCCGACTCTGACCGCACTGGTCGACATCGCCATTCGGACAGGTAAATACGATTTGGTCGCTCAGTATACGACTTACCTTGGATCGGTGCCGCCTGGGTCGCGGCGAGCCCACATGTTTTACCAGTTTGGCCGGTCATTTTTTGTTGCCAAAAAGTTCACGCAAGCGCGTAAGTTCTTGGCTCAAGTCGACCCCGGCGAGCGAGATTATGCTGCGGCTAGGTTTTACCTCGGCGTTCTGCAGGTCCGAAACAAAGACTACAAGACGGCGATGCGCGAATTTCAGTCGGTCGTTCAGGCTGGACAAGTGCGAGACGTCAAGCGCCGACCGCGCCAGATCGTGGTGGACTATGCCCGTTTGAGTATGGCGCGCTTGTACCTAGAGAACAAAGACTTCAACAAAGCGATCGACAACTATGTGGCGATTGACCGCAACTCCGTGGTAGCTGAAGAGGCGTTGTTCGAGTTGGCCGCGACCTTTGTCGCTGCCAAGAAATTCAAGCGCGCCTTGGATACGCTGGACATCTTGCTGCTGACGGTCTCAGACGACAAAGTCGCGGTGGAGGCGGCGGTGCTACGCGGCCGCATCAACCTCAAGCGGAAAAAGTACGACGCTGCAGACAGCGCCTACAAGGATGTAGTCAATCGTTACAGCGCGATCAGCGGAGAGTTGACTCGCTTTGTCTCCCGACCGGAGCGCTTGGAGCAGTTTTTCAGTTGGCTGCTCAATCGAGGCTCTGACGAGTATAGCGTGGTGCGTCCCGTGTCCAAGCGGGTCGCGGCGTACATCGAAAAAGATCCAGACATGAGCCGCGTTGTCCGTCTCTTTGACGAGATGAGCGCGGAGCGTAGAGATGTGAAGATCTCAGAGAAACTGGCCAAAAGCATCGAGACTGCGTTGGCCTCCAACTCTCAGTTGGAGATGTACCCAGGACTCAAAGGCAACTGGCTCAAGCTGGTCGAACAAGAGAACAAAATCGTCGGCGTCGGCGATCGGCTGATCGACGTGTTGCGGCGCTATGCTGAGCCTTTGATGAGTGCGGAACAAAGGGCTGAAGCCGCTGCTTTGGCGCGTAAGGCGAGAGAGTTACGCCAAGCTTTTACCAAGATTCCGAACACAGCCCGTGATTGGAGCAAGCGCGAGACGCGGATCCAGGGGATTTGGATTCGGTTGGCTGCTCAGATCAGCCTTCTAAAAAGTGCCTTGGGAGCCATGCGTGAGCAGGTCTTGGCGATCGAAAAGATGCTCAACGAGCGTGTCTACGGCACCGAAGGCGTCTCCTTGTCCAAGCAGCGAGAGGCGATGGTCCGAAAAGGACTTGAGCGTGAAAAAGATGATCTCCGACGGGTCTACCGAATGGTTGAGGCTTTGGCGCAAGATGTCGAACTGGGAGCGACCGAGGTTGGCGCGGGCGACAAGGTCAGCGCTGATGAAGGCCAGATCCGACGGACTCTTTTGGCCATTCAGCGACTTGAGCAGTCTCTGTACACCAATGCGTTGTCCGCCGCTGGACGTCACGCGAGGGTGGCCTCGAGGATGCGCCGCGTGCGAGCTACACTCGACCAAGGGGTCCTGCAGATCAACGGTCTATATGTCTCATTGGGCAAAAGAGTGGCCGAGCGAAGCGCAAAGGTGCGTCAGACCTTGCGACGTGAAAAGCGCAATATTGCCAACTACAAGGTCCGGATGAATGAGTACGAGCACGCCTCACGGAGACTCGCCAGTACTGTGGGTTACGAGTTGATTCGACGGGCGCAGACCCGGCTGAGCGATGTGGTTCTAGAGGCTGATTTGGGATTGGTCGATGTGGCTTGGCAGCGTAAGCAAGACAAAGCCAATGAGATCCAACGCCTCAACGCTGAGAGCAAGAAGAAGATCCAACGGCTTGACAAGACTTTGGAATCTCTCACTGACAACCAGGAGGGCGCTCAATGAGCAGACGCTTTCCATCGCTTCAGAGCTTTGTGCGTAGCGCGCTGTGCGTTTCGCTTGTCGTGGCCCTTTTCGCTCCACCTGCGGCTGCGAAGTCGCCTATCAAGCGGATGCCCACCTATCGGGGTGAAGCGGGCGAGTTGCTCGATGATCCAGCGAAGATGGGTCAAGAGACTCGCGCATTTGAGTCGGCTTACAAGGCCTTTAAGTTGGCCGCGCGCGAGTACCGCGGTGAAGTTCGTGAGCTGATCACCGGTGAGATCGATCGTCGCAAGCAGACAGTGTCAGACACCTATCAGACTCAGATCGACAAGATCATGGGGCAGCAAGACAAGCTGCGCAAAGAAGCCATCGCTCGACTGGAGTCCTTCATCTTCCGCCATCGCGGACACCCTCGCTACACGCCCGACGCGGTGTTCCGTCTGGCCGAGCTTTACTATGAAGACAGCAAGGCGACGGCTGCCTATTCGCAAGATCACTTCGAAGAACTCGAGTGCATGTACAAGCGCGGTAAGCTGCTGGATCCACCGGTCGAAGAAGACGCCAACTACGCTCGCTCGATCGCCCTGTACAAGTATCTGCACTGGGTTCCACCTGGGACCCGCATGCCAGTCCTCGCAGGCAAACTCAAAGGCATCGTCTTGCCGCGACGTTGGCCCAATTACCGCCACGCTGACGCTGCGCTCTATCTGCAAGGATTCTGTGAGCAGGAGATGGGCGATACAGATCGGGCCATCGCTACGTATAGCTCTGTGGCCAAGCACTACCCCAAAAGCCGGTACATCTCTGAGGCTTGGCTACGGGTTGGCGAGATTTACTTTGACGAAAGTGAGTTTGAGCAGGCTGCAGATGCGTACCGCAGGGCTGCCGAGCATGCCAAGAAGACCAACGATGCGAAGTTCTACGAGTTGGCGCTCTACAAATTGGGGTGGGCCTACTTCCAGATGTACCGCTATCCAGAAGCGGTGGGTTGGTTTCAAAAACTCATCGAGTTCTCCGATGCGAAGAGCGACAAGAAGAAAAAGGGCATGGATCTCCGCAGAGAGGCGATCGAATACCTCGCCAAGTCGCTGGCTGAGCCCTCTTGGGACGACGACGGTTGCGAGGACTTTGGTGGTCCGGACGCCAAGGGTGACTGTCCTCAACTCGATCCACGCCTCAGGCCGCTGCTCTACGTGTCGGGCGTCATCAAACCTGACACCACCCAGTTTGGACAATGGCAGTCCAGTTTCGAGGGCGATGTCTTAAATAACCTCCAGAAAAACCTCCAGGCCCGTGCCCAGGTTCGCCAGCAGTTGATGGTTGGCAAACCCTACGTGCGAGAGGTTTTGACGGTCTACGCCAAGACCTTGGTCGACTTTACTGAGACCGAGCAGTATCGGCAGGCTCTGATGGTGCTTCGATACATTGTCGACACGTGGCCTTTGGATCGTGACGCCCAAAAGTTACAGCGACTCATCATTGACCTCGTCTCCGTGTTGACTCAGGGGATGGGTGTGCTCGAGGAAGAGGTCGCCGCCAATCCGAACAAACAAGAAGCATTGTTGGAGTTGTCGCTTGCCCGAAAGGCACAGATCGCCGCGATCAATGAGCGTAAAAAATATCTGCGAATGTTCTCACCAGGCTCTCCATGGCATGAAAAATGGGGTGCAGACAAAGATTTGGCGCGCCAGGTAGAAGCCTACAGCGCTAAGCTTCGTCTGGAGTTCGCTCGGCTGACCTTGCAGACCGCGCAGACCCTCAAGGCTGCGGGCAAGACCGAAGAAGCGCTGGTCAAATATCGCGAGGCTGCGGTCGAGTACGAAAAACTCTTGGCCGCCGATCCAAACGGTGACGGCGCTTATGACCACCTCTGGCAACTCGCTGAAATCTACTTCTACGCTGGTGAGAAGTGTGCTGCGCTGAAAAATGCTAATGGCGATCTGCTGCTCATCCCGAAAGGTCCTATGAAGGGTGAATTGGTGCCGTGGCCAGCCAATAAGATCGATGAGATTAAGAAGGCCTGCGGCACCATGGGTAAATCGTTGCCCTTGTATGAGCGATTGCGGTCGTGGAAAGGCGCCAAGCCGAAAGACTCCGAAGGCAAGGTCGTCGATCGCACCGTTGACGCTGCACAATCGTCGATCATGGTTCAAGAGCGGCTCATTCAAGCTCGGGCAGCCTATCCGGCTGCCGATCCAGAGCGCTTGGAGTCGCGCTTGCTCCCATCGATTCGGCCCGACAGCGAGCGAGACCTCGAGACGGTCGAAAAGAACAACAAAGAGCTGCAAGCTTCCAAAGGCCAAAAAACCAACTTCGCCATTCCGCGCCAGGATTTCCCAGAGGTGGTCGTTCGCTGGGTCCACGCGGTCGATCGATATTTGGCTGGCAAATTTAAGGTCGCTGAAGATCCCAACCGCGATGGAAAATATGCTCTGCAAGCCGCCGAGCTTCTGTACAAGAATCGCAACTTCGACCCTTGGAAAGAGC
>PBTG01000058.1 GCA_002726535.1 Myxococcales bacterium | reverse complement strand
GCTGTGTCAGCGGCTGTGGCTGTGTCAGCGGCTGTGGCTGTATCAAAGGCTACGCTCGAGTCGGCCGTCGCTGCAGCGTCATTGGCGGCATTGCCGCTCGAGTCGTCATCACCCGAACAGGCGTAAGAGGCCATCAACACCAGTGCGAGGCTCCATCGTAACAAGTTGCTCTTCATTTAACTCTCCCTTGGCATTGACCTTGTGTAGGTCTGCCCTCTCTTTGATCTTTACGCAATCTAGAGATGTAAGCGGCACCTCGTAAAGAGATAGCCTCACGCGTCATCAAATCGTCACAATCGGATCATGCAGGCGGGGCCTGGTCAGACTCGGCGACCGCATACATCGACGTCTCGTCTTCCTTCATATGACATTTTTTGTACTTCTTGCCGCTGCCACACCAACACAGATCGTTTCGACCCAACTTCGGTCGACTCCGGGTGAGCGTCTGAACCTTTACCGGCGCCTGGTTGTTACGAGCAACCCCTGGGCTGTTGCTCTCATCAAACAGACCGCCGTCAGCGTGCGAGGCTTGCATCTGTTGCTTCGCTGTCTCCCGACGAGCTTCAGCCTCTTGTTTCATGGCATCGAGTTCTCTGGAACTCTTGACCTCAACATGGAAGATGGCGTGCAACACGTCGGTATTGACCCGTCCAATCATGGACTGAAACAGATCGTAGCCTTCCTTTTTGTAGATAAGTTTAGGATCTTTTTGTGCATATGCGTTGAGGAACACACCTTCTTTGAGAGCATCCATCTGACGAAGGTGCTCTTTCCAGTGCTCGTCGATGGCGCGTAGATAGGTCTCTCGTTCAAAATAACGCCAATGTGTCTCAGCTTCAGCTTGAAGCTCGTCTGGGCCGAGATCCGCGTCAGGCTCAATCGGGTCCATACTGTGCAAGATTGCTGTGACGATCCGCTGTCGACGGTCTCGGAACTCCGCGACGAGCGCCTGAGTCACCGCCGCCTCAAGTTGCTCGAAATTGAGCGTCACTGCACTCAAATCAACGTCTAAACCGGTCAACTCGTACAACGCCTCTTCGAGCGCATCGATATCCCATTCCGCTGAGCGCTGATCTTGCGGACAATAGCGATCGATGGCGTCGTATACCGAGTCATCGACCACCGTCTCAATGAGCGCTTTGGTGTCCTGTGCCGCCATCACAGTGCGACGCAGCGCGTAGATGGTCTTGCGCTGTTGGTTCATCACATTGTCGTACTCAAGCAGATTTTTTCGAGCATCAAAGTTCTGACCTTCGACTCGCTTTTGACTCGATTCAATCGCCTTGGTCACGCTACGTGCGACGATCGGCTCATCCTCTGGGATGTCCAACCACTCCATGATTTTGCCGATCCGGTCGCCACCGAACACCCGCATCAGGTCATCTTCAAGGCTCAGATAGAACTGGCTCATACCCGGATCACCTTGTCGACCGGCGCGGCCTCGGAGCTGGTTGTCGATTCGACGAGACTCGTGTCGCTCGGTGCCGATGATCGCCAAGCCGCCAGCTTCGAGCACTCGCTGCTTTTCGTCGGCACAGTCCTTTTGGTAGCGCGCCAGCACCTCCTGGTAGGTCGGATCGTCTTCATCGACGTCCGCTTGAACCTCTAGCACGCCAAACACCTCGCGTTTCGCGAGCAGTTCTGGGTTGCCACCAAGGATGATGTCGGTGCCACGACCAGCCATATTGGTGGCGATCGTCACGGCTCCTCGGCGCCCGGCTTGAGCGACGATTTCCGCCTCTTTTTCATGCTGCTTCGCGTTGAGCACGTGGTGAGCGATGCCGCGTTGATCGAGCAAGTGGCTGAGAAAGCCGGATTTTTCGACGCTGATGGTGCCTACGAGTACGGGCTGGCCCTGCTCGTAACACTCTGCGATCTGCTCAATCACAGCCCCAAACTTACCCCGCTCGTTTTTGTAGACCAGGTCCTCCCGGTCGTCGCGCACGATAGGCTTATTGGTGGGCACCACGATGGTGTCAATGTCGTAGACCTTGGCGAATTCTTCGGCCTCAGTCTCTGCCGTACCCGTCATACCCGAGAGCTTCTCGTACATACGGAAATAATTCTGAAAGGTGATCGTCGCAAGGGTCTGAGTCTCGTCTTGAATCTCCAGGCCCTCTTTGGCCTCGATCGCCTGGTGGATACCGTCAGACCAACGCCGACCAGGCATTTTACGACCTGTATGGTCGTCGATGATCACCACCTTGCCATCCTCGACTAAGTAGCTCTTATCTGCGCGATACAAGTTGTGCGCCTTGAGGGCAGCGTGAATGTAGTGCACCCAGCGCATGTGCTCCGGAGCGTAGAGATTGCCGATGTTCAAACGAGCTTCGACCTTGTCGACGCCTTTTTCAGTCAAGCTGACGTTGTGGCCTTTTTCAT
This sequence comes from Myxococcales bacterium, assembly GCA_002726535.1. GTDB lineage: Bacteria > Myxococcota_A > UBA9042 > UBA9042 > UBA9042 > UBA9042. The sequence continues at coordinate 4,726 of PBTG01000058.1, read as the reverse complement.
CGACAGTAAAATCGAGATCTCGCTTCAGAAAAGGCATCACCCCATTGGCGCGGAGGTAAGGTGCAGTGCTCTCCTCTGCGGAGCCGCTGATAATCAAGGGCGTACGCGCCTCGTCAATCAGCACCGAGTCGACTTCGTCGATGATCGCGTAGTGCAGCAGCTTTTCCGCTTGTGGGTCGTGGGCGGTCGGCAAGTAACGATGGACGTAGTCTTCCAACGAGAACTTCATGTTGTCACGGAGATAGTCGAAACCAAGTTCGTTGTTCTGGCCGTAGGTGATGTCAGACTGATAGGCCTGCTTTCTGGCGCTCTGCGACGCGCCTGTGTGGATCACGCCCGTGCTCATGCCGAGCCAATTGTACAATCGCCCCATCCACTCACAGTCACGAATGGCCAGATAGTCATTGACCGTAACCACGTGAACGCCTTTTCCGGTCAACGCATTTAGATAACCAGGCAGGGTGGACACGAGGGTCTTGCCCTCACCGGTGCGCATCTCGCAGATGATGCCTTTATGCAAAAAGTAGCCACCTGTGAGCTGCACGTCGTAGTGACGCATTCCAAGTACGCGCTTGCCAGCTTCACGGACCGTCGCGAAGGCCTCTGGCATCAGGTCGTCGAGGCTCGCGCCTTGGTCCAAACGCGTCCGCAACTTGGCTGTCTGGGCTTGCAGCGCCGCGTCATCGAGCGCTTGTATCTGAGCTTCAAGACTGTTGATGTGCGCAACGATCGGCTGGATCACTTTGAGTTCGCGATCGTTCTTGGTACCGAAAATCTTCGCCAAATATTTCTGAATCATGTGCCGTCTCGACTGCTTACTGCGGGCGTTGGGGTCGTGACGTCGCCGTCACGAGGCCTCGGGTGCGACAAGGTAGGTGGTCAAAGCCCGCGTGTCCACACCACAATGTCAACTCATCTCAGCGCAGCGGATCGTCACGCACAACAGCGCTACGCCCCGCGTCCCTCCCGGGTCAAGATCTGCAACAACGGGCTGACACGGCACGTCGAGTCACAAAGCGAACAAGCGAACGAGAAAATACCCGGGCGCACATCTCTTCACTTTACGATCTTAGTCTTGAGCCTCTGCCCGGTTCTTGCGAGCCCAAATAAACGAGCGAATGCAACTGACCGTATAGACAGCGCCGGTGATCAACAACATCAACTGAGACGCCGCGGCCTTGGGTTTCCCGAAGAGCCCCGCATCAGAGCCCAGCCCCTTGAAGAAGCGAAAGCCGCCAACAAATCCCAGCAGGCCAAAGAGCACCGCCACGTGCATCCAAACTTTGCGTTTGGCAGGCACTTTGTAGGCCAGCAGACCACTGATCAAAATTGGCGCACCCAATATTGAGGGGATCCACGACGTGAAGCTTTTACTGCCGATGGAAAAGCCAGCGCCCCACAAGATGAGCATCAAGCCGTAGCCGATAGTCATCTTCGTCATGGTCAAACCAAAAACTTTAAACTCGTTTTGTTGTGTCATCTGAGTTCCTCCACGACGCCATAGTACTCGGAGTTGGACAAACGCAAAGTCTGTAGCGAAACGAGGCGAAAGGTCGGTCGCTCTGGTGTGTCATAGCCCGCGCAATTGATGCGCGCCCGCTGAAGTGTGAACACCACATAGAGCGCCTTAAAAAAAATCTACCGATCGTATTGTTTAGATATATACTCTCGCCGTCAAAGCTCATGAACACGAGCCACCCCACAACTGGATCGGACAATCACAGACACATTGTATCTGTCAGCTCCAACAGGGACTCACTACAGAGGTCGACTGATGTTCAACATCGTTACATTCACAATCCTGCTCAGCGTTTGTTCTCTGATGGCTTGTTCGACAAGTACTGATACGAAGCAACGACAGATACTGAGCATTCACGATGCTCATGGTGGTGATGCCGAACACCCGCTCGAAGAGCTCGACTCAGACGGCACCACGGCAAATGACACCAGCCGACTCGTCAACACAGACACAAGTTTGAGTGTCGATACCGACCAAGGCGTTGACACAGGAGCAGCGCCCCTCGCAGATGTAGCCGAATTAGATACAACAAAAGATGATGGCCAAACACTCGATAGTGCTGCCTCAGTCGATAGCGGCAATGACGGTCAGGACACGGTCGATGCCTCATCAGATACTGGAGTCAGTGATACCAACGCACAATCTGACGTGGCTGACACCAACTCGGCACTGGACACCGTGGATGCAAGCAGTCCGACCGACACCTCGGACGCAACCAGTCAAAGCGACAGCGGAGCGCTCGACACGTCGCCGAACTGCCAACTCAAACTTGAGGTCCGAGCGCGCGACCAGTCCGGACCTTGTGCGGTGTGCAAGGCTGGCAACTACATCACCTTAGACGCCGTGGTTCACAACCCTTGTTCAACGAGTAAGACTTACGCTTCAGCCTATAGCTGCATCGCCAGCGAGTTCAGCGTGCTGAACTTAACGTTCAACAGCAAAGCCGTCTACGCGAGCAGTTGCTCGAAGAACAATCCATTGAACAAGACGATCGCTCCAGGAGCGATTATCAAACAGAGTCGCCCCGCCGGTAAGCTATCAGCCCACTCGTACAAGCTTGCTGTTCAGTTCAAAAACGCGGCAAATACCGTCCGAACGACGCTCTTTGAGGTGAAATAATCTCGGAGAGCGGTCCCCGAGATGCTCTCCGCTAGTTGAACACCAACCCGCCGTCGACCACCAAGTTTTGGCCGGTCACCGCCCGCGCCCACGGGCTCGCGAAGAATAAGACAGCGTCCGCCATCTCTTCCGGAGTTGTCACCGAGCGAAGCGGCGTCGATTGAGCGATGAAGTCAAACACCGCCTCAGGGGTAGCTGCGCTGGCATCTGTTGTCCTGAGCAGGCCACCCGAGACCATGTTAACGGTGATGCCGTCAGGCCCTAACTCAGCCGCAGCGGTCCGTGTCAAAGCCAGAAGCGAAGCCTTCAAAGCCGTGTAGTCGTGATAAGGGACCACGGGATTTTGAAAAAGGTTGGTGCCGATGTTGATAAAGCGGCCAAACCCCTGCGTACTCATGGCTGGCTTGACGGCGTGAATCAAGTTCAGGGCGCCTCGGAGTCCGGTCTGCGCATGGGCATCAAAGTCGTCCCAACCCATCTCCATCAGTTTCTTACGACCATCGCCATTGAACACAAAGTCTGCCAGGGCGTTGTGAACCACTGTGGTCGGAGCCCCGAGGGCACCGGTGACCTCGGCGACGAGCCGCTTCACGTCGTCAGCATCACGAACGTCGGCCTGAAATGCCATGGCTCGACCGCCAAGCTTGGCCGCCAACGCTTCTGCGCCCTCACGACTTTTGCGATAGTTGATGGCGACTTTTGCCCCTTCACGTGCGAAGGACGCCGCAATTGAGGCGCCGAGTCCGCGGCCTGCACCGGTCACAATAACGACTTGATCAGATAAGGACAGAGACATGTACAACTCCTTGCTCTCATAGTGGAGCGAGAAAAATGAGTCTGCTCTATGTCACAGATAGAGGAGGTTTCTCAATAGACGTCGGTCTTAAATCGACCCGCTGCGATAATTTGCTGCAGCCAAGCTTGCCCATCGGTTTTGCCTCCATGCTGCTCAGCAATGGCCGCAAAGGCTGCCTCGACACCGGGAGCCATGCCTTTGGCGTCTCCGCAGACGTACACCAGGGCGCCTCGCTCAAACCATCGCCACAACTCCGCGCCTTGCTCGGCGATGCGATCTTGAACGTAGACTTTGTCGGATTGATCCCGCGACCACGCGAAGTCGATACGATCGAGGACTCCGCTTTCAAACCAACGCTCAAGGTCTTGTCGATATAGATAGTCGAAGGCTTGATGCTGATGACCGAAAAATAGCCAGGTCTCGTTGGACAATCTCCGAGCCTCCAACTCAGCGAGATACCCGCGAAAAGGCGCAACGCCTGTGCCAGGTCCCACCATGATCACCGGTCGGTCGTCGTAGGGAAACTGAAAGTCGTCATTTTTCACTACGTAGGTCGGCACCGTTTGCGATTCATCGATCCGATCGGCCAGCCAGCAGCTGGCGACTCCTTGGACAGAGCGATCATTCCACTCATAGCGCAACGTCTCGATGACCAGACCGACTCGGTCAGGTTGAGCCGTAGGTGACGACGCGACTGAGTAGAGCCTTGGCTGCAACTTCCGCAGCGCAGACACGAAGGTTTGAGGGCCGATCCCTGAGGTCTTATGAGTTTGCAGCAAGTCAATGATGTGATGGCCTTGGCGAAACTCTTCAAGAGCATCTCCACCCTCATTCAGCGCGACTGCAGCCGGTCGTGATGCGTTGCCTGACGTGGCGGCTATCAAGCGCATCATGTCGAGGGTAATCTGTTGGAGACAAGCGCGCTGTAGGGCCTGATCGATCCCCATTACATCGCCTCGCCACTCGACGACGTCGTCACTGTCCATACCCAGCGCATCCATGATTGCAGCGATCTCAGCGGGTTGATTTTGCGGATACACGGCAAAGCAATCGCCGACCCGATAGGAGAGCTCCGAGCCCTTTAAATCGAGCTCATAATGCATGGTCTCTTTGTTCGAGCCAGGTTGAGACAGGAGCTTTTTGAGCGCCAAAGGAGCGGGAAAGGGGCGATCTCGCCCATAAGATACGGGCTCAGCCTTGGCGACCGCGGATTTGGCCGAAACCACCGGAGCATCAAAGATCGTATCGCGGTTTTTCGACAGATAATCGATCGCAGCATTTTGAAACTCTTC
>PBTG01000005.1 GCA_002726535.1 Myxococcales bacterium | reverse complement strand
TCAGGTCTTACCCGTTTTGACTCCGATGGGACTCGATCCTGCTCACCCGTTTCCAAACCTCCAGAACAAGATTCTCAACTTTATGATCACGCTTGAGGGGCGCGATGCCTTTGGTCGCGACATCAATCGGGCGGTCGTTCAAGTCCCTCGCTCTTTGCCGCGATTGATTCGTTTACCTGAAGATATCGCCGAGACTGCGGACCATTTTGTGCTGCTGTCTTCGGTCATTCACGCCAACGTGGACTTGCTCTTTCCTGGCATGACGGTCACTGGATGTCACCAGTTCCGCGTGACGCGAAATAGCGACCTTTGGGTCGATGAGGAGGAAGTGGAAGACCTCAAACACGCCCTGGAGGGCGAGTTGATCCGCCGCCCCTACGGCGACGCGGTTCGACTTGAGGTAGTGACGGCTTGCCCGGACAATATCCGCGAGGTTTTGCTCAAGCAGTTCGGCCTCAGTGAACCAGATATGTATGTGGTGGATGGGCCGGTGAACTTGCACCGATTGCAGGCTTTGGTTTCGTTGGTAGATCGGCCGGAGTTGAAACACCCACCATTCGCGCCGGGTGTGCCTGAAGAGCTTCAGCACGCCACGGACATCTTTGAGGTCATGAGGCGCCAAGATTTGGTCTGCCACCAGCCCTTTCAAGGCTTTTCACCCGTTCTTGAGTTGTTACGACAGGCTGCCGATGACCCAGACGTACTCGCGATTAAGATGACGGTGTATCGGACTGGCTCAACTTCACCCGTGGCAGACATCCTTGCCGAGGCCGCTAGAGCCGGCAAAGAAGTCACCGCTGTGATCGAGTTGCGAGCCCGCTTCGATGAGCGAGCAAACATTCAATTGGCTTCAAGACTCCATCACGCCGGCGCGACCGTCTCTTACGGCGTCGTCGGCCACAAGACTCACTGTAAAATGTTGATGATTGTGCGCCGTGAAGGTCGTGAGCTCAGACGCTATGTGCACCTGAGCACCGGCAACTATCACTCCGGCACCGCCAAGACGTACACCGACATTGGCTTTCTGACAGCTCAGCCCTCGCTATGTGAAGACGTTCACAGCATCTTCATGCAGCTGACCGGCTTGGGTCGCAACGTGGATATGCACCAATTGGTTCAGGCGCCTTTTACGTTGCACGAGACCATCGACACCCTACTGGACAATGAGATCGCTGCCGCGAAACAAGGAAAAGAGGCGCGAATCATCGCGAAAATGAACTCATTGACTGAGGAAAAGGTCATCCGCAAGCTCTATGAGGCGAGCCAAGCTGGCGTACAGATTGACCTCATCGTCCGTGGTATCTGTTGTCTCCGCCCCGGCGTCACCGGTCGCTCGGACAACATCCGTGTCCGCAGCATTGTTGGCCGATTTTTGGAGCATGCCCGAGTGTATTTCTTTCATGCTGAAGGACGACGTCGCGTGTTTTGCTCCAGCGCAGACTGGATGGGACGAAACTTTTTTCGCCGGATTGAAACCTGCTGGGAACTCGATGACCGGGCCCTCGCGGAGCGTATCGTCGATGAATGTCTGCTCAACTATCTGATGGACGACACGTTGGCTTGGGTGCTGCATCCCGACGGTCGCTACCGACGAGCCAAACGCTCATCGAAATTGCCTGGACACAACGCTCAAGACGTACTGTTGAGCCGACATGCAGAAATCGGCTGATGGGCCAGTTCGACTATTGATAATAGAGCATAAAGTCCGAACGACGCAGGCGCTTGGCCTCGGTAGAGAAATCCGCCTCTGTCAATGGATGCTCTGCTAGCCAACCGGCTTTAAAGTGGAGGTCGATTCGATTGCCTTTCACAGCGCACGACGGTGTCGGCGGTCGTGGCTCAACCCGGCTGCGATTGAGTCGGCTGGCGATCCTCAGCAAAACAGTCAACCGAATGACGTCTTGCCGACGCTTGGCACCATGAATGCCGCGAAATACCTCTTCACTGAGTTTGCGGCGATGACCGTAGACCATGGCCGCTAAGAGCGCTTGATCGTCGCGCGAAAACCCGGGCATGTCAGAGTTTGTGATCAGATAGGCCCCATGCCGATGATGTCCCGAGTAGCTCACCGCCAGGCCCACTTCGTGAAGTTCGCTGGCCCAACGCAAGGAAGTGTCGGCCCATGCTCCGTCAATTTCCCAATCGGACTTGACTTGCTTGAGCAAGCTCAATGCCGTCGCTCGGACGCGTCGTGCTTGACTTACATCGAGTACAAATCGCTCACGTAGCCTACGGATCGTCCGCTCGCGGATGTCTTCATGACGGATTCGGCCGACCAAATCGTAGAGCACGCCCTCACGAAGCGCGCCGGAAGCTGGCGTCATTTCCTTAATCTTGAGTTGGTCAAATACGGCGTAGAGCACCGCTAAGCCGCCGGCGAACACTGGCGCTCGGTCCGGTTTCATACCAGGCAGCTCAGCAGCGCCTCCGAGCTCAATTAGCGCTTTTTTTAGCCTTCTCAGTGCAGCGATAGTGATGGTGCCATCCGTCCAGCGGTTGACCTTCAGGACGTTGGAGACGGCTTGGATACTGCCTGATGAGCCCAGGCACTGTGACCAACCGCTTGCCACATATTGCTGCGTGATGGGTGCAACTTTTTGACGAGCGGCCGTTCGAGCTTCGTCAAACGACTCTTTGGTGACGATGCCCTCTTTGAAATAGCGTTGAGTCCAGGATACGCAGCCCATGTACAGGCTGTCTGCAATCTGCGGTTCAAACCCGCGACCGATAACGCACTCGGTGCTGCCGCTGCCGATATCGACGACGAGCCGCTGGCCGCCATGGTTTGCAGCGGTTTGCGAAACCCCCAAGAAAACCAGCCGGGCCTCCTCTCGACCAGGAATGACCTCTATTCGATGCCGAAGAGCGCGTTCGGCTTGCTCACGGAAGCTGTGCGCTTGCGTCGCCCGCCTGAGGGTGTTGGTACCGACAACGCGGACATAGCCAGGGTCAGCCTCGGCTAGCCGCTCGCCGAAACGCTGCAAACAGGCCAGGGCGCGCTCGTGCGTCTGCGTATCGAGCTTGCCACCCTTTTCAAGACCACCGGCGAGCCGGACGGATTCTTTGATTCGGTCGATAATCTGCAGTTGACCATCGACCTCTCGAGCCACGACCATGTGAAAACTGTTCGACCCCAAGTCGACTGCCGCTACCGTCGGGCCTGCACGGACGCCGCTCATTGAGCCCCTCCGGTGCCAAGAGCGGCTCCACATAGACAGCAATAGTTGGCTTGCCGGCGATCTTCTTTGTGACCGCATTGAGTGCAAACCGCTGCCTTCGGGTCCGCGCGAATGAGTTGGGCTGTCACCATCCCAGTGGGGACAGCGATAATCGCATAACCGAGCACCATCACCGCAGCTGCGATGGCTTGGCCAATAGCGGTAGTGGGTGCGATGTCACCGTAGCCGACGGTGGTTAATGTCACGATGGCCCAATAGATACTTCGTGGGATGCTGTCGAAGCCAGAACTCTCGCCTTCAACCAAATACATGACGGAACCCATGATGACGACGATGGTCAAAACCGCGCCAAGAAACACAATAATTCGGCTGGCGCTGGAGACCATAGCTTCGGTCAAAGCCTCTGCTTCATGGACGAATTGAGACAACTGTAAAAGGCGGAAGATGCGCAACAGTCGCAACACACGAATCACCGCCAAGACCTGGGTCCCTGCGAATATCAAACTCAGCCAGGTCGGCAGCAGGCTTAGCAGGTCGACCAATCCGAAAAAGCTGCGGGCGTAGCCGAGCGCTTTGCCGGCAGTCACGCAACGCAGCGCATACTCGAGCGTGAACACAAGGGTGAGGCCCCACTCAAGCACACGCAACGCCTCACCATGGGCCTGCCGGAAGGAACTCACACTCTCGAGGAGCACCACCACTACAGACACCGCAATCAAGACGAGCAAGCCCCAGTCGAAGGCCGAGCCTGTGCGCGTATCGGCACGAAAAATGATGCGATTGGCCTCTTTGCGCCAAGCTGGCCACTGTGGATTTGGGTTGGTCGCGGGAGGCGCAAAAAGACTGTGGCTACCGGTCACTACATCGGCTGTCTGCCTGCGTTTTGGGTCTGCAGTAAGTTGTTGGCTTTCGTTTGCCACAGGGGCCCCCCTAAACGCGACGACGTCTGACAGTGTGCACGGCTGCACAGAGAGCCACAACCGATCAACGCTCCCAAAAGCTTGTGCCTCTGTGCTATCACCAAGCCCCCAACCGGGTAAAGAGGGTGCAAAGTGATGTGGTCCGACAAATGTATTTGGATAGGGTTTGCCTTGATGATAGTCGCGGCCGGTTGCGACGATCCTGGCGCTGAAGGGCTCGGCTCACAGTTCGCCGACGTCACGATCTCTGTCGACGCCTCGGTAGACACCGCGGGCGACACCGGTGCTGTCACATCGGACGTCAAGGCTCCCAAAGGCTGCAGTCACGACAACCACTGCGTTGCCTTTGGGCAAGTGTGCGAAAAGCTGACCAACACCTGCGTGCAATGTCTTACCGACCAGAACTGCCCTCAATCGGCTTTTTGCCTCGATCAAAAGTGTGTCGCTGATGTGTGTCTCGCAGGGGAGACTCGGTGTTGGGGCAAACCGAATCCAAACACCCATGTGGCGGTCTGCAAGGTCAACGGTGGTGGGTGGGTCCCCAGTCCCTGTGCGGCTGGCAATTACTGTGATGACGGAAAATGTGTTCCATGGCTGTGCCAGCCCGGAGCCACCAACTGCTCGGGCGCCAAAGTCCTGAGATGCGTCGATGGGATAGAAAAAGAAGCGCTTGAGGACTGCGCAAGTAACGGCTTGGTGTGCCAGGCGGGCAAATGTGTCGACGACAGTTGTGCGCCGGGGCAAATCAAATGCGCGGGCGAGAGCACCGCATTGATTTGCAAACAAAAGGCAGGCAAGTGGCGCTTTGAAGTTGTCGATTGCAAGGACCCCGACTCGTGCACGTGGGACCGCTGCGTGCCGACCAAAGGCTGCCAGAACACAGCCAAGCCTAACGGCATTGCCTGCAGCAAAGGCAATTGGTGCTACGAAGGACAGTGTGCCGCCGTAAAAAACAACCTGGTGGTGATGTTTGACACCTCAGGGTCGATGAAGTTCCAAGTGCCGGGCAAGATCTGCTACGACCAAGAATGGCCCGACTGCAACGGTCCGCAAAAGTCTTGCAATCGAATGGGCGTCAGTAAGAACGTGTTTCGAAAAGCCTTTGTCCACGTCGACCAAGAGCGTACGCGTTTGGCCCTCTTTCGCTTTCCACAGCTGTGGATTTCACCCAAGCGGACGACTTCACCAAAGGCCCCTTATTGGAAGCCGCCAGTGTCCTGCGGAAATGGCAACTATGTTGGCTATTTCAGTATGACCGACCATGGCGCCGCCGAGAGTGTCGACGAGGGTTCAAACTGGTACTGGCAGCACCTCGATGAGGTTCTCTGCGTACCTTTCCCGGTGACTGAAACCCAAGATCAAAAGACCGCCGTTTTGAAATGGATGGACGGAGAAGAAGAGTTTGGCAGTGACCCAGAGTTGCGAGCTTCCGGTGGCACACCAATCGGACGCACACTCTTTTACCTCGGTGAATACCTACGCAACCGCGTGGTCGTGGATGGAAAAAAGTGTAGCGCCAAGTCGGACTGTGGCAATCCCGACTACCTCTGTGACAATGGGGTGTGCAAAGACCCAATGCGTGCCTGTCGCCAGACTTCTGTCGTCGTATTTACCGATGGCGGCGAAGAGAACTTTGCCGACAAGCTATTTTCACCTTGGGTCCAAGCCAAGCGACTCGCCTATGGGCTCGGCTGTAGCGCCGATATTGACTGCGTGGGTGGGGCCCGCTGCCTCTGCCCGCCCGGGCAAAATAACTGCACTGCTCAGCAGCGCGAGTGCCTGCCTGAAAACCTGCAGACTGGCTATTATTGTCGCAGTACAATGCAGCCCTGCCTGCCTGAGGCGGCCAGTAACGACCCGGCTTATTGCCCCAAAGCGGGAGGCGTTGTCGACTGCGTGAAAGACCCCGTGACCGGCGTAGCGGTCAAGACAAAGCAGATGCAAGACAATGTCTTGAGAAGCCCCAATGGTGAGCCCTTTGGCGTCAAACTCATCGTCGTTGATATCTCTGGTGATAAAGACGCACTTGAGCGGACTGGCAATCTCGCGCGTGCGGCTGGCGGCCTTCTGCTCGCGTCTGATGACGCCGATGAAGACGGCTTCTTGCTGAATCTGCGCAAAGCCTTTGATGTCGCTTCGAAGCCCGCTTGTGGACTGAAAAGCGTCGGTTGCTTTACGCCAGCGGGCGGCGGCGCTCCATGTGATGACGGCAACCCGTGCACCAACGATGCATGCAACGTTAACACTGGCACCTGTACCTTCGTTCCAAACACTGGCGCGTGCGAAGACGGTGACAAATGCACGCTCAGTGAGCGCTGCTTGTTCGGCAAGTGCGTCAGCGGCATCGCTCAAGTGAACAATGTAGCCGGTAACGGCCTAAGCAAATCGCAAGAGGGCAACGCATCGAATGTGGGAATGAGCGGCCCTCGCGACGTAGCCATTGGCCCCGATAAAAAGCTCTACGCCCTGGATGCTCACCGCGTCGTTCGCGTGAACTTACAAACAGGCAAGCTTGAGACATGGCTTGGCTCGGAGGATGCAGGCAACGCCGATGGCAAGGGCAAAGAAGCACGTTTTGTCGCTCCGCAAGGGATGGAGTTCGCGTCAGATGGCAGATTGGTCATCGCGGACACAGGCACTCACCGTATTCGAGCGGCATATCCCGGTGGTGACGTGGTAACCATAGCGGGCTCTAGCCAAGGATTTGTCGACGGAGCGGCTGCAGTGGCTCGCTTCAAAGATCCCACGGATATTGCGATCGACACCCAACAGCGGATCTGGGTCGCCGACAGTGGCAACCACCGGCTGCGCCGTATCTCAGTGGGGGGGCAGGTCTCGACCGTACTCGGCACGGGGGTCCCCCAGAGCACCGATGGACTCATTGGCTCCGCTTTGACCGCCTATCCCCAGAGGATTAGCCAAGGTCCGATGGGCACCATGATATTCGCTGAGCGCTATCGTGTTCGCGTCATCTCTGTGCAGGTGCAGGCTCAGCAGGTTCAAGTGACTACGCTGGCGGGCTCAACCCCTGGCTTTGTCAATGCCACTGGTGCGGCGGCGCGCTTCAACGTGATCTCCGGGATTGCCCCCGATCAAGCCGGTGGTGTGTGGGTCTCAGACCGAAACAATCAGCGACTACGTTACGTCAGCCCGCAAGGGCGAGTCACGACTCAGGCAGGCAACAGCAAACCAGGCTTCAAAGATGGGTTCGGGTCCTCAGCTCGGTTCTGGCATCCCGAGGGCTTGGGCTGGTCGAAAGATTGGCGCTTGTGGGTTGCGGACTTCGACAATCGACGTGTACGAGTCGTCGACATTCCGGCCTTGGCTTGTCCTGATGGCGGGGTGTGCAATCCCGGCAGTTGTGATCCCAAAACTGGCCAGTGCGTATCGAAACCCAAAAAGGATGGTTCTGCGTGTGATACCGACTTGTGTATCGCGGCCCAAACCTGCCAGAGCAAACTGTGCGCTGGCGGCACCCCTGTCGATTGTGACGACGGCCAGTCCTGTACGGCAGACAGCTGCGACGCGGACAAGGGTGGCTGCCTGTATGTCGCGACTAAGGAAGCCTGTGATGACGGCAGCCCGTGCACGACAGATGACGCCTGCTTGCAAGGCTACTGTCGTGGCAACCCCAAAGATTGCAACGACGGTGACCCCAACACCCTCGACCTCTGTGAAGCCGGCACGTGTCTGCATCGACAGACCCAAGCGTGCGCGACAGATGCAGACTGTGCAGACGGCGAGGCGGTTTGCACCAAAGACATGTGCGTCAACAGCGAATGCGTGTATGAAGCCACCGGCGCCCAAGGCTGTTGTGTCCCGGAATTGCTCTTTGTCGATTTTAACAATGGCTCGACCAAGCCGCTGACGATCATCAACGCCAAGGCAGAGACAGGATGGGCGCTATCTCAGACCGACAGCGCCGAGACCGGCAAGGTCAGCGCGCTACGCTATGGCGACAAAACTAGCGATGGCTTTTCGGGGCCCAGCCAGGGTCAAGTGCTCGTGCCCAAGCTCTTGCTGCCTTCAGGGCGCAAGTCTGAACTCTCGATGCGGCTGTGGATCGATGTCGAAAGAGCCACGCTTTTCGACGAACTTCAGATTGTGGCTACGGTCTATGGAAAAACGCAGGTTCTATGGTCCAAAGGGCCGACAACGAGTCAGGCTGTCTGGTTGCCCGTGGAACTCGATCTGACAGACTTTTCCGGTAGCCAGGTGGAGATCTCCATTCACTTCGATACGGTTGATCACAAGTACAACGAGGGTCAGGGCGTCTCTGTAGATGATTTGAGCGTCGAAGTTCGCTGCGACTAACTCTGAGTTTGATGCTCAGTGACGGCCCACAATACCAGGCCGCCCAGGGCCATAATGCCGACCCCTGTGACCATGGTTGCATCGCCATACAAGTCTGCCACGGCCCCCATGGTTGGAGGCGCGCACAGACTGCACAGATCCCACAGTCCGGTAAAAAGTGCCATGGCCCGGCCTCTAGCCTGCTCTGAGGCTCGCGTCGCGATCTGACTGGTCAACAGGGGAAAACCCATCCCATGGCCCAAACCACCCAGCGCGCCAGCCAGCAACAAGGCACTTTCATCGTAGGCGTTGGCCAACACCAACAGCCCGCAAAGGCTTGCGCTCATCGCCGGGACGACGAGATTGTGAGGCCCCAGTTTGTCGGGAATTTGAGCTCCAAAGAGACGGATCGCAACCGCGCCGCCCGCATACGTCCACCAAAAGTGAGTCGGGCTCGGTATCTCGCGTTTCGCAGCGACGACCATGGCAAAAGTCATAAAGAGCATCACGCAAC
>PBTG01000057.1 GCA_002726535.1 Myxococcales bacterium | reverse complement strand
CCTCAGTCAGCATCCCCAAGGTCCCCTCAGAACCCACAAACCACCGAGGGGCGTCCTGTAGCGCCGCCGGACCCATGGCACGTTTGGGCACTCCGGGGCTACGTAGTCGTCGTCGCTGACCGAGCCCATCGACGAATTCCAAACCCACGACCCAATCTGCAATCGCGCCATGTCGAAAAGAAGAAGGTCCCGAAGCGTTGGTAGCCACGGCGCCACCGATCGTACAATCGGGAGAACTCGTCGGGTCGACTGGCATGTCGAAGCCATGCTGGCGAGCGAGCAGGTGCAGGTCCGCGAGCACCGCTCCCGGTTGCGCGCGCAACGTTGCTGTCTGAGGGTCAACTTGCGCGTCCGTGCCGAGTGCCGTCATATCGACGACCACGCCTCCGTCAGTCGCGACGCTTGCGCCTGTCGTGCTCGTCCTAGCGCCTACAGCAAGCACAGGCGTACCCTCCTTCGCGCAGAGCCCGACGATTTGCTCGACTTGATCGACCTCAGTGGGACGAACCACGCCATCAGGTCGACCTTGAACGACCGAGACATCTCGCTCATAACGCGACAAAACCTCTGGGTCGCGTATCACCGTGGACATAGCCACCTCCGCGCGGGCACAGCGCCGCTTCGATTCGAGCACGTGGAGCGTCAGTGTCAAGCGTCAAACGCAAGCGAAACATCCACAGACGCGCTCTCTTTCACTGGCCCGCCAAGTGTAACCTCGCATAGCAGACAGCTGCGACCACTAAGGCGTGATCGATGCGTCCGCTTCGGACCGCCTCAACAACCTCTGTCCACCCCCGTAAAGAGGTCACGCAGTGTTCACCACCCCCATCGAACTGAGGCTCAGCGACTTTGCTTGCGCCTAGAGCTAAGAAAGTCGTGCACGAATTGTTCATGATCGCTGCATTGGGTCGACAGGCGCCGATCAGAATCCAATCTTTCGCCTCAAAGCCGGTCTCTTCAAGTAACTCACGACGAGCAGCGACCTCGGCAGATTCTCCGGCGTCGACCAAGCCGCCAGGCAACTCAATGGTCACCTCTTGTGAACCATGCCTCCACTGCTCGACTAGTACGCATTGGCCTTGATCGGTTAACGCGACAACGTTCACAAAATCCGGAGAATTGAGGACATAATATTGGGACGTGAGTGGACTGCTCTGCGGGTCCTGACCCTCGGGAGCACATGTCAACGCCTCGAGATCAAAGACGTAACAGCTCTGCAGCAGGTCTCTTTGATGCACTGTCCAACGTCGTGCTTTGTCACTCATGAGGGCTCCCACTCTTCATCACCGCAGCAGGCGACTGTCGGCCTTCGATTTAAGCTACTGGAGCTATTTGACCGTGTCTATGTGAGCACCGGCAAGCCGACAAAACGAGCACACCATCTCATGTTGAGTGAGGAGGAGGAGGTCCCAACCTTCAATGGTGTGCCCTAATGGGGTGTCCACCCGCATGCGCGACGGCGGACCCTCATCAAGGACTGGCGTTAGCGTTCGCTTTGGAGCAAGGCATGTCCGTCGCGCCTGAGCATCCAACCAAGACACATCATCAGACCCGAGATGAACATCATCGATTGGCCAGAGATGAAACCCAGGTCTAGCTCGACGACGTAGGTCAACAAGCTTGCCAGACTCAAACAAAATGCCCCGAAGCCGATAAGAACGGCTCCCGCGATGAGGAAGTGTCCTGAATCGCCATCTATAGCCTTCATGAACTCCACCCCGCGCGTGAAAACGACGCCTCAGCGCAACGATTAACGCTGCGCTAAACATGAGATGCGCGAAATCAGACTTCGGTGTGTGGCCCGCCCAGATGGGGCGCTTAGGGCGCACTCAACCCTCGCGTGCAGCGCACCCGAGCGCATCGAAAAAGCGGCGCTTGGAGGTTGGGTTGGTTGGACGTACGCCTGCTCTGTAGCTTGGCAGCCAGCGGTTCGAATCGACCGAGACCGAGACGCGGTGTTGAGACGCGGTGTTGAGACGTGGTGTTGAGACGAGGTGTTGAGACGTGGTGTTGAGACTTGATGTTGGTCGTGTGGCTACTGCTGGCTGGCGAGCCAGCGATAGGCGACGGCGTAGTGGCGTCGACTCCTTCGAGGTCCTCAATCAAAAAAGCCCTTCAAAATGCACCCAGCCTCGTCAGAGGGTGCTTGCGGGCTCCGCTGACGAGGCTGGGGAAAGAGGGGATGGTGATCAAAGGTTACGCAGGCTGCTCAGTGAGTTCACCGGCAGTCTCGCCAGCGGCATCCATTTTCGCGCGAGCGATGGCGTAGATCATCAAGCCATAACCACACTTCGCTGCGACATCGGCCAAGCTGTAGCCAACCTGCAAGCTCACCTCGGCGGTGCTACCTGCAATTCCGAGTTGGGGCATGAGGTAGGCGATTGGATAAAATCCCCAGGTCGCGAAGAGCAGCAGTCGTGTATTTTTGAAGAGTGTCTGCACTCGTGGCGGCTGATTGGGAATCGCCTTGCTCAACTCAATCCACAGGGCATACATCAAATAGAGGAAGGGAACGGTCGACACGGCACCCCAGATGGCACGCGTCGTGATGTCTGTGGCGATTTCTCCCGGGTACCCGAGCGCAACCATGAGTGCGGAGGCGATAACCATGCGAGTCATGAGCGGCCCGCGGACTGCGGCCGTGAGGGCCAAGACGCTAACCAGCTCCGCACACAACAGCGGCACGGTGAGCAGCCAGTCAACATAACGGTACGCATCGTTGAAGGGCTGTCCACTCGGAGAGTACACGCCGTCTTTGAAGACAAAGGCAGCCTCCCAGCTGTTGAAGATGCGGAAGTAGTGATAGGCGGCAATCCCCACCACTAGCGAAGACATCACAAGGGCTGGTCGAAAACGCGCTGAAACTTGCGAGCGAGCGAGCACGAAAAAGGCGAAAGAACCCACCATCGCCGCGATCGCGAACGATAACATGTTGTACACCAACTGGTATTCACCATAACTGAGTGTTGGAAGAGTGGTCATAGATGTTCCTCACGTTTGCGGTCTCTCGTCCGGTGAGACCTGTGTTGAAGAATACCTGCCGCCCCAGGAGACCCACTGGATGTCGGGGCACGAAATTGGGTGCACAAAAATCATCTTCGCCTACGCAAATCTAAAGTTAACCCAATACTTCCAGCAGCATACAAACGAACAAAACCTCTCAAACAAATCCCACACACTCGCCCCAACGATGGGTGTACAAGCGCGGCCGCGAAAACTGACCTCGAGCCTTTGCCAAGCGAGAGCGTGTCAGCGATACTCTTTGTCGACCTTGTTGGCCCCCCTCTATGCACCTATTGGCAAATCTCATGGCTCCATCCAATACGGCCCGCCTATGGTTCGCTTACGCCCTGACCGCAACATGTGTCTGTTCAACCGCATATGGCACGACAAGCACCACCAAGCCGCCTGAGGTCGATGTGGTTCGCCCCGCACAAGGCCCAGGGGTAGATGCGCGCGTTGTAGAGCGATTTCGTGATGGGAAGCCACGCCGCGTTGAACACCGTAAAAAGGGCAAGATTGTCGACGTCACGCACTTATTTCGAGACGGAAAACTACAACATGTGATGGCGTTTGGTCCCGGCCCTAACCAGGCTCGGGTGACGGTCTACCATCCATCTGGCGTGCCATCGAAGACCTTTCCATTGGTGCGGGGCGTGGCAAACGGAGTGATGGTCACCTTCGATGCTGAGGGAAAAAAAGCCAGTAAAATGCCTCATGTCGATGGCAAGCCACACGGTCTTGAGCGACAACTCAGGGCCTCGGGAGAGATCAAAGCGACTTCAATGTGGGCCAATGGACTGCGTCAAGGACCATTTACGACCTACTACTCCGGCACACCAGCGAAGCGGGAGTCTGAGATCTTGTACAGCAAGGGTGTGCCCGCATCTTCCGGTAGAGCTTGGTGGCCAAGCGGTCGAATCAAGGCTCGGTTTGAACTCTCTAGCGGTCTGAAACATGGCGAAGAGGAGCGCTTTTCAGACACCGCTCCAGCGTATCGAAGCGCGACCTATCGATACGCTTATGGGCAACTCCATGGACTCGCAGACACATACTGGCCCGATGGAACCAAGGCCACCGAAGTCACATATCGCTATGGACAAGCGACAGGCTTGGAGCGTCACTGGCACAAAAACGGTCAGGTCGCCTTTGAGGTACAGCGCCGTTCAGACCTCCGTCACGGTACGGCTCAACTCTGGCAAGCCGACGGCCAACTGGTAGCGACCCTGCCCTATGTAGACGGCCGCCTACATGGTACCGAGACGCGCTTTTATGCTGGCTCAGGGGCCATGCGCGCCACCTTCAACTGGAAACAAGGTGCCATGACTGGCTTCGCTTATGTCTTTCGCGACGCCAAGGCGAATCGCAAAAAAGGCGTTCTTCTGGCCAAAATCCCCATGAAAAAAGGCGCTATCCATGGCATTGAGCAACGCTTTCATCCAGATGGAAAGACCATCTGGATGAAGGTCTCTCGAAACCAGGGCCTCGTTGACGGTACCGTCCATGTGTTTCGCCTCGACGGCTCCCTCGAGCGTATCAATAGGTATCGGACTGGCCAGCAGCATGGAGCGACCGAGCTCTTCGATCATTCCGGCAAGGTCAGGCTCGCGGCCTACGAATTTTCGGAAGGCAAACCCAGTGGTTTGGCCAAACAATGGTGGCCCAAAGGTCAACTACGTCGTCAATGGCCTTGGGCCAAAGGAGCAACTGGTCAGGAGCGTCGCTGGCACCCCAATGGACAACTTCACTGGCAGGTGCCGATTGTCGGCGGGACCAGAAACGGCCATCAAGAGGTATTCGCCAAAGCCGGCTGGCGATGGGCGGATCGAACCTGGCAAGACGACGTCATGTCGGGTACAGAGCGCCGCTTTTATCGTAGCGGTCAACTCATGGGTGAGTACCCAGTCGTCGATGGCGTCTGGCAAGGCCGAGCTAAGGTATACGCCAAACGAGGAGGATGGCTCTGGTCCAATCGGCCCTACGACAAAGGTCAACTGCATGGCCGCGAGACGCGTTTCACTAAAAACGGCAAAAAATGGGCCTATTATTATTGGAAACGAGGCAAGCTGGTCGGCAAAAAATTTCTGCGCCGTCGCCGCCCGCGCGATCCGAACGTCAAACGCTACCGAGACGGACGTATTGTCTACTATTACGAGGGCACAACAACGCCCCGCAGAGAGTTACGTCCAACCAGCGTCAAAGGGGTCACATTGGAGCGGCTTTTTTGGCCCAATGGAGCTCTGCGGCTTGAGGCCCCATTGCGAGAGGGCAAACGCAACGGTGAGGCCTCATTTTGGCATGATGATGGGGCTCTTCATGCCCGAGTCGACTTCGTCAGCGGGGTCCGCAACGGCTCAGAGGTCCGCTATTTCGCTACCGGCGAAAAGAAGTTGGAGATCCCTTTCCGACAAGACCAACCGGTTGGGTATGCGAGGACCTTTTATCGCAACGGCACCATTCAGAGCCGCTATCCAGTCGGCGCCTCGAAAAAGGGCGTAGAGGTCCAATATCACCGCAACGGCGCGGTTCGAATGACTGTTCCGATGAAAAAGGGCAAGCGTCACGGCTTCGGCCGATTTCAAGATCCTTACGGCCGCGGCGTAGCTCGTCTGAGCTATCTCGACGGCGAGCGTGAAGGCGTCGAGGTGCAATACCACCACAACGGTCGAGTACGAATGGTGGTTCCGCTGCGCTCCGGGCAACGCTCTGGGCGGGCCCTGATACGCACTCAGACCGGAAAACGTTGGGCAGACATCCCCTATCGTTCTGGGCTCAAACATGGCGTTGAGCGACGTTTCGGCCCATCAGGAACACACATCACCGAAGAGCGCGATTATCGTGACGGGGTCGCCTTAGAGAAACGCTCGTTCGTCTCAGAAGTCCGGGGAGCAGAGCCGCTGCCCCCGCCGCCGCCAAGATAGGGAGTTCCATCATGCACACGTCCGCGTCAAGCGCAGATATCCAAGCATTTGTCCAAGCCCATCCTGGCTGGAGCTACCGAGACGACACCCTTACCAGGAGCTATCGCTTCGCAAACTTCATCGAGGCGTTCGGTTGGATGACTCAAGTGGCGATCGTCGCTGAGGGGCTTGGCCATCATCCAGATTGGCGCAATGTATGGGCCCAAGTGGAGGTTCGTCTGACGACCCACGACGCCGGCGACGTGGTGACCTCAATAGATCTCACTCTGGCGAAGAAGATGGAATCTTTGGCGTCTTCAATGACTCAAGGAGCGCTGTGACAGACTCGTCTGCGC
Source organism: Myxococcales bacterium (assembly GCA_002726535.1). Lineage (GTDB taxonomy): Bacteria > Myxococcota_A > UBA9042 > UBA9042 > UBA9042 > UBA9042. The sequence continues at coordinate 898 of PBTG01000057.1, read as the reverse complement.
CGAGCCAACCAAAGCCCTCATTGCTCCGGTCCATCGCCAACCGACGCATGCTGATTTGCATCGCCTGTGGCTTCACCTCGGGCCTGCCTCTATACATTTTGTATCAGCTCATTCCAGCTTGGCTGCGGGATCAAGGCATCGACAGGACGACCATTGGTCTATTCAGCCTTGTCGGCTTTCCATACACCTGGAAGTTCATTTGGTCCGCTCTGATGGACGTGCCCTTACCCGGACCATTAGGCCGTCGCCGAAGTTGGGCCTTGCTTTGCCAAATCTGCCTGATGGTGACCCTCGCAGCTCTAGCTCTTTTCGATCCCAAGACCTCTCTCAATGAGATCGTGTGGGTGGTGGCATTGGTCGCGTTCTTCTCGGCATCTCAGGACATCGTCCTCGATGCATACCGCCGCGAGTTGCTGCCAGACCACGAATTGGGCATCGGCAACAGCTATTACGTCAACGCATACCGCCTCTCAAGCTTAGTGCCCGGGTCACTGGCGCTGATCTTGGCTGATCGCTTGCCCTGGTCGACGGTCCACTTGATCGTCGCTGCATTTATGCTGGTCGGCATCCTCACGACATTGATGATGCCCGAACAGAGCGCACCGACTGTATCTAACCCATCGTCCAAGCCGGGCATCGAACGACTCTGGGAGCCACTCGCTGAGTTTTTCGTAAGCCGGGGCACTCGACAGGCAGTCCTGCTGCTAGTGTTCATGCTGCTCTACAAGCTCGGCGACAGTATGGCCACTGCCCTCGCGACCCCGTTTTATTTAGACATGGGCTTTTCCAAAACAGAAATCGGCACCATCGCCAAGACAGCGAGCTTGTGGTCGTCCATCACGGGCGGCGTCGTCGGTGGGGTCCTAATGATCAAAATCGGGATCAACCGCGCCTTGTG
>PBTG01000056.1 GCA_002726535.1 Myxococcales bacterium | reverse complement strand
GCGATAGAAATCGAGGCTACGCACTTGGCTGCGCAAACATTCGAGGTACAGGCTCCGCTACACTTCAAGCTATCGATGCATCCAGGAAGAATCGCGCAATCGGCCGCCGGCCCTGGGCACAGTTGCTCGAAACAACTCTGGAAGCTTTTGCCATCGAAACAATCCTCAGGACAATTCGCTCGGTTCTCAGTGGCTACCTGGCAAAAAGAGTCACCACAGACTGGAGTTGCGGGTGGATCGCAGTCTTGCTGACACTGTTTTTTCTCGCCGACGGAGCACACTCCGTCACCGCAGGAGCCAGCCGGCGGTCCCGCGTAACCGTAGCATGCGAGACTGCCGCATTTGAGTAAGGCAAGGGCCGTATCTGAAAAGTTCTGACCTTCCAGCTTTGAAAAATTGCGGCACTTCGACGCGGCTTCACCGGTGGCGATGCAGACCAGAAGCTTGGTGCACTGCTCTTCGTCTTCACAAGCGGCGAGTTCTGGAACACATTTTTCTGCGAAACAATAACTGAGTGCTGCCGCGCCGGGGTCACAATCTGCCGGGCAGGACTGCGCAGTCTCGTTCGAAGCACACAGACTGTCGCCACACCCGTCGAGGACGTCGGCAGGTTCGACCCGAGTGTTGGAGCCCTGGCCGCCATCGAATGTCATGTCACCGCCGTCCCCTGCCGCTAAAATGTCAGTTGGGCGGTCTTCAGAGCGAGTGATATCCCTGGGAGTGTCGCCCGGTCCGGGGGCGCCAGTCGTTGTTTGTATCGAGCCGACGACTGCGACGTCTTGTCCACAAGCCGTGATGCACACCGCAAGGAGAGCGGCGAGGGGGAAGCGGATGAATGGATTTTTTCGTATTGTCATCGAACGCCTCCGGCAACGCGTTTCCGTAGCCAATGGCCGATGATTCGAATACAAAAAAGATGCGTATCCAAGCGATTTGGCAATCACGGACGAGCCGTCGCTCAGGCGTGACCAGAGCCCATTTTTCACAAACCTTGTCGGAGGCGCGCTCGACGAGTATCACGCCCAAATCTCCGTTGATCTCACGATGCCGTCAGACGCTTCCGACAAAGAAGTGAGTACACGAAAGCTTCCCCCTGCACAGTGGCGCTTTGATGCGGTCCATCAAACCGAGCAAGAAGTTGAGGGTTGTTGTCGGGTCAATTGTAGAGCTTCGCCGGCGCCAGAGATTCGTCTGTCCGAAGCGTACCGACCTATCAATCAGTCCGGCGATCTTGTGCACGTGCGCGAAGAGCAACCTCGATTGGTCATCACAGTCTTGCATGTCCAGAGTCTGTGGGTTTCAGAGGCAGTTGAGAAACAATTGTACAGCTACCGGTCACCTTCGGTCGTGAGGTGACTCGAAACTTTTGAGAGCGCCGCGCATCAGATTGGTCTAGCCACTCTGTGTCCGCTTTCCGGAGTTTGTAATGAAAGGCCGTTTGCACGACTTGCTCGCATCAGCTGTTGTCTTCTTGGTCGCGCTGCCCTTGTGCATCGGTGTCGCAATCGCCTCGGGCGTACCTCCAGCGATGGGCATCGTTTCGGGTATTCTTGGCGGTATTGTGGTCGGCTCGCTCGCTGGCTCCCCTCTACAGGTGTGCGGACCCGCCGCCGGTCTGGCCGTCATCGTCTTTGAGATCGTCCAGGCACACGGCTTGGCCGCCCTACCCGCTGTGGTGCTTGTTTGTGGACTGCTCCAGTTGGTCGCCGGTCGACTCGAGCTAGGCAGCTATTTTCGGGCAGTGGCTCCGGCTGTCGTGCAAGCAATGCTCGCGGGCATCGGCGTGCTGATTTTAGGCAGCCAGCTACACGTCATGTTTGACGCCACCCCAGCCGCCGGGGGCGTCGAGAACTACATGAGCTTTCCAAGCCTGTTGTTAGATATCGTGTCAGGGCAACGTCGTGAGCTCCTTTATCCCGGAGCCATTGGGGTGTCTTCGCTGTCGGTCATCTTCTTGTGGAACATCATCCGAAGACATCTGCCCGGTGCGATGGGTCTAATTCCGGCCCCACTGCTCGCCGTACTGCTTGGTACCGTCATCGCTCAACTCAACGGCTGGTCAGTCACCCGCGTAACCGTGCCCACTGGAGTCGAAGCCCTGGTTACGCTGCCATCTAGCCAGACTTTGGTCAGGCTCCTCGAGCCCGGTGTCCTTTTGTCGGCCGTTGCCCTCTTTTTGATCGCCAGCGCAGAGGGCTTGCTGTGCGCCGCGGCAGTGGATCGACTGCATGATGGGCCAGCGAGCGACTTAGACAAAGAGTTGGTCGCTCAGGGGGCCGGAAACATCGCTGCAGGATTGCTCGGCGGACTTCCGGTCACCGGTGTCATCGTTCGAAGCACGGCGAACATCGACGCGGGAGGTCGAACCCGTCTGTCGGCGATCTTGCACGGGGTGTGGCTCACCTCGGCCGTCCTAGTGGTCCCACAAATCATGGAGTACATCCCCGTCGCATCTCTTGCTGCAGTGCTGGTAGCGATTGGCTGGAAGCTCATCGACGTTGACGTCATGCGACATTTGCATGCCCGCGACCGCGGCGAGTTCGCGGTCTACGCGCTGACACTCACGGCGATCACCCTGACCAGTCTGCTCAACGGGCTGGTGGTTGGCATCGTCATCTCGATGCTGCGGCTCGCCTGGACCGCTTCTCACCTGGAAATCCTCATCGACGAAGGCCCGAATCGAATAGATCTAGACATGCTGGGTGCGGCGACCTTTGTCCGCGTTCCAGAACTCACTCAAGCGCTCGAAAAGCTTCCGGCAAAGCGTCATATCCGTGTGCACTTTGAACACCTTCGATATGTCGATCACGCGGTGCTCGAGTTGCTCGGCGATTGGGAAGAAGATTATCAGCGCGACGGCGGGCAAGTCTCGATTGAATGGCACGAACTGCGGCGCAGGGCGACGCCAGTAGCTACTCAACGGCTGACAGGAACCCTGACTGCTTCGAGCCGCATTCAGAGATAGAGCCACACAACCATCGGCCGCCTCGCGGCGGGTCTACCACCCTTGTGAATCACCGTGAGTTGGGGGCTAGAGACACCTTTGCCAACGCGCGGAACCAAAGCGGACGCCACGCGCTTTTTTGTAGCGGCCACCACCGGCGTAGGTCTCCGAGAGCGAGAAACTCCGCGCTTGGCAAAAGGGATCGCCTTTGACCTGAAAGATGGCCCAGCCAACCTGGTCCCGGTAAAGCGGCACGCCCAACCCATTTTTTTTGATGGTCCAGCCTTGGGTCCCGCCGGTGGAGTAGAACTTCACCTTACCAAAGACCCTTTTGATCTGTTTTTTGCCCAGCTTGATGCCGTAGTGCTTGCCGCGACCCTCAGGCTTGCCCCATTTGGGAGCCAAGCGGCGCGCCTGTGCTTCGAGCGCCTTGAGGCTCTTGAGGGTGCTACCGAAGAGCACATCCGTATTGTCGAGCTTGACGCCCAACGCGGCGTAGAGCCCCTTGAACTGCGCGATGGTGTCGGCCTTGTACTTGTCACTGAGGGAGAACTTGTCTTTCCACGTGCCCAAGCCATCGGTTGAAAACCAACCCTCATTGCGCTCGAGACGCTCAACGTCGTCTCCGCCAGCGTTGCTAATCGCCTGCAATTGCGCGTTTTTCGCGGCTGTGGCCTCGATCTGCTTGCTCAATAGCTCAACACCTCTGGGTACGTAGCTGCACCAGTTGATGGGATCGTCCTTGGCGTAGAGACCGGTCATCCGAGGACGGCTATGCGCGGGCACGCATTGCTCGAGCATCGGGCGCTTGGCGGCGTCGTCACAGATGGGTTTGAGCTCTTTGAGCATGGCCAGGGTGCCCTTGCTCTGCGCGGCCCAAGCCACCAATCCAGGTTTGGTCAGCCCGTTGATATTCGTAGGAACCTGGCCGGAGGCCAACGCGTGCAGATTGTTCAACCACCGCTTACGTTTGCCGGCCGAAAACTGCGTCTTGACCTTGGCGCAGTACTGCCGGGCCTGACCGGCCATCTGTTGCTGCTGCTTGAGCTGCCGCGCGCGAGCGTTGATGGCACGTTGGTTTTTAAAGAGCGTGTCCAGCAGGGCTACGCCATTGGCTGAGGCGCGATCCTGCGCGCCCATGGTCTTGTAGCTGCGATAGGCGCGCTGAAAGTAGTTGCGAGCGTCATGCAGCTTGCTCTCTTTGACGTAGTCCATGCTGTACTGGCTGGTCGAGCGCACGTTGCGGTCCAACCTCACTGCGTTGGGGCTGTAAAATGCTCCAGGCATGGCGTAGCCAGCGACGGTCACCGCCATCTTGAGCGGCCCCACCGCCGTCAGCAGAGCCTTGTATGCTGGCGCCCCTCGCTGGGGACGCGGTACGCTAAGTACGAGCTTCCATGCCTTGGCGTATGTCGCGGCGCATTTGATCACCAAGGGCTTGAGACTTGCTGCTTGGCTGGGATCTTTGAGCTTGAGTGTCTTGTTGTCCAAGGCGGCAGCCAAGGTCGCAGTATCGGCGCTCACGGACTTGATCAGCGCCTGGCCATCGTCAATGGGTCCCGCGAAAGCCAGTGGACTTATCAACACCATGACCGCCAAAGTCATACTTGCAAAAGATACAGATCGCATCGTTGCTCCTTGCTGCCTTATATGCGCTACAGCGCCATCGGAATAATATCGGGGTTGGCGGACAATACCGGATTGAGAGCAATTACGCTCGAAGATTGCCGCTGTGCAGTGCTCGCGGCAGAACAGATCTGTCGGACGCTTCACCTTCGGGTTGAGTTTGCGTAGGCTCAAACGGCTTCGATACCCATATCGATTGCGTCAAGAGCCTCGTTGAAGACCAGGAGCAGCCGATGACCACGTCTACGAGAAGCGAACCCTGGAGCCGTGAAGCGCCCGAGGGCAAAAGCTATGACGCCATCGTCATCGGCTCCGGCATGGGCGGGATGACCTGCGCAGCGTTGCTTGCCAAACAGGGCAAGAAAGTCTTAGTGCTCGAGCAGCACTACGCCCCAGGCGGTTTTACCCACACCTTTCGGCGACGGGGCTATCTGTGGGACGTCGGTGTTCACGCCGTCGGCGAGGTGACGCGAAAGAGCATGCCGGGACGCGTGTTGCACGCGCTCACGGATGGCAAACTCAAGTGGGCCTCGTTGGGCAAGACCTACGACGAGTTTTACTTCCCAGACGGCAAGCGCATCGACTTTCCAGACAGCAAGCAGCAATTCCGCGAGAACTTGGTGGCCGCGTTCCCTGAGGAGGAAGAGGCCATCGACCGCTACCTTGAACTGGTGCGGACCACCTGCAAGGCCATGGGCAGCTACTACATGGGCCGGGCTTTGCCGCGCAAACTCGGCTTTCTCGCCGGCCTGCTCCCCGGGCACAAAGATCCGATTGATTTTTCGCGGACGACCTTACAGGTCATCAGCGAGTTGACGGACAACCCGCAGCTGCAGACGGTGTTCGCCGCGCAGTGGGGCTATTATGGGTCGATCCCACGCCGGTCGTCGTGGGTCATGCAGGCGCTGGTGGTCAAGCACTTCTGGCACGGCGGCTATTACCCGGTGGATGGGTCGGCCGCCATCGCGGATCACATGCTACAAACAGTCGCCGACGCCGGCGGCTGGACCCTCGCAAGTGCTGACGTGGAGCGCATCGATATCAAGGGCAACAAAGCCACTGGCGTGACGCTCAAAGACGGTCGCAGCTTCGCCGCCAAGCAAATCTTCAGCGCCGCTGGGGTGCAGTCCACAGTGCGTCGGCTCTTGCCGGACGCCGTGGCCAGCAAGCCCTGGGCCGAAGAGATCAAGACCTTGCGACCTGCCTCTGCGCACGTGTGTCTGTACATCGGCTTTAAGGGCGATATTCGCAAGGCGGGCGCCGGGTCAGCCAACAAGTGGTTCTACGACACCTGGAGCCTTGATTTCGACACCTGGGATGTCTCGGACCGCGACAAAATGGACACAGCGGATATCCTGTACTGCAGCTTTCCGAGCCTCAAAGATCCCAACTACGACCCAGGCAACGAGCAGCGCCACACCGGCGAAGTGGTGACCTTCGTGCCCTGGGAGGTGTTTAAGCCTTGGACAGACACGAAATGGCGCAGGCGCGGTGAGCAGTACGATGCACTCAAGAAAAAGATGCACGACGTGCTGCTCGAGCAGTTCTTGCAGCGGATGCCCGAGCTCCGAGAGATGGTCGACTACAGCGAACTCAGCACGCCGCTGTCGACAGACAAGTTTTGTCGCCCCATGCGCGGGTCGATTTACGGTTTGGAGCCGACGCCTGAGCGATTCTCCGTCGACGCCTTGCGACCAGCTAGCCCCATCAAAGGGCTCTATTTTGCTGGCAGCGAGATCACCTCCGTAGGTGTTATCGGTGCGATGATGGGCGGATTGATGGCCGCGGTCGCCGCCGAGCCGATGGGAACGATGAAGTTCATTCGCGGGCTCAAGCGCCCCTGATGACCGACAGCCTGCTGAGCTCTTGAGCAACATCGACTACAGAGCCCTCGCAATATGAGAGATTCTGTAAGGCAACGAAAGCAACGCGACTGCTCAATAGTCAGAACCTACAGGGTTCGCTACCCTGTGAACGCACAATCTGACCTCACGGTCCTCGACGTCCTTTCGGCCCAGGAAGTCCACATGATCAAGCGCTTCATCTATCTATGTATCGCCATCGCTAGCTTCAGTTGCGCTGAAGAGGAGCGAGGCAAGGTCACACCGGCAGACCAGTCGTGTGTGCCGAGTCGCTTGATGTACGACTCGGTGGTCGCCGACTCCATTGAGCAGCAATGCGGCACCTGCCATGGCGAGACGCCTCAATTTGGCGCCCCGCAGAGCCTGACCCGCGGATATGAAGACCTTGTCAGCGGCGATCCAGGCGGCCGACTGATCGATCGCATCGTCGCTCGTGTGGCCAACAAAACTATGCCTCCAGTTGGCACGCCGCCCATCGCGCACAACGTCCAGGACACGCTAGTCGAGTGGGCCTCTTGCGGAGCAGAGCACACCGACCACAGCGTGGGTTTGGTGGTGGACCGGCCCGTGTTCACTGCACCTGAACAGGCGCCTTCGGGCCTGACGACCTTGGACCTCACCGCTCCGGATTTCGTGGTGGGTGAAAAAACTCTCGACCTCTATCAGTGCTTCGTATTCGACGTGCCGGTCGAGGAAGACCGCTTCATTCGTCGAATTGAGCCCGTCGTGGACGTCAGTGAGGTCTTGCACCACGTCGTGTTGTTGCGCGACCTCAAGAAAAAGTTTGAGGTGGGCTCGAAAGCTTGCAAAGGAGCGCTTTCCAATACCCAGTATCTGTATGCATGGGCGCCCGGCGGGGGTGCGCTGCAATTTCCTGAGGGCGGCTTACGCGTGTCTCCGGGTGAGCGCTATATCGTACAGATTCACTACAACAACGGCGCTGGGCTCAAAGGCGTCAAAGACAACAGCGGCGTGCGCCTGCTCCACGCCAAGCCTGAGGGCAAAGAGTTTGGCATGTTCGCGCCTGGCCCCGCAGCGTTTGCCATCCCCGCGAACAGCACCTTCGCCGCAACCGGCACCTGTAAAGTCTCCAAGAAGCTCGAGTTGCTCGCTGGCATGCCGCATATGCACTCGTTCGGCACGGCGTTTAATCAACGCGTCATCCGCGCCGACGGCTCCAAGGAGACGGTCATTGACCTGACGGGTTGGAGTTTTGAGATGCAGCCCTTTTACCACTTGCCGATGACGGTCGGGCCCGGCGACCTGATTGAGACCACTTGCACCTGGCACAACAACACCGAAAAAACCGTGACCACCGGTGAAAAGACCGGCGATGAGATGTGCTTTAACTTCATGTACACCTCGCCGCCGACGAAAAAAGCCTATTGCAACGACTTCATCATCAGCCCGAACACAGACGTGGACTACAAGGTCGGCAAGTGCGCGCCAGAGGACGCGGACCCTACCCCGCCTAAGGGCACGCACCCGCCCGAGCTTGAGTCGATGGACCCGCTAACTGGCGGCGACCTCGGCAAGCACTCGTGGGAGTTGAGCTACTCCACCTTGGTTATCGGCCCGGTCGGCAACGTCTTTTTGGCCGATGACCCGGGGCTCTTCATCGCGAAGGGCCAAGCGTGGACAGACGGCGACCAGTTGACCATCGACGCGGCGGTTCGCCTCATCTTAAAGACCAAGCAAGGGGTCAGCATCGACTCGACGGACTTTCTGTCGGCCAGCGGCACCGTGGTCAAAGGTGACAAAGAGGGACAGGGCGAGTGGAAAATTAGCTGCGGTGATATCAAGAGTCAGCCGATTCGCTGGCAGGTCTCAGGCGATGAGCTCTGGGTCACTGTCGACAAGACCTTGGTCAGCTACACATTGCCCGGGCTCTACGTGTTCAAACGACGCGATTGAATCGAGCGTGTGAGCTCTGGCTCAGCGGCGAATAGAGGCCGAAGCTGTACGCTGCCCGTGTTAAAACGAGTTGTTGAACCTCGGCCTACGTAGGGTGGAAGCCGCGCTCGGCAGATCGGCAGTCACTGGCCTTGCGAGAGCGCCGCTTGCGCCAAGACGTGCTTGCGAATCTCGCTGAACGATGTGTTTGCCTGCGCGCCTGACCATTTCCCGTTAAAGAGCAGCACCACGCCAATGCCCGTTGTCGGGTTGAACTGCAAGTCGGTGGTGACACCAGACTCCGAGCCGCCGTGGCTGATCCAAATCTGCCCGTCGATGCTCTGTCGATTCCATTGGATCGCTTGGTCGGACTTGATCTTGGCCACCGCGGGTTTGGTCATCAACTCGACCGTCTGCGCCTTGAGGATGGTTGCGCCCGCTGCGCTGCCGCCAGCGAGGTACATCTGTAAGAAACGAGCCATGTCATGGGCGCTGCTGCGAAGCGCGCCGCTCGGGTAGTCGGCGAAGGTGTAGTGCCCGGTCGGTTGGAACTTGCCCTGCTTGTAGGTGTAGGGCATGGCCAACTGAGCGTCGGGGTCGGCAAAATCCGCCAAATACCAAGAGGTGTGCTTCATCCCAAGAGGCGCAAAAATAGTCGCCTTGCAATGCTGCCCGAAGTCTTGCTTGACCCAGCTCTCAATCAGATAGCCCAGCAAGGTGGTGCCCATGTTGGCGTATTGCCAAGCAATCGCGGGGCCATTTCCGGTAAAGTTGGCGTTGGCGTCGTACCACTTTGCACCGGGCAGGAAGTAGCCAGCGACGATGTCTTTCAAGGCAATGGTTGAGTCGCTGCCGTCGCTGTACCACAAGGTCATCTTCGACCAATTGTCGGCGATGCCTGCGGTGTGGGTCAGCAGGTCGATGTATCGAATCGGCTGCTGACCGCTGTCTTTAGGCAAAGCGATGTTGACGCCTGCAGGGTTGTCGTTGATGGGCTGCTGCAAGGTGACGACGCCGCTGTCAACCAAAGCCATAAAGGCCGTCGCGACGATGGTCTTAGACACAGAGGCGAGCAAGAATGAGGTGTCTTTGGTGACCTTGGCTGCTTTTTTGGTCCCGGAACGCAAGCGGGCCAGCCCAAAACCACCGCACCAAGCGATCTCGCCGGCTCGGACCACGCAGCTGGCGAATCCCGGGACCTTCATCTGCGCCAAGCGCGAGCCGATGAACTCGACGCTGGCAGGGCTCGGAGACGCTGGGCCTGCAATCGTGTTCGTGTCGACAAACGCAGCGCTGTCGACAGAGGAGCTGCTGTCCACTGGCGAGGCGCCGGCGTCGGGCTGCACGTCTGTGACCGCAACATCGGTGGGCTCATCGCCGGCGGATGACGCGCTTGGTGACGCACAGGCCGTGACCATTGAGGCGAGGAGCAATGCAGCTATGGCCAACGCGAGGCGAGCGCACATCGAGCGCTCCACATTTGCGCAGGCTACGACGTGTTGTGCGTCGATTGTTTGATGCGTTTGGGTTAGCTTGACCAGCGTAATTGTCGTCATTGGTCCCACCCATTGCATGGCTTGTCAGCCCAGTGCGAGCGAGGCTTATCGCTTGCACGCCTCGCCGCTCTCAGTCATCTATCGCTGCTGAACAACTGCAATATCAGCAGTGAAGCTCACGCGCCTGTGGCTACTCTACAAAATTCTCTCACTACTCTCGCTACCCGCGTCGAAAAATACAATGTGTACACCTTCGTCTCCGACGACAAGACAGGTAAATGTCGATGGACAGCTTTGTCCTCGCGAATCTCTCGGTCTGATTTCCACGGAGCCAAACCAAACAAATGTAAATATCAATTACAAAGTAAACTTTATTTACAAATCAACAGCGGCAACTTGAAATTGGACGCGAGCAGACGTCAGTTCTCTCAGACCAAAGGCGACAAACCGATGAAATCGCCTTCATTGCCCCGATTCGGGCCAAGGCAGACGCTGCACCATAGGCATCGACGGGTAGTCCTGCAGCCCTAACGCAGTGCCCGGGCGCAAGGGGTTTTTGGTGGTGCGAATCGCCTCGTAGTCGATCTTCTCGTCGAGATAAAAGGGTGCCAGCAGTCGCCGGTCCGGCCAGCGAGCCGAGGCGAATCGCGGCTGGCCGAAGAGCGGCTCGCGGATGCCAAAGACCTGCTGAAGTGCTTGCTGAACCTGCCTAATGCGGAGATCAGCTTGCCCAGCCGGGCTGTTTAAAGCCTCGGCGACCTCGGCGTCAGAGAACTCCCCCTGCTCTGGGCGCAGGTCGCGCATCAAG
>PBTG01000055.1 GCA_002726535.1 Myxococcales bacterium | reverse complement strand
GGGCGAATTCCAGTCGCATACACCTTACCTCTATTCGACCTATGAATCCCATTGCGAAGCGGCTCCGACAGACCGAGACAAGATCATGATCCTTGGCTCCGGTCCCAATCGAATCGGTCAAGGTATTGAGTTCGACTATTGCTGCTGTCATGCGGCCTACGCGCTCGCAGAGCGTGGGTTTGAGACCATTATGGTCAACTGCAACCCCGAGACGGTCAGCACGGACTATGACACCGCCGACCGCCTTTATTTTGAGCCTTTATCACTGGAGCATGTGATCGAGGTCGCCCGTAAAGAACGCCCACGAGGTGTCGTCGTCCAACCCGGTGGGCAGACTCCTTTGAAACTCGCGAACGCACTGGAAAAAGAGGGCCTAAAAGTCGTTGGAACTCCAGTCGACGCAATCGACCTCGCTGAGGATAGAGGCCGCTTCGGGCAGTTACTCAACCGCCTCGGTATCCGACAGCCGGCGGCCGGCACGGCACGTACGGTCGAAGAAGCCCTCAAAGTCGCCGACCGAATCGGTTATCCGGTGTTGGTCCGCCCGAGCTACGTACTCGGAGGCACCCGGATGCGGATCGTCTATGCTCCCGACGAGCTTGCCGCTTGGCTCGACATGGCCGCAGAGGTCGTTCAAGACAACGTGGTGTTGATCGATCAATTTCTCGAAGATGCCTTCGAATACGACGTCGACGCAATCTGCGACGGCAAGCGCGTTGTCATCGCGGGAATTTTGGAGCACGTCGAAGAAGCAGGTGTCCACAGCGGCGACTCGAGCGCGATTTTTCCAGCGTATAAGTTCAAAGCAGGTGTCCGCGACGAAATGCAGCAGATCACGCGGCAGCTTGGACTCAAGATGGGCGTAAAAGGGCTCATGAACATCCAATTCGCCGAAAAAGATGGACTCCTCTATGTCCTGGAGGTGAATCCGCGAGCATCGAGGACGGTGCCCTTCCTCGCCAAGGCTACTGGATTGCCTCTTGTGCAGATTGCGACCCGTGTCATGGTCGGCGACTCACTGGATGAATGCGGTCTTTTCGAAGACCCTGTAGCGCCACACTTTTTCGCAAAAGCACCTGTATTTCCCTTCGCCAAATTTCCAGGGGCAGATGTCCTGCTCGGCCCCGAAATGCGCTCAACGGGAGAGGTCATGGGGATTGGCCGAACTCCTGGAGAGGCCTACATGAAGGCCATGCAGGGCGCTGGGGTTCATCTGCCCAAATCCGGCACTGTGTTCATTTCCGTCAACTCCCGAGATAAGGTCGCCGTCATCCCGATTGCGCGCGCGCTACATGACCTCGGATTTCTATTGACGGGTACCCGAGGGACAGCACTCGCGCTTTTTGATGCGGGGATCCCGACTCAGATGGTCTACAAGGTCAACGAAGGCAGCCCCAACGCGGCAGACTTGATCCGCAAGGGAGACATTGACCTGGTGATCAACACCCCTCTGGGCGCCGAATCACGTTTTGATGAAAAAGAGATCCGCGTCGCCGCGTCAGACCGTGGACTGCCGATCATCACCACCTTGACGGCTGCAGAGGCGGCAGTTGAATCGATGCGAATTGAAGACAACTTTGAGCGCTTCGCACTCCAAGACTGGAGCCAGTAAAGTGGCGCCTTACTTTGCCTTTTTACAGACCTGAATCAAGCGTTTGAACATCGTCTTGAGGTTGCTCTTGGTGCCCCATTTGATGAACGAGTTCGGAGCTGTGGTATGCGGGACCGAATGGATCCAATATTTCAGTAAGGTTCGGTCGCCCTTGTCTCCATAGGGTTTCAGGCTCCAATGGCCTCGGTTGCGATCGTAATCTCCTTTGATCATGAAAAAGCTCATGGCGTAGCCATCAGCCTTGGCCTGACGAGTATATTGTAAGACCGATGTGAGATCGCTGAAAGGCCAAGGTGCATCCACCAAAAGCCAACAAGTCTGACCTTTGCTTCGCTCTTTGCGGACCTCGACCCGCTCAACGGCTGGCACGATCTTTTTGAGGATCCGACAGTCGCTAATCAGCTTCCAATTCTTGGCGGCTGTCCCAGGTAAAATCGCCTTGGCGTATACTCGTGGGATCTCGAATCCCTTGATGTTCTGACTCCACACCATGATCTCGCCGCGCTCGAGCCGAGCTTTTTGTTTCGCTGGTAAGGTGTAGGCCTGCTTCGACCCGCTGCGCTTGGCAGGCTTGGTCTTCGTGGCTGTATTGTGGGGTGATGCATTAGCTACTGAACCTTTTGTAGGTTCAGCCTTGGGCGCCTTTTTGGAGGACTCTTCAGAGCCAGCCTTCGTCTTAGATTTAACGGAACGAGCCTTAGCGGATGATGGCTCTTTGTTGCCCACGACTCCGGACTTCGCTGGCTTGCTCTTAGGTTGTTTGGCGCTCAAGGTTGACACGCCCAGTACAGAGCAAGCGAATACACAACACAGGGCAAAAGCCTGGCTAGCTCGAAACCATACCGAGAAAGTCGACGAAGACAAAGCGACTCCCGAGGCGATCGCGCCCCTTGAAGTTAAAAATTTAGAATACAGACAGCGTCGCGTAGAGACCTACATTGTTAGCTACCGTCTTACGGTGTGTTGATCACACATACACACTTAAGATCAGGAAGCTTTACGGCTACGCAAACTACGACAAATGAAACTCTGTGCCTTGTACCACCTGACCCGCAGCTAGCGACATGCTTTTTGCTCGATGGACACACAATCACATCAACGACTTGACCCGGCGCGCTCAATTGGCCACATAAACCCGTCGGCCCTATCGGAGAAGAGCAGTGAGCGACAACTTCATCACAGAGATCATCGACGCGAATCTTCGCGAAGGTCTACCGACCATCGCGACTCGCTTCCCACCGGAGCCCAATGGCTTCTTGCACATCGGTCATGCCAAGTCGATTTGCCTAAACTTCGGCCTTGCAAAGCGCTACGGCGGTCGCTGCCACCTACGCTTTGACGACACAAACCCACTCAAAGAAGACACCAAATATGTCGATTCAATCCAACAAGACGTCCGCTGGCTGGGATTTGATTGGGGCGAACACCTGTACTTTGCGTCGGACTGGTTCGACAAAATGTATGCCTTCGCCCACCGACTAATCGACGCGGGGCTTGCCTACGTTGACAGTCAATCGGTCGAAGTGGTCCGTGAGCAACGCGGCGGTTTTGGCAAAGACGGCGTGGACAGTCCCTTTCGAAATCGAACTGTCGCCGAAAACAAGGCGCTCTTCACCCAAATGCGTGAAGGTAAATTTAGCGATGGGACCCACGTTTTGCGTGCCAAAATCGACATGACCCATCCGAACATGTTGATGCGCGACCCGCTGCTATATCGGATCCGGCACGCGACCCATCATCGAACAGCCGATGACTGGTGCATTTACCCAATGTACGATTTTGCCCACTGTCTCGAAGATGCGATCGAGGGCATCACGCACTCTATCTGCACTTTAGAGTTTGAGAGCAATCGACAACTCTATGACTGGGTGCTCGACGCGATCGGCGGCTGGGCCCCTCGCCCTCGTCAATATGAATTCGCGCGACTCAAGCTCGATTACACCGTCATGAGCAAACGTAAGCTGCTCAGGCTGGTTGAAAATAATCAGGTCGATGGCTGGGATGACCCTCGTTTGCCGACGATCGCCGGTATGCGAAGGCGAGGAGTGACCCCTGAAGCCCTAAGACAATTTGCAGAACTCGTCGGCATCGCCAAAAACAACACGACCGTCGACATCGGCAAGCTCGAATATTGCATTCGCCAAGATTTAGAGACCCGCACACCGAGGGCGCTTGCCATCATTGAGCCCTTGCCCCTGGAGATCACGAACTGGCCAAAAGAACGAATCGAGCAGATCACCTTGCCATGGCGCGCCGACGACCCCTCGGCTGGCTCACGACAGGTCGCCTTTGGTCGCAATCTGTTCATCGAGGCGGACGATTTTGCGCTAGATCCACCCAAAGGGTGGCGACGACTCAGCGTCGGACGTGAGGTCCGTCTCATGGGAGCCTACCTGGTCACCTGCACGGACGTTACAACGGATGCTGAAGGCAATGTGATTGGCCTCAAGGGGCAAGTGGACCTGAAGAGTCAGGGCGGAGCTGCGCCAGATGGTCGCAAGGTCAAAGGCACGCTGCATTGGCTGAGCGCCCCCGGCAGCGAACGAGCAGAGGTGCGACTCTTCGACAGGCTCTTTTCGGTGGCCTCCCCTGAAGCAGACCCAGACGTCGACTTCATCGAGCACCTCAATCCCGACAGCCTGATTGTCCAGTCAAAAGCGCTTATCGAAAAGGCTTTGTTGACCGTCGACAGCGAGAGTCGATGGCAATTCATTCGACAGGGCTACTTTGTCGCTGACCGCTACGACCACGGCCCAGACACTCCAGTCTTTAACCGAGTCATTGGCCTCAGGGACTCTTGGTCCCAGCGCCCTGATCAAGGCCGACCCGAGCGCGCGAAGGCGAGCACGTCTAAAAGCGCCAAAAAGTCGATGACCAAACGCAAACCGGCAGACATTCGGGCTGCGGCGCGGCAACAAGACAGCGGCTTGGCTCTCGCCTACAACCGCTTCGTGCAGGAACACGGCTTCACCGAAGAGCAAGCCGACTTGTTGAGCGCCGACAGGGCGATCGCGGACTTCATCGAAGAGGCATTGAGTTCCGGAACAGCGGCAGCATCGATTGCATCGTGGGCGGTCAACCAACTACTGGTCCTACATCGTCAGAGTTCGATGAGCCAGCGCCCCATGCGCGGCAAACAATTTGGCGAATTGGTCGGTCTGACAGACTCCAACACCATCTCCAAGTCTGCGGCTAAAAGTGTCCTAGCAGAGATGGCCCGTACCGGACGCGATCCAACCCTGTTGGTCGACGAACTCGGCGTTGGCAAAGCCGCCGATCCCTCCGCGTTAGTCGGTGAGGCCATCGACGGCCTACTGCTGGAATATGCCGATGAGACTGCTAGGTATCGGGCAGGAGAACGACAACTGATGGGCTTTTTCATGGGCCAGGCTATGCGGCGCCTCAAAGGCAAAGCAGACGGTCAGGTGGTGCGTACTGAACTGCTCGCTCGGCTGGGATAACGGCCTCAATCAACGGTGATCGATTTGCTAACGTTCTTGGGTACGTCGGGGTGAACCCCATGGCCCTGAAAACCAAGACGATCGAGATAGCCCATCTTTAAAAGACTCATCTTCAGCGCCAGTCGCTGCAGTACCAATGTGGCCGTGAAGGGCAACATCAAGGTGTCATTGGTGCGTGGCAGAGTGATGAAGACACTGCGGTAGCCGGGATTGTCGGCCGGCGGTTTGCTCGCTGCCAGTTGAAGCGCCGCGTGGTCCTCAGCGATGACGACCGTACACGCCCCGCGAATTTTGTGGGTATTAATCTGCGAGACAGTCAGGAGCACATCTCGCTGGTCTGGGCCGGTGATAAAGACGAGCGGATAGTCCGTGTCCAAGCTCTCAATCGCCGCGTCTCGATCAAAGACTTTGTGTAGCACTTCGGTCTCTTTGCTTGAGAGCGCAAACTGCCCATCGGGATGAAAGATTACGTCGTGTATGGCGCGAACGACTTTAGCCGCAGAGTCGGATCCTATCTCGTTATTCGCTGCCATGGTCATCACGGTATCCGTGGCGTGACCAACGTGCTGAAAGAGCCGGGAGACCTGGGTGGGCCCCCAGATCGTATTGCGTCCCAAAATGGTGTTGGGACCATGCTTAAATTCTGAGCCTTCGAAGCCTTCGGCGTGATTGAGAACCACCTCTCTGATCTTCAGCGCACCTTCACGAGCGACCGCAATGTGACGAATCGCGAGCAAATGCATTGAAGGTTTGAGGTAAAGCAGTTGAGCCGCCTCTTCAATCTCAGCATCGGTGCTGTCAAAGGTCGCTTTGAGTAAGCTCGGCAGCGTGCTGAGTCGTTCGATACGCTCGTCGACTTCAGCGCGCATTGAAACGGCTACAGATTCAGGGAGTTGACCGGCTGCGAGGCGACCTTGAGCGAGGCGAATTGCGAGCCCGTAAAACACAGCCACCTGATTCATAAAGCTCTTTGTCGCCGGCACCGCGATCTCTGGCCCGCATCGAAGTGGGATAACGACTTCAGCCTTTTCTTGGCCCAAGGTTGAGTTGACGTTGTTGAGCAACCCAACGCAGGGCACCTTCACGTCCGAGGCGATCACATCGTTGAGCACATCGATCAGATCTTTGGTTTCACCCGATTGACTGACTGCCAGGACGACGTCGCCATCGACGAGACTCTTGGCATGTTGCCCGCGGAACTCCCCGGGCAGAGCGCAGATCAATTCGACTTGGGCGATGGCATTGAAAAATAAGGCCCCTGCCCTGGCAGCGTGATAGCTCGACCCACAACAAACGACGTAGATTCGTCCTCGCTGAGCGAGCGCTTGGACACCGAGTTCGACAAATCCGTCTGCAGCCTCGTTCCACTCTCTAACCTCATCTCGCTCGAGGATCGCGTCGAGCAAGCGAATCGATAGACGGTCCTGTTCACCGCGAGCGGCAGGGACCAAGTCGCTGAGAAACCCTGCCTCGCCCGAGTACAAATCCGCTCCAAGGTGTGTATCAGAGCGTACCGTGTCAGGAGTCTCAGCCAACAGGCGCCCGAAGGCTTCGCTGTCGACTAAAGCCTGAAAGGCGGAGATCACAGAAGCGTCCTCGGTCTGGGTGCGCATCTCACCGATGCCGTGTCTCAAGTTGTCGACATCATTGCTTGGCACGCTCGAGAAGCTGTCGGCCAACCCTCGACTCCAATTCGATCCTCCAAGGAGCATCCGAACCACGTCTCGGACCGTGTCCTCTTGAGCCGCGATCTCCTGATCCATGAACGTCTCGTAAGGAGGAGACAAGCCGATGTCAGCTGCCTGTAGTCGACTGCGGCGTGCTGAACGCTCTAAAGGCTCGACGCCGACCTCTTCACCTTTGCTGAGTCGATACACTTGATAGTCAGGGCCGTTGAGTTCGACGAACTCTCCCTCGACCAGCGGCACAACCACTCGGGTCAACTTAAGTACCGAGGACAAATCCGATGAGGCAATACCAAAACCACCGCCAACCTCATCGTGACCAATCCCGCAATACAAACTCGATCCATGCTTGATTGCCCAGCATATTCGTGTGACTGGATCGACGATGACCGCCGCGAAGCTGCCTTGTAGCCGTTGCGATGCCCGTGCAATCGCCGATCGCATCACCTGGCGACGGACCTCACTGAGTTCGCGCATGGCAGGGCTTTGCCTGGCCAATTCAAGAGCGAAAAAGTGCTCAACGGTGTGGACCACCATCTCACCATCGTTGTCACTGACAACGTGATGACCTTCTGCCGTCAGCCACTGCTTGAGTTCATCGCTGTTGGTTACGTTGCCATTGTGGGCGCCGTATAAGAACTCATGACAACGAACGACGTGCGGCTGGGCGTTGAGATCATCGACCGCGCCAAAGGTCGCCCACCTCACCTGCCCGCAGAAGATTCGCCCGCCAAGTGCGGTGATGCCGAGTTTGTCAGCCATGACGCTCGGGGCCCCTACGCCTTTGCGCAGATCAACGTCACATTGGTCACCTTGAATGGCGCCGCCAG
>PBTG01000054.1 GCA_002726535.1 Myxococcales bacterium | reverse complement strand
TATCGTCATGGACAGGATCGACGGAGCAAACCTGTCTGACGTACTGCTTGAGTACCGCAAACGACGCCGTAAATTTCCTCATGACGTCGCTTTTGAGGTGCTCAGACAAGTGCTCGTTGCGTTGAGTTACGTCCATGGCTTCAAAGGTCGGGCCAAGCGCAAACTCAATATCGTGCATCGCGACATTAGTCCTCACAACATCCTGATCGACACACGCAACCGGGTTCGACTAACAGACTTCGGAATTGCCCGAGGCAAGCATCGCAGCGATTGGACTGAGACAGGGACGGTCAAGGGCAAGCTTCATTACATGTCTCCTGAGCAAGCACGGGGCAAAAGAGTCGACGCACGAGCCGACCTCTACGCGCTCGC
This sequence comes from Myxococcales bacterium, assembly GCA_002726535.1. Taxonomy (GTDB): domain Bacteria; phylum Myxococcota_A; class UBA9042; order UBA9042; family UBA9042; genus UBA9042. Next base: position 11,659 of record PBTG01000054.1, on the reverse strand, counting down.
AGTGGTGGCTTGGGAGATGTTTGTCGGACGTCCCATCACAGACATCAACGATACCCAGGAACTACAAAGAGCCAAAATCAGCGGAGCGGTCAATTTCAACGAGAAAAAGTTTCTCGCCCTATCGCCTGAGCTACAAGCCTGGATCAGCAAATCACTGAGCGCAGATCCCGACACACGCCATCAGAGCGCACAGGCGATGTTGGCTGATATGGACCGAATTAAAGAGGCGTCAAGAACCAAGCTCAAAGAAAACGCCTTGGTCAAGACCTTGGAGATCTTGCAGAGCGAAAGCCTTGCCGGTGAAAACCAGCAAGAGCTCATGGACATGCCAGCCCCAAGCCGGTCTTTTTCAGCCAAGCGCTCGACCCTGCCGCCGCCGATGATGACGCCGCAAAAACCTCTGAGTGAAGAGTTCCTTAGACCCGCCAAGCAAAGCGACCGGGAGGCTGGGCAATCGCTCAGACGCAGCCGACGTCAAATACGTAAATCGAGCGCTATGCGACCGGTGGAGCCTAAATCAGCAGCGGTCCATCGTAGCGAGCAGATCGCGCTGCAAGCCGCTGGCCTCGACACCGCTGAGTTCGAAGCGCTCGTCAGTCCACATCAGTCCGAAGCTTCAGCGGCAGAGGATGCAGACATGGTCAGTCGTGTCTATGCAGCCAAGCAGTCTGGCTTGGCCTTCGCGACTCTGACCGCTTGGCTCTGTGGATTGATCATGATTACCGGTACCTTGATGGAAGTGCGAAACGTCGACCTCGAGCTACCCAACATTGAACAAGCCGTCTTTGAGCGTATGGTCGCCGGAGTCTTTGGCGGTCAACAAGAGCCCAATCTTCCCGATCTCGACGCGAAGCCAACGAAAAGTTCTACGAAGTCCAAGCGAGCTAAAAAAAGGACGACAGGCCTTGTCCGTCCGGAGCCACGAGTTGAGGTCCGCAATGACCGCTTCTTGCCTCGATCGAACGACTCGCAAGGGCGCTCATTGTCCAAACCAACCAAACCAGGCGGTCGAGCAGACCATTGGGCAACTGCGGCCAAAGTAAAGCCAGTCAATAGGCACAAAGAGCTGGAAAAAAATCGACGCACGAGGACCAAGCGATCTGCCGTCAGTCCGCAGGCAAAAATCAAGGCCAAACGTAAGGCTACGGGCTCAAAGACCCGCTCAAAATTACGCTCATCGGCTCAAAGACCGGCCAAAGCTAAGCGCTGAGCATCCGGACCACGCTTGAATCGCCAGCTTGAGACCGTTAGAGTCTCGCCTCGCCCGACAAGACAAGGGCTTTTGGAGATATCAGATGACCGAAGAGCAGCAGGACACATCCGAGCAGGTTGAGCCTCAATCCGAGCAGGTTGAGGCCCAATCCGAGCAGCCCGCAGCGGTAGAGACCAACAAAGAGGAGCCCTCAACAGCTCCTGAACAAGCCGCCGATGACAACGCCTCCGAGGACGAGGATGAGCAAGAAAATGGCAGCGAAGCCATTGAGGCGCTCAAAAAACTGCCGGCTCCTTTGCTTGGTCGTTTATGCCGAGGCATCCCAATGCGGACCTTCCTGGCAGAACTCGCACGACTCGACCGCTCTGTGTACTTCCGATACTTCAAGGGTTACCGCCCAGTCAAAATCACTGCCAAACGCCTACAGCAGGTTGTAACCCGCGAGGTTTTCGAGCGAGACAACGGCATGCTCGCACAGCTGTTGATCTACAACTGGGATGAATTCCAGTGGAAGCTCTACGGTGATCTGCAAAAGCACGTCAAAGCGATCAACGAGGACGTTGAGGCTATCGAGCACATCTCAGCGGAAGAGGCCGATCCGATCTTCGACGATTTGACTGAGCGATTCGACGCGCGCGACGTCGCCATTGCGGCGATGATCAATGGGCTGAGAGTCGACGAAGACTATCTCAAAGGACGCTTTCCGACTTTGCTCTGAGTGGTGTTCGGTTTCGAGTGCGACAAGGGCACGATGATGAGCATCGCCCGCTGCGCTCGAGCTCGTCCGACATGAATGGCCACAGCCAACCAACGTCCATTGGGGGAAGGATACCCCCAGGCGAGGACACGTTTTGAGTGGCCTGCCACGGCCATCTGAACGACTGGCTGATAGTCTTGGCCCTGCCGCCGCAAGATCGCGAGCCGCTGCATATCCGGTCGCAGCGCGACGGCGAAAAACTCACCGCGAGGCGTCCGCATCACGACATCTAAGGGACCTGCTGGCCGACTGGTCGCGCGACTGCGTCTACGCACAGTCGCCTTTTTTAGACGCCGCCCTGGCTCGTGAGCCAAAAACCGGCGCTTAACCAACGTGCCCTGAAAATCGAGGTGGCCGAGCCAAACTGGAGCGCCAACGTTGTTGCCTGTTCCAGCCTTGCCGGTACGCCATGCCAAGCGATCGCCAGACTTCGACCAGCCGATCCATTTCACCCAAGCCGGCACCGCCAATTGGCTTGAATGAATCAAGATGTCCTGTCCCGTGCGCCTTTTCGTTGTGGCCGTATTGCCCTCATGGGCGAAAAGTACAATCAACAAAGCGACGACAGGCGCGATTGTCCCGCGATCGGGCATAAATTGAGACATGATGCGCGTCACCTTAGGGCCTATTCGAGTCTTTTTTGGACTTTACGGCTGTCTTTTTATTGAGCACCCATCGGTCAAACCAAGCGATATCCCAAGCCATCTTCGCCTTTCGATGGGTCTGCGCTCGCAAGCCGTGTCCGGTCTTCGGGTAGACAATCAACTCGGCTGGGACCCTCAGGTATTGATTGAGGGCACGAAAAAGCGCGCGACTGTGCTCGACCGGAACTCTGGGGTCATTTTCTCCCACGTGGATCAAGGTCGGAGTCTTGACCTTATGCACCCGGTACAATGGCGAACTGTTACGCATGGCCTTCTCAGCAGTCCAGGGTTGGCCCTTGTTGTAGTTGATGACGTGCCCTGGAGTGTCTTCAATCATCCACTGCATCGCGGTGTCGAAAACGCCGGCACCTGACGATGCGGCCTTAAAGCGGGTGGTTGCGGCGATCAGGCAATTGGTTAGGTAGCCACCGTTACTCCAGCCCATCACGGCGAGTCGCTCCGGGTCTGCGATGCCAGTGGAGATTAGATGATCGACTCCGGCCAAAATGTCCGCCACATCTCTGTCATTCTTGTGGCCAATCAACTGTGTCAAAAAGCGGTCACCATAGCCCGTAGAGCCTCGATAGTTTGGACTCAGAAGCGCCCAGCCGCGACTGGCAAAGAGCGTGCGTCCATAGATCCAAAATCGAAACTCCAGTGCAGAGGCAGAGGTCGGGCCGCCATGAAGCTCAACTACCATCGGCAACTTACGGCTGCCTTTTTTATAGCCGGCTGGCAACTCCAAGATCCCTTCCACTTCGGTGCCGTCTGGACTCTTCCAACGCACCGCCTCGATTTGGGGTAGCTTCCAGGTGTCGACCTGCGGGTTTACGCGAGTCAAGCGACGATAGCGCTTGGCTCCCTTGGTGCTCAGCGCGAACACATCAGGCGGGTGGGTGAGGTCACTCATCGACAAGACCAGCGTTTTGCCATCACGAGACATTCCGTAGTTGGAGACATTGCCGCTCGTGGCGCGCGTCGTCGAGCGCAGTGGCTCCTGCGCCTGAGCGGTGACCTCATGCCAGCAATATACGCCGTGACGTGCCCGCCAGATAGCTTTGACGCAGATGCTGCGCTCATCACCGCGAAGCTTTGGGTTCCAATGAGCTGCGCCACTCAGCGTGACCTCAGCGTCTCGCCAGGACCGGGGCAGCAATCTCGCTTGATGACGTTTTTCGCCTGTCAGGGGCACCACAACTGTCTCGCTCGGATACCCGTCAAAACTGACCCGAAACGATGCGATGGATCCGTCAGGACAAAATCCAGGATCAGAGAGCCAACCATATGGCGAGGGCGCCTTTTTACGCCACAACGCATCGGGCAGCGCCGACCATGTACCCTTTTTTAGCTCAAGGATCTCGATTTTCGACCAGCCCTCGTTGTCGATCAGACGCCTACTTGGCACGGTGACAGCGATGAGCTTTGAGCCATCCTGTGACAACGCGAAGCTACGCACGAAACGGTCAGCGACCTTGGTGATCCGACGCGTGCGCCACTCACGCAAGTCGAGACGCCACAGGTGTGTGTATTTGTAGACTCCGCTGCCATATTGGAGTTTAGCAAACTTCTTCTTGAGTCCCGTGAGCTTATCGCCGCGGGTGCGCTTTTTCGCCGTTGTGTACACCAGCGATTGCCCGTCATGACTGAGCGCATAGCTCTCGACTCCTTTGGCGTGACGGGTCACGGCCATCAGACCCGATGCATCACTACGCATCCTCCACACTTGCTGGGTCTTTGCCAGAGCCTTAGGTAACCCGCGACGTCCGCGTGACAAAAAATAAATCCAGCGACCGTCTGGACTCCAAACCGGGTGATGATCCATCGCTCGATCGAAGGTCAGTCGTTGGCGCTTTGCCTTTCGATCGACGACCCATAGATCGACGTTGCGGGCCTCATGCCCACGTTGCCATCGCAACTCGGCGTAGACGACTCGGTCCCCCTTGGGCGATGGAGCGACTTGATAGACATGCGCCAAGCTGAAGTAATCCGAGGCGGTGACTGTGTGGGTCCGCTTCGGCGCAGCGACGGCGACACTCGCCACGAGACTCAGCAGTGCGACCAATAACGAAATATGTCTTGTATTCATCTGCGCGTGTTCTCCCTTCGAGACACTGTAGCGAAGCTCAATCGCGCACGAGATGTGCGCGAAGCTGATGCCAGGCTGTATCGATTTGCTCGTCTGAAATGTCTCTGTGAGTCACAGCACGGAAGAGTTGGCCATCTCCCGTGATCCAAACTCCTTGCTCTTGTAAGTTTGCTACGAATTGGTCCGCTTTTTGGGACTCCAGTAGCCAATGACCTGGCTCGAGCCGAAACCACACCAGGTTGCTCTGGGGCGGGATGACCGTGACGTGCGGACAAGTTTGCAAGCGCTCTGCCAACCAATGGGCCCTGCGGTGGTCCTCAACCAAGTCAGGTAGATGCGCGTCCAAGGCATGGAGCGCCGCCGCAGCGAGCACCCCGGTCTGACGCATCATTCCACCGAGATAGCGACGAATGCGGCGCGCACGCTGACGAAAGTGCTGAGGCATGCAGAGCAGACTACCCACAGGCGCACCGAGCCCTTTGCTAAGACAGATGTTTACCGTAGCAAAGGGCTCTGCCAACTCGGCCGGCGATAGCCCAGTAGCTACGGCGGCGTTAAATAAACGCGCGCCATCTAAGTGCATGGGTACATTGTGCGCTTGTAAGAGATCTGCGAGTTGCAAAACACGCTGCTGGTCAAGAGCGACACCACCGCAATCATTGTGGGTGTTTTCCAAACACACCAGTCCGAGTGGCGAATCACGGCCGTTATCGGCGAGTGCGAGCGCCTTTTCGACCGTAGCCATCTCAGGCATCGGGTCTTCGCAATCAAAACCAGACAAGGTCACACCGGAATTGGCGGCGGCTCCACCATACTCATGGCACATGATGTGGCTCTTGAGATGGCACAAGACAAGATCGCCTGGCTGAGTCTGCAACCGAATCGCCATCTGATTCGACATGGTCCCCGAGGGGACAAACATCGCAGTATCTTTACCAACCATCTCGGCGATACGCCGCTCGAGTTCGGCTAAGGTTGGATCATCACCAAAGCCGTCGTCACCAACCACTGCATTGGCCATGGCCTCGCCCATTGCAAAACAGGGGCGCGTGACGGTGTCGCTGCGTAAGTCGACCACATCTCGGGGCGCGGACTGACATCTTGCTCGCTTGGACGGTTGACTCAAAATGACCTCCTGATGCTCGCAGCCATGATGGTAAACCTCAGCGCTTTTCAGAGCCAGTGTGATTAAAAATCAATGGACAACGCGTCGACCCTTGGCAAACCACCCCAACCTGATCCATGCTGCGGGAGTCGCGGCCGTCCTGTGCCGTGTTGTGAACACTCTACATCATGAGAGCAACATCGCATGGCTAAGCAGTCCGTTATCCGTGTCAGCAACTCGTTCACCCGCAATGAGATCCGAATTCTCAAAGAGATCATTGATACGGCGACGACCTCAGAATTTCGGGGGCGCAATCACTTGATGAAATTCATCGAGAACCCCCACTTCAGCCAACTCTATCGGAAACTGGCCTCGATGCAGGATAAAGCCGATCGTCTGCATAACGAAAAACGCGATGCTGACGCACGGGCTAAGGCCCAAAGTCGCGGCTGATCAGGCTCCGATACATTTCACAATTGAAGGCGAGTGAAGAGGCTGTGAGTGAGCAGTCTCGATGACTATGTGTCCTTTGACGGGATCGATCTTGTTCATTGAATCAGATCCGTGGTCCACTTGAGACGAACTTGTGACAAAATACACGTTTGTAATCGGGGGCAACTATGCGACGTAGCGATAGCGAAGCTATTGAAATTACGCTCGAACAGGAACCAAATCAAGCGCGACAATTGGTCCAGCAGCTTTTGCAGGCCCAAGACGACGACGCCGATCTTTGGGCCTATCTAGCGGAGTGCGAAAGTGAGTTACGCAATCACAATGCGGCCCTCAAGGCATGGGCGCACTATCTGACGCTCGACCCGCATTGGCCAGAGGCGTACACCGCCCGGTGTGACCTGTTCATCGAGCAAGGAGATATCGATGGCGCGCTCACCGAACTCAAACTGGTCAAAGAGATCGCTGATGACGACGCCAGGGTAATGCGAGCCGAGGCCCTACTGGCCGAGGCGCAAGGGCAAATGCAGCAGGCCGACGAGCTCTATGAGCAAGCTGAACAGTGCGATGCGCTGTGGCCAGCTCCACCACGTGTTTCGCGACAAGCACTGCAAGCCGCCCTTCAGCGCGTGCATCGCGGAGGCTCGGTGAGGGTCGAAGAAATGCCCGAAAGCGCCCTGCCCCATGGCTTTTTGCGTCTGCAAGACGTCACTGCGGATGGAGACGCGATCGTGTACGCGCGTAATCTGGAGCGCGACTTTGACCAGGACGCGACTGTCATGGACTTGGTCGAAGCCTACGAGAGCGAAGTCACCGAAGAGTGACCGACGGCCGTTGACAAAAATCGAGCCTCTTTGGAGTCTTTTCCACTCTTTTGTCGCCGATGGTTTGAACTTGAAGCTCGCTTGCCTTACATAATTGTAGACCCCCGTGACATCCATCATTCGAATCGAAAAGGTTGCGTTGGGATGATTCGAACCAGAAGGCTACAATCAAAGACCATGAGACTGAGCCAGGTTCTGTCGGTCGGGCTATTGCTATTGACCTGCTCGGTTGGAGCAGCCGCCACACCGAGTCCTGACAGGGTCCTGGAGATCGCCGAGCACCTCGCTTCGAAGGGGCAGGTCGGCAAAGCGGTCAACTGGGCTGAGCAGGCTCGCGTCACTCCAGGAGCCAGCGCGCGCGTCCGTAGTCAAGCGGTGAGCTTGCAACGCCGATTGCGATGGCGGCTTATCGACGCAGGCTACGGCGTCACAGAATTGTCTGTGTTCCCAGCTGACAGTCAAGTGTCGATCGATGAGCGGATTTTTGAGCCACGGAGGATGCGATATCGGATCTGGTTGCCAGGTGGGAGCCACCAACTGGTCGTAACCCGGAGCAACTATGCGCCGTATCGCTCAATCATCACGGCTAAAACCGATGAGGTCCGAAGCGTTACAGTCAATCTAGCCAACAACCTGCCACCACGTCTCGTATTTAAAACCAATCCAAAGAACGCCGAGGTGTGGGTCAGCAGACGCTTTATGGCCTTCGCCAATCGAGGCCCCATCGAGATGCCCATCGGAAAATCTATCGTTGAGGTTCGCGCTCCTGGCCGGCTGCCGTGGGTTGGTACGCTCGAACTAATCGGGGGACAGCAGCGCACCATCTCGATTAAGCTAATGACCACGGCCGAGACCTATGAAGTGCGCCGTCGACACCCAGACGTCAAACGAAGATTGACGCCCTTAGAATTGGCGAATCATGGGGACCGGCACAACCTGGGCAAACGCCCCCTAGATGGATCCCAAGGACGTATATTTCGTGGCAAAAACGCCCGATCGAGCGCCCAGGAATCCTCTGCGCAAGACCTGCCGCCAGCGTCCTTCGGAGCGCAGAGCCGACCTAGCCTGGCATCCGAATCCGCTGAGTCAGTCCCGGCTCCGATGCCAGCGATCGAGACTGAACCAGCAGCCGCTGTAGAGGCTTCGATTGAACAAGTCAGCTATGCCAGCACGCCCATGTCGGCGATGACGAAGGGATGGATCTACTCAGGGATCGGCTTGGCTTTTATCGCTGGAGGAGCTGCCGCCGCGATCTATGGAGCCAACCAAGCCCTCGTGGCCAATGACCTGCCATTGGGACACAGTCAGTACCAGAGCTACTACGGCTATGCATCGAACCTAACCTTCGCTGGCTATGGAGCGGCAGGAATCGGTGTTGCATCGCTGGTTGTCGGCGGGGTCTATCTATTCGGAGATAAAGGCCTTAGTCGGCGGGCCATGGGGTGGTCCTTATGCACCCTCGGCTCGATTACAGCTGCCGTTGGCTCGTGGTTGGTGCTGGACTCGGTGAACCTAGCCAGCCAAGCCAACGCCTTGGCGTCAAACGACTATCGATACGCGGGCAACTATCAGAGTGCCCAAGCCAATTGGCTCGCTGGCGTCGTCGCCTTAGGCGCTGGTGGACTGAGTGCCGCGCTCGGTGTCTACTTCGCCTTGAACAACTCGGCAACCCGCAGTGCGCAGTCGGCGGTCCGCCCTGTTCAAATCAGCCTCAGTCCCATGGTTAGCCGCGGCCGAAGCGGAGCCTCGCTCACGATGCAGTGGTAGACTCCAAGTTCCCGGTAAAGCCCTGAAGCTGATCCTCGAGCGCTCGTCGACCAAGCTCAACCTGGGCCAAGAGTTGCAGGTTTCCACGCTGACTCAGGTAGTCCTCATAACTGCGCATCGTACTGAGCTGATTGACTAAATCTCCCATCTCATTGTAGGCCGCTACCGCGGTGTCAAAGCACTGACGCGCTTGGGTGTCGATAGCGTCGAGGAACTCGCTCGTAGCATTGAGGGCTCGTGTACCGAGGACACAGCCTCTAACCGACATCGCGAGTGCGACCTGAAAGCGAGCGCCGCTTTGCTCGGCGACTTCGACCGCCCTCATGCTGTCTAGATCCGCAGTCTCCAGCGCATCTCGTTGTAACGAAATCGCGGCTCGCACCCGATAGACGCCGCTCAAACTGACCGGATCCTGACTGCGCACCGCTGCGTCGAGCGTCTCGACAATCGCGGCGGCTGCGTCCTGCCAGCGGCCAATGGCGATCAACCCTTCAGCTTGGCGCACCTCAAGCGCGATCACAGTCAACGCATCTCCAACCTCAACAGCGAAGTCCAGAGCCTTTTTCCACGACGAAAGGGCGTGTCGAGCTCGTCCACTAGCGATTTGAACGTCACCAAGCGCCATCAGCGCACTCGCCAACCCCCATTGGTCGATGATTTGCTCACAAATCTCAGCGCCTTCTTCAGCAGCGTCCAGGGCCTCTTTGAAGTGTCCTCGACGCAGTTGAACCGTAGCGATATGACACAGACTGCGAGCGACCACACGACGATCTTGTGCCCGACGGCGAAGGGCCAAACCTTTGAGGAAATATGCGAGCGCTTGTCGATAAGCATCCGCACCCCCGCGAACCACGTAAACGAGGCCCAACTCGTCCATAACCTCAGCGATCCACTTATGCGCACCGACAATACGGAGTTTTTTTAACGACTGATGCAGCAGTTCGATGGACAGGTCATAGCGCCCGGTCAACCGGGCGACTTGTCCAAGTCGCAGGCGAATCTTTCCAGCACGCCGGGCGTCATCTAGACACTCCGCATAATGACGTGCCTGCATTAAGGCGTCTTCAGCGACCTTGTGGTCGCCGAGGCGCAACGCAGACTCACCATGATTCATGTAAAGGTCCGCCGCGACGTCAGAATCGTCACGCTGGACCAAGGCCGCACCCTGGCCAAAAAGAGTCGTAGCTCGCTGCAATTGCCCAATCTTCAGGGCCGCTTGGCCCGCCTGCCCAAAAGCGACTGCAGCCAACCGAGGCCGGCCTCCGTGATGATAAAGTCGAGCTACTTTGGCAGCGTCAGCGATCGGATTTATCTTGGGTCGAATCGCCAGCCATTGTGCCGCCAAAATAGCGATTGTCTGTCGTTGTTCGACACCAATGGCAGCAACGAGTCCCTTGTGGTCATTGACTTGTTGGAAGACGAACTCCAGCTCTTGGGACAGACGTCCGTCGGCGACAAAAGAGATGATTTCCAGGTCTTGCAATTGCAACAAGGCCTGCTTCAGGGCGACCCGATCATCGCTCGTATTGCTGCCACTATTGGGGCCACGCTCGGAGCGGAGAACCGACAATATCCCTCCAAACCAAAACGTCCGACCAAACACAGCGGCAATGGCCAACAAATGTCGCAGATGCGGATCTAGCTGGGCCAAGCGAAAGGGCAATCCAGAAGCATCGACAGCGCCGCTAAGGCCCGACACACCAGCGCCGCCTTGCCATGTCCACTGCTGCTCGACGCCGCGAATGTCCCCCGAAGCCATGAGTCCTCTGATCATTTCGAGAAGTCGTTCCGGGTTGCCACGGCAACTCTCGGAGAGCTCCCGGCTGATCTGCTGAGGCAGTTGTTGAACGTCCCGCAAGAGCTGTCGAGCGAGGTGATGAGTCCGCTCTTGAGCCAAAGGTACGAGCTCCAGAGCGTACGACGCGATCGGTTGCGGTGCCGGCACCCGAGACTCGACCAGACAAGCGGCACCCACCCCATCGAGCGCTGAAACCATCTCTTGGATAAAGCGCGCGACTTCATGCACTGAGCCTCGAGTCACGTCGACCCGCAAAACGACAGGCCCCTGCCGACAGCGGGTCCGTAGTAAGCTCGCCGCCACATGAAACTCGGCCTGCTCGCGCTCACTTTGATTGGACACGTAGGGCTCGATAGTCTCGGCTTGAGGGGGCACGAGGCCAATCAACCGACCGACAATGGACATGCATTCGGCCGCATATCGCTCTCCAACCAAGCCAGTGACCTGACGCAAGGCATCGCTCCATGGGTCGACGGAGCGAGCCAAATCCTCTCCTCCGAGGACCTCATAGAGGACCTTGCCCAAAAATCGTTCAGGCCCCCTGTCTGTCTGGCTCGTTGAGATCTCATGCCAAGCTACTCCTCTGCGTTGAGGAGCCACGGCCCGACGCAACTCTTTGAAGAGTCGGCTCTTGCCCAACCCCGACCCGCCATGCAACCAAACCACACGAAAAGCGGAGCTGTTCAGCGCGTCTCGCAATCGCCCATAAACGCTTTCCATCTCCTCGCGACGCCCGACAAAAGGCACTTTTTTTCCAAACAAGGTGGAGCGGTTGCGGGGCGACTGTCGAAAATCACTCCAACTGTCCATGGAAGAACCGCGACCCAAAGGCACTGCAGAGGCGTGGTCATCGACACTAGACATCTGGCTCCTATGCGTGAGTCCGGTAGACAGGCAAGCTGGCTCGTCCGATGATAAGACCTCATCTCCCGAAGTGAAAGTTTGTCCCCAAGCGCTGAGCCTTATGAACCCCTTGACTGACAGCATCGCATTGCACCGAGTCATCGACGCCTTG
>PBTG01000053.1 GCA_002726535.1 Myxococcales bacterium | reverse complement strand
GGATGAGGAACTCGACGCAGTACAATGGGTGCACATCGCCGCCATTCATACCCCCGAAATTCAGATGAAATTCGTACGCGACATCCGCCGAAGGTCTGACGCTCGTCTGTCAGCAGGGACCTATGGTTTTATGGCCAGACGGTCACCGGACAAAGTGCGGGCTTTGATGGAATCAGTTGATGTCTTTTTCCTCAATGAATTTGAGTTCAACATGGTGTTCGAGGACGAGCGCCCGCCGGTGCGCCCAGGACAAGTTCTCATCGTCACACGTGGAGCCCAAGGCGCCGACGTTTGGCAGGGAGATCACTGCACAAGAGTGCCCATATGCCCTGCTCAGCCAGTGGACCTGACGGGCGCAGGCGACAGCGTATGTGGCGGTACACTCGCCGGTCTAAGTCGCGGCTTACACCCAACTGAGGCTGTGGCGTTAGGAGCGGCGGTCGCCTCCAAAACCATCGAAGATGCTGGCATGCGAGGATTATTAGCGACTCAGAGACCTGACATTGAGGCTAGACATCGAGCGACTCGACGAGACGGGAGAGTTCACATCAGCGAGCGCCAAAGAGACAAGATCGGTGAGATGATCGCGACCATGGCGGACGCACAACCTTTTTCCTTTGTTGGGCCACACTTCCCAGAGATTGGCGACCCTGCTGCAATCGACTTCTTTTTCGCATCGATCCTCCATCAGTTTGGATTTTGGAGCGCTTCAGAGGGGCAATATGTAAAGCCGACCTGGGCACAGTGGAAGGGCCAAGCGCTCAAGGGGTCGGATTATTGCTTTGCCGCCTTTCGGCGGCTCGTCGACAGAGATCCGGCGAGCCTCAGTCCAAGGTCGCAAGCAACCTGGCGTTGGCAAGACACCGTCGAGCTTTTCGCTGATGACAGCGGAGAAGTCCCGATGCCAGTGTTGGCTACACATCACACGTTGAGTCGGGGTTATGGCCGAGATCTATGGGAGTTGGGCCGTGAGCCAAAGGAGTTGGTTCAGGCGGCTCAGCGAGCGGTTGACCCTGGCGCCTATCTCCTCACAGTGCTCGACCACATCAGCGGTTATCGCGAAGACCCGCTGCGAAAAAAGTCCATGTTGTTGATCTTAGCGCTCGGCCAACGACCCGAACGATTCATCGATTTACGGCGCTGCAAAACGCTCACGCCGGTCGTCGACTACCACATCATGCGTAGCTGTCTGCGGACTGGGCTGGTCGAAGTTAGCGACCAGAGCCTACGCCGTCGTCTGATTGACCGGCAACTGTTGGAGCCAGCCGACGAAGAGATGGTTAGACGCGCATGTTACGACGCCATGGAAGCGTTGATGGAGGTATCGGGCCGCGACATCGGCACCATCGACTACTTCTTCTTTGGCGCCCGAAAGCGTTGCCCAGAGATGACCACCCCGGACTGTTTGAGCTGTCCTGTGGAGCCAATCTGTCAGAAGGACCTGCAGATGTTTCAGCCCGTCATCAGGACCACATTTTACTGAAGCCCAGCCGAGTCGACTGAATCTTATTGCAACATGTAACGCTCTTCCGACCAGATATAGCGATAGGTGTTTGTCTTTCGTTTGACAGCACCGCCCAACATGGTCTCCGTGAGGCACTTTAGTGTCAGCGGGCCCGGGGTACTCGCTTGTGCGATCACCGGAGCCTCACAGACCTCAGACTGATTGATGGCTTTGTTGACCTGACTCTTAAAGGATGTCGATGTACGCTCGAAGAGCCTGTTGATACGCTCTTTGGTCGCTTGATAGAGCCCCCACATTCGCCGGATTTCCACGCCTTTCGCGATGGCATCCATTCGTTTGCTCAAGATAAAGACTTGATAGGCCTTGGTTCGACTCGTGAGCTTGACCTCTTTGAGGCGGGCGGAGCGAGCCTCTTTATCGTAGGTCGCGCAAGTGGACAACCGGACGCTGTTCAACACCGAGGTGGCTCGCGCAGGCGAGGTATTCAGTTTCATCAGATGGCACACTGGCACATCACCGGTCTGAAGCCGTACCAGAGCCGCCCCGCTGCGATGGCTCGCGATCACTTTGACTTCTCTGGACGAAGCGTCGAATCGTTTCATCGCCAGCTTTTTCGCGCCGCGAGCACCGCGAGCGCCGACAAGGTGTGGGATAGAGCACAGCCCAACGATCAGAATCAGTACGACGGTTGTTTTTGTCTTCATGAGTGGGACTCCCTTTCAGTCTTTACGGCCTGGTCCGGCGTTTGTTCCATGTATTGTTTGTCTTGTTGCGCCAAAGCCCTCACATGGGCAAACACGGCATCGGTGGTCTGTGCTGCATTGTCTGGCCCAGCATTGAGATCACCGACTCGAATGGGCTCTCCGAACCACAAGCGGATCGACGATCCTCGCTCTGCTCCCGGCCACCAACCTCTCGTGACCTCGTAAAGAGGGCGGTTACTCAAGCCGGCAACGAAGGCTGGAATCACCCATGTTTGGTCATCGCACACGGCCAAGAGGTGTCCAAGACCCGGCTTGAGGGGTAAGAACTCATAAGGATCATCTCCAGGGTTGCGACGTCCTTCGGGATGAATACCAACAAAAGAGCCCTCAGTGAGCGTCTCTGAGACCTGAGCGAAAGCGGTTCGGTTCAAAGGGCGCTGGGACGGATCTCGAAAGATAGGCGGCCACATATCGCCGCCCGAAATCAGTAGGTTGAATAAAAGACCCAACGGTCGTGTGTAAAAGAACGTCGCACGCACGGGGAAACTCGCGCGGCGCATCAGGCGCGTGTGACAGTCCACTGCAGATCCGAGCATATACATGTCGAAAAATGAACGATGATTGCTGACCATAATCAGACCGCGTGGAGCCTTGAGCTTTTCAATACGCTCAAACCCTTTGAGTTGCCACAACATCTGCGTCGTATAACGAGTCCAACTGGTCGTCAGCGAGGCCAAAGAGCGATGCATGAACGTGCGTAGGTACTCTCTGCCGTGAATGAATTCCAGGCAGCGAACTGAGACCCGCTCGAATCCCCGTAACAGAGACCTATCCATGGTGTTGCGCAGCTTTGGCATGTGCACTCCGAGTAGCGCTCAAACCCTGCCCGGCTCACACAAATGCGTCAATAACAGCGTTTACAGAAGACGCTGAGTCGCATTGATCAACAGCCGTCCCCACTTCATGCTGCCTCTTTTTTGCCGAGCGCGCTCAGGCAAATCGACTCCATGGGCAATGCGCCACTGGATCACCAATGGGTTCATGACGCGGAACCAAAGTGGAGGAATAAAAGTCAGCAAGAACATCGCGCCATAGCCCGAAGGCAACTGCGGAGCGTCATCGATGTGACGCAGGCGCTCCCAGGCTCGCGAGGCGTGTGCGTGGTGATCGCTGTGCCGGGCGAGATTCAAGAGCATGAAATTGCTCACGCGATGGCTGGAATTCCAGGAGTGGTGCGGTCGGACACGTTCGTAGCGAACCTTACCTGAACGAGACACCTCTTTTTTGCGGACCAAACCATAGTGCTCAAGATAATTGATCCCCTCGAGCATACCGACCGCGGTGATGCTCAGTCCGAGGACTGCGGCCACGGCTGACCAACCACCTAATAAGCCTGCAAGGGTGTAGTAACTCAAGGTGGTGGCACCATAGCGCCAGACCGCCGAGCTGATGTGCCACTTCGAACGCTTGCGCCGCTTGAGTAGTCCCTCGTCAAGCTCGATCGCCGAGGCGAGTCCTCCAAAGTAGCTGCGAGCCAAAAAGGTATAGAGCGGCTCTCCGTAGCGCGAGGTCGCCGGGTCTTCAGGGGTAGCCACGCGCTTGTGGTGACCGTGAACGTGCTCAACACAAAACCACGGGTACGTGACGCTGGTCATCAACAACTCGGCCAGCGCGCGGTCGATCCAACGTGCTCGATGCATCAACTCGTGCGCGAATGTGATTCCCGTAGCTCCACCGAGCAATCCCATGTTGAATACCGCCATACAGCGATGGACCACGCTATAATCTGTCGACGAAGCCACCGCGATTCCCCACGTATAGATCGCCACCTGCAGAGGTGCCCAAGAGCGAACAAGCCAGCGGTATCTCCATGAATCCTCGACCATGCCCTCGCCCCAGCGGGTCTCAATGCCGCCGAAATGATCGGCGAGCGGCACGATAACCCACACCAAAACCGATGGAATCGCCATCCACGGCCCGCCCCATGCTAGACCAAGTGCGACCGCGATCGCGGGGACGTAACCAGCAAAAAAAGGCAGAATGGGCATACACTTCCTCCTATTGAATATAAATCAATAGCACAAAAAGAGTCATGGTGCGAGCTAATTTGTACAAATTGGCTTGCCATCAGCACTTGAGCTTCGCGCCCTGAACGTGCCTAATGAGAGACATGAGGAATCCATGAGCGACGCACGCATCAAAATCATCGCCAGCAATCGCCGCGCAAGGCACGATTACGACCTTACTGAAACGATGGAAGCCGGTCTGGTCTTACTCGGCAGTGAGGTCAAGGTGTTACGCGACGGCAAGTGTACGCTCAGCGCAGCGCACGTCCGTGTGATTGCAGGCGAAGCTTGGTTGGTCGGAGCGACCATCCCCGAATATCCCTTCGCTAACCGGTTTAATCACGAGCCGGACCGGGATCGAAAACTCTTGCTGCACAAGCGACAAGTCGAACGTCTGCATCGCGAGTTGCGCGAACGAGGCACCAGTTGTGTCGTTACGCGTGTGTATTTCAAAGGGGCAAGAGTCAAGGTGGAGATCGCAGTTGCCAGGGGTAAGAAGCTCCATGACAAGCGGCAGGCGCTCAAGTCCAAACAAGCCAAACGCGAGATGAGGCGTAATCGATGAGCGCCGCCATGACCGCCAATCGCGGGCCTCTGGCTGGCGTTCAGGTTTTGGATTTTACGTCGCTATACCCTGGCCCATTGGCGACTATGCTTCTCGCCGATTTGGGCGCCGAAGTCATTCGAATCGACTCACCCTCGCGACCAGATATGCTGCGCTATTTACCGCCATATGACGCCGAAGAAGTGGGTGCAGCCTATCGAACTCTGGGAAGGAACAAAAAGGCATTGTGCCTCGATCTCAAACACCCCAAAGCCAAAGGAGTCATTGAGAACTTGGTTCGCAATGCTGACGTTGTGGTCGAGCAATTTCGACCGGGTGTGATGCAACGACTCGGCTTAGGGTATGACCAACTCAAGGTCTGGCGGCCAGACATCATCTATTGCGCAATCAGCAGCTACGGTCAGACCGGGCCAGAGCGAGATCGAGCGGGTCATGACATCAACTTCTTGGCTCGCTCAGGTCTATCTCACCACATTGGCAGGACTGGCCAAGGTCCCGTGCCCTTAGCCACCTTGATTGGTGATGTGGCCGGAGGCACGTGGCCCGCCGTCACCGGTATTCTCGCAGCCCTGATACACCGTCAACAAAGCGGAGAGGGCCAATTTATCGACATTTCTATGGCCGACGGGTCTTTGTTGATGAACACGCTAGCGATCACTCAAGCGCTCCATGGGGGCGGTGATCTCGGACCAGAACAACACTCCCTGAGCGGCGCGACTGTCTACGACTACTACCAATGTGCCGATGGCCGCTGGCTGGCTGTCGGCGCTTTAGAGGACAAATTTTATGCGCAATTACTTGAAGGCTTAGACCTACCTGATTTGGCCGATCAGTGGATGGCTCATGGCAAAGACGCACAACGACAAAAGACTCAAGTAGCCGATGCAATCCGATCGAAACCGCTGGCTCACTGGCGCGCGGTGTTCTCGAAGCTCGACTGCTGCGTCGAGCCCGTCTGCACGCCGAGCGAAGTCATAGCCGACCCTTTATTTCATCACCGGGAAATGCTCGTCGACGTGCCCACGGCAGACGGAGACGCTCAAACTCAAGTGGGCAATCCAATTCAACTTAGGGGTTCGCCGCCTACATATAGGCACACTGGTCCCTTGACCGGACAAGATAGCGAAGAGGTGCTGCGAAAAGCCGGCCTGAGCGATGCCGAGATCGCGAATCTCAAGGAGAGCGGGGCGCTGGGGTAGGCGCTTGGGGCGCTTTGACCAACTCCGAAGGCGATACTCCTGGCATAGAGAAGACTTCAGGCGCATCAGCTTGCCACGTCAAGCGCGGGTCCCATTGCCGTAGAAATGGGCCGTAGTCATTGGCCCGCCGTTTGAGCTGTCGCCGAAGGCCCTTGAGAATCCTCAGCGGCAAATCGCGACTGATCCAGCGTACCAACCACTTAGGCAACCAACCACCGGGATCGGTGTCAACTTGGTAGACAATATGGGTCTTATTCGGCCCCATCCATCGCAAGCGAGTAAACCCTTTTGAGCGAGGTACCCGTACGACGCCGGAGCGTTTGGGTTTTTTCGCATGAGGCGTTCGCTCAAAATGGATCCAGACCTCATGGTGAGGTTTCCAGCGTCGTTTCACGACCACACGAACGATGCCGTCTCGGTCTGACGTGGGCCAGGGAAAGTCAAAGCGTAGATAAGCGACCGCATGCAAGGGATCTGGTCGCTCCAGGAAGCGCGACTCTTCGAGCCGAAAGACCCATTCACGATGCCTGGGTACGTCATCAATCAACGCCAAGAGCAAATACAGATTTGCTGGAATCACTCCGACACCCTTGAGCACAGGCAGAGGATGTTCGGGACGCTCTTTGGCAAAGACGGTGATGCCCTCACGTCGGTAGAGCTTTTTCCAACTCGGGGGCGCTGACCAGGCCAGCGCTGCTGAACCCCAACAGGCGACCAGCACGCAGAGCGCGACAACGCGACGAAGCACTACTGTTGCCCGGAGAGTCCAGCTCCTGCCGGATAGCCATAGCTAACGTAGTTGTCCCAACCGTAGACCGTCACCCCAGTAGGATTGTTCGAGGTCAAGCGATGAACACCTTGGGAAATGGCGAGACGGGCGACCTGCCAGCCGGCGTTGCCGAAATCCTTGAAAACTTGCGGAGCAAGGGGAGCGTTGTCCAGAGTGACCGTGGTGTTCTTCTGTTTGATGATGTTGACGTAGTTCTGGGAATACTTGTTTGGCACCAGGAAGACGTAGTCAGTCAGGTACTGCTGAACATTGACCGTGACAATGAAGGCTGGGTCTCCGATTTTCGCGTCAGTCGGCTCCTGGATGTTGGGGCACTCTGCATTTTTCTTGCACGCGATCTTTGCCTTGAAGAGCTTGTCCATATTTGTGCAAACATTTTGGAAGCCATACTTGGTTGTACAGACATCATTGTTGGGGTTCGGGGCGTGGGACGAAGCTAAGAATTGCCCGACCTGAATCGGCTGGTTGGAGACGATCATGAAATCAGCCCCCGACTCAAACTCGTACCATTGGCCTTGATTGAGCGTCGGAATCGGCGCTTGGGGTGGAATCGTCTGCACCACAGTGCCGTTCTTGCTAGCCAAAATCCGCCAGGCGTCTTTTTCATTGCCGCGGGCCTTGGCCTTGGTCGCCATAAAGAGCTTGCCCCACGAGTTCGTCGGAAAGAGCTGCTCTTCGAGGTGATCGGCACAGCACGTCACTGGGCAATCCGCATTTGAGGCACAGGTCCAACCCTGAAACTGGCATTTGCCGGAGGGCGATCCTGGAGCCTTGATGCACTTGTTCGTGTTCGGAGAGTTGCTCGCCTCCGAGCCACCGAACACGACGATGGGTTTGTCGGCTTTGATGTAGGAACCTGTCAGGTCTGCGCCGTTTTCGTCGGTCTCGATGTTCAAGACCTGTCCAGTCTTCAACTTGAACTTTTTCATGCCCGTCCAAGGGCCCGCTGGGATGCTCTGGCCCTGCCCGGTCCCGGCCAAGGTCTTGGCTGTGACCAACACGTCGACAATGGTGTCGCCTGGCTGGACAGCAACGACGGTCAGATAGCCACGAAGCCCCGCGTGCGTCTGCTGACGGGTCATCACCCAATACTCTGAACCGACCACGTTGGACGGCAAGAGCAGAGACGCATCATTGGAGAACACGCCCACGTTGGACAGGGGGTTGAACTGATACGCCACGATCGGCTGGCTAGACTGCACACGATAGGCCTTGCAGTTGATGTTCGTGCCATCTTGGTTGGCAGGCTTCATCTTCCAAATCGGGTCGGGCAAGTTGATGATCTTCAGACCATTTGGAGCGACTTTGTATTTCGCTTTTTGTTTCGAGCAGCCCTCTGTGACGGTGACGACGGCCTCAGCAGCTTTGGTGTTCGACACGATGATGGAAAACTGAGAGTTCTGAGCGTCGTAGACTTTACCGCCGGCGCCAGGGACAAGTGCGTTGTCCAAATCGACGGCATAGTAGTCACAGCCCACGTTCGTGTTGCTCTTTAAGTCCGAGGCGCATGGGTTCACGCACAGCCCCGCCACACACACGAGTCCTTTGGCTCCACAATCAGGGCCAGGATCGTAGCCCGTACCATCAGGTCGACAAATCGCTGCCTTGTTCCCAACACAGGTCTGTTGACCTGGCGTACAGGTCACGCATTTACCGTCCACACAGTTTTGTCCGCCAGGACAGACTTTCTGGATGTCGGCGTCGGAACCAGATGCGTTACACTTGAGCACCACCGTGCTCTGCGGGTTGTTGTTGTCTGGGCTTTTGCAATAGATGGTATCGGGCTTGCAGAAGCGACATTTGTCGCCCACACAAATCGGCGCCGAATCTGGACAAACGGTCTGCTCAAAGCCCTTTCCGTCAGGCTGACAGGTCTCGAGCGTGTTGTCGGAAATGCACGTTGTGGTCCCAGGTACGCAGCTTACATCGACACACTTTCCCTTTTCGCAGTTGTTGGTCGAATCCTTACAATGAAAATCGATCAAACACTCGACGCAAACATTATCGGCCAAGTCACAGTAAGGCGTGTCTTTGAGTTTCACACACGCGCTTGCTTTGGCACAGACCGGGCCTGATGGGACGCCAGAGTCCTGCTGAGCTGTGTCTGTGGTGCTGAGGGCGTCTTTGCCCGCATCTTGCGAATCGTTGACGACGTTCGAATCGTCAGAGGTGGTGTCTGAACCCGTCGAAGCGGTGGTGTCTTGTGGAATGGACACGCCGAGGTCGTAAGGCTCCGAAGAGGCTGGATTCGTTGACCCACAACCGAGCATGACAACGTTCATCAGCACGATGCAGGCGATGTTCCATTTTGTGTTGGTCCAATCCATTGCGAGCTCTCCGCTAAGTGGCGCGGCGACGACTACCAAGTACCGCCGACGTAGAGTAACGACTGCGACGCGATAGCACAAAGGAGATTGTTAAAAGTCGAAGACTACTGAACATCCAAAGGTCGACATCCCAGAGCCGCAAGAGGTTGAGAAAAGACCTCAGGCTCGATCCAATGGCCTTCATGGCGCGTATGCTGGCTTCTGAGGGGCAAAAAAGCTGCCCCTGTCCTAAGCGCAGCAGAGAGACGATCGAGCGCCCTTGCTGGATCCAAGCTCGATAGCTTTGGTGCGACCCACCGGTCAATCGGCCGACGACCAAAGAGTTCTCGAAGCGAATTGACCGGCCCAAGGGCGACCTTGAGCTTGCCCTCTATGCTGTGTCCCGCGATGTGAGGTGTGGCGCCGTCACATGCACGCAGCGTATTCGAATCAACATGGGGCTCGTGCTCAAAAGTATCGAGCCACAGTCCAGAGAGATGACCATTGAGGCGCGCCTGCGCAGCGGTATGTTCATCGATGACGCCGCCACGAGCGGCGTTGATGAGTGCGCTACCCTCCAGACGTTGCAGTTGGCTTGGGCCAATCATCCCTACAGTCGCATCAGGGCCGGTGAAGATCCGTGGGACATGCAAGGTGAGCGCATCACATGGAGATGAAAGCGCGTCGTCTAAGGTGATTGCTTCAAAGTCAGCGTCGACGCGAGCACGAGGCGGATCTACACAGACGACCTCAGCGCCGCAATAGCGTAGCGCTGCAATCACACAACTGCCCACTGCTCCACAGCCCACGACGATGACTCGCCGTCCTTCGAAGCTCTTTGGTTGTGCGACATTTTGAGACCACTGTCGCGACAGGGCCCATAGCACCCATTCTGCAACCGCGATCGCATTGCCTCCTCTGCCATGAAACCAGGGGATAGCGCGCTCGGCCAACTCAGCAATATCGAGGTGATCGAAGCCAGATGAGCATGTAGCGACGGCGCGCAGATTCGGCGCCGTGGACAACAATTCACGTGTGACTTTCGTAACAGAACGTACGATTAAGCCAGAGGCATCAGCCAACGTCGCACTCCCAGAGATGATTCGGTCTGGATGGCCTGGCTCGTACACACTCAAGTCAAAGCCTCGCAACCACGCCGGTGGTAGCACGCGCTCTGCAGCGAACTGATGGTGCGAGTCAATCAACAAGACGGCCACGACGACACCTCCGGCAAGCGACCGCAGGCAGCGTGCCTGGGGATGTTGTCGACGTCCAGCGTCGCCGCGCAACCAATCGAGCTACGCAGCATCGAGAGGGAAGGACCAAGGAGGGAGTTCGCGCCCATGAAACAACTGCTCGTCTTCTCCGCACTCACGCTGAGCTTCGCTGCCACCCCCTCTGATCGACAGGCGCAGCGAGTCTCCTTGTCGGTAACCAACGCGACCACACTACGCAGCAATGATGGCTCTTTTCGCTGTGCCCTTTGGAGCCATTCGCGAGGGTTTCCCATGCAGGTCAACCGCGCGCGAGCCCATGACTCGCGGCGCCCACGGTCGCGGTCCGCCACCTGTAGGTTCTCCGACCTGCCGCCAGGTAGATACGCAGTCTCAGTACTCCATGATGAAAATAACAATCAGCG
>PBTG01000052.1 GCA_002726535.1 Myxococcales bacterium | reverse complement strand
TGAGCTCGACACAGCGCCGGCTGACACCTTCGTCATGCCCGAAAAAGTCTCTTTGACTGTCAAACTCGACCTCAGCTGCGTTGATTTAGACGCGCTCAAAGGCACAAAGGACGCCAACTGCAACTCTGATCCATGTATCAAGGTCGTCACCAATACGGTCGCCAATCCCAACAATCCCAATGACTGGTACCCCTATGAAATCACGATGGGAGCCGACAAGGTCGCGGTCGCGGTTTTCGAGACCAAGCCCAACACACAGATTCAGTACAAGTTTAGCGTCAATGGCGTCTATGAAGTACTGAACAAGGACATGAAAGATGTGTGGGTGAACGGCGTGTACATCAATCGAAAGTTTGATATGGGCGTCAAAACTGTACAGGGGCCGACGGTCGCGTTTATGCAAGACGTCGATTGCAGCAAGCTGAGCAATGACCAAAAAGGGGCCTATCAAAAAACCAAAGAGAGTCACTATGTGCCGCTTAGCGATCCGGTCGTACCGATTCACTTTGAGGTCACCCAGTGCTCTGATTCAGGGCAGTCAGTGCCCGAGCACGTGGTGGTCAAATCTGTTGTCAAAGGACAGATGGATAAGATCGTCGCCAAGTTGACCAAGACTTCTGCGAATTCGCGGTATTTTGGAACCTGGTACGCGACGGCTAATGGCAGTGAGGGCTCAAACTATCGACTGGCTACCGGAGCGGCCGATAAGACCGGAAATATCGTCTATACCGATGAGAAGCTGCCTACGAACTGTTTGGGTAAGGCCGCTTCGTATCGACAGGTGTTCGCCGTCAATGAGCGTGTCGTCAGAGTCGGTTTAAACCAGTGCTCGACCTGCGAGCCAGACGACTCTGCTTCTCAATTTGAGACGCGGATTTACGTAGACATGAGTTGCCCAAATGCCTTTTACAACAATCAGGTGGTCGGAAAGTTCAGCGCGGCGACCAGTTCAGTGTACGCCTTTGTCGCCGGCAACCAGTATAACTGCAGTACCTTTATCCCCGATGATGAAGGGGACTATAGCAACGGCCAGTATTCTTACCGCTGTAAAGCCAAATTCAACACGGCTGTCGGGGTCAATTCTGTTACCTACTACGTTAGCTATGGTCCGAAGGGAAATGAAAACGGCGGCAGCGAGCAGCAGGTCACGTACTGCTATTCCAAGGGGCAATCCACGTGCGCAGCGGGTCTATGCCCAAGCGCTGCTAAGCTGCCCTGCAAAGCCTGCGGTGACTTTACCGAAACGGGCGTGCGACCGGTCGTGGTCGAAGCTGGAGTGATCAAGGTGCTGCGCGCCGCGCACTCGCAGTGTGGTCCTTGCCCGCTGGTGTTTTAAGACCGGCTCACTGCCACACTAAAACCGAACCTGAAGGCTCTGCCAGCCGACGTGAAGGCGCAGCGAAGATGTGCGTTGCTGGTCGTCGGGTTTGAGCAGCCATACACTTAGACCCACCACCGCCGTGAGCGCTGACGCGCCAGCAAAAATGACAGACTGATCTCGCCGATCCCAAATGGCGTTCTGGCGATCTGTATAAGCGCTATACCCCAATGAACTGGTGCCGTTGATGTCGTCATCTAACTGACTTTGGTCACTGGAGACGTTCATCCCTCTCCAGGCAGACAACGCCGCTAGGATCAACGAGGCCGCGCCCATGGAAAGCGCTGTGGGTTTGTGCCAACTGCCGGTGACGCCCTTTGCGGTCGCTTGGACAGCAGGTTGAACGCTGGCTTGAGGGGAGCGCGTAGAGGTTTTGGATAGCGATTGATTGTGTTTGAGCAGTTCGAGAAATTGCTCGACCTCTCGCAGATAGAGCGACGCGCGTTTGCGACCAGCAGGGCCGGATTCGGGCAAGGCCACGTAGTCAAAGTAGTAGCGCTTGGCCGTCTTTAGGGCCTTGATCTTCTCAGCAGGCTCTAAATTTAAGGCCCCTCTTTGGGCCGCTCGCGCTGCGTTAAAGAGCAGGTGAGGGCTGTTTTCGGCTTTAAAGGCTTTGTAAAAGAGCAAAGAGGCTTTGATCAGCTTTCCATCCTGAAGAGCTTGAGTTGCCGCTTGCGTCGCTGAGGCAGGCTTCGTTGTCGCGCTTTGAGAGGCGCTTTGTTTGTCCGCCGTCGCCGGTGAACTCTGCGCCCAACTCATGCATGGCAGCAAAACCAACCCTGCAAAGAGGCAAGAGACAGTTTTCATGTGTGGTGAAAGGCTTTTCATAGTGGGAAAATATCGTTGCTTGTCCGAAGTCGCAAGCGAATCAGCGTTGGTGAGGTGACAAATTACTCTTGGATTTTCGGATAGGTGGTGGTTGGGCGAAATCACCTTTGGTTTAGCTATTGTATATCCAGACTCAAAGGGATGTTCGAGGGGAGAGGTCTTTGCGTCGATCCCGAAAGAAGCATCGGTTTGCAACTGACCGAGGGCTCGATCACACTTTGTCAGATGAAGTGCTTTGTACTTGGCTTCGCGACAACTACGACGAGCGTCTGTTCAGCGCTGGTGGCTTTTCGCTTCGAGGTCGTGCTCGTAGCCTTGGCTTTGATGGTTTCGTTTTTCATGGTGGGGTGTCGCGAGCCAGCTCCGCTTTCTGTCGCCAAGGAGCTCCAAAGCGCGTCCAAGCACAGGGAAGCATCCGCTCCGATTGTGTCTTCGGACTCTCGCCCCCTGCCTTTGGCGAAAGAGGCCACAGAGTTGGTCGCCGCGCGAAAACGCATCGATGTGCTCACTCAAAAGGCAGCCGATGTGGTCGTTCAGATCGAAGCCAAGGCTCCGAACAGAGTCACGTTGGTCCGACTCGATCAAGTTTTCATCGAAGCCAGACGTCTGTTGCTGACCGATGTACACCTCGCTCGCTTGGGCGACGCCTTGAGCGACGCGGATCGCACCAAACTCACGCGATATAGCCGAGACAGGTATGAGGGATTGAAAAGACGTGTCGCTAAAGCTGGGGTTCGTCATCGCGCGGCCAAGCAGCCACAGGCGGTGACGCAGAGCGACGCGCCATAAGCCGTCTTGCTCAGAATCGAGCCAGGATGTCGGCTTTGCGTTCCGGCTGAGTCAGGTAGAATCGATTTTACAGAAGTTATCTATCTGTAATTTATATGGAAAACACGCCCTTACAAAACCTCTTGATCTCATCATGTGGCATTGGCACCCTTCGGCCATCTTAACCGGCGTTGTGATAATTGTTTGCTTCGTTGCTCTGGGTCTCTCTAGAGCGGAAACAATCACCTGATCGACGTCATCAACATGGCTCTCTCCTATGCAGGTTGTCGGGAGTGGTCGTGTGCCGGAGTGTTCGAAATGTCTTCATGTTGTACGTGGAAGCGGCTGCTCACAGTCGCCTTGGTTTTCGCGGTCGCCTCTTGTGGTGATAGCGCGGGTGATAACAACAATAAAACCGACGGTTCGGTTCAATTAGACGCTTCGGTGTCGGACGCGGGTCTCGCAGACACTGCAGCTCCGGATGACAGCGCTTCTACAGAAGACTCAGCTTCCTCTGAGGACAGCTCGACTGCCGCTGATACCAGCGCTGAGGACACCTCCTCTGCGACAGACACCACACAAAACAATTGCCCGGGCGCTGAAGACTGCCCATGTCAAAACGACGACGAGTGCGACTCTAAAGTTTGTGCGGCTCCAGCCGATGGCGGCGACACGGTCTGTCAGCCCGCTTGTAAGCCCACCGAGCCCGCTGATGAAGTCTGCGACGGAGTCGACAACGATTGTGATGGCAAAACCGACAACGACACCTGTGATGATGGCAACGTCTGTACGACCAACGCTTGTGAGAAGGCTGCAGATGACACCTACGGCTGCAGCGTGACTCCGGCCAATGGCGGCACCACCTGTGATGATGGAGACGCCTGTACGAGCAATGATGCTTGCGCCGATGGCAAGTGCACTGGCGATACGGTTGATTGCGACGACAGCAACCCCTGCACAGACGACAGCTGTGATGCGACCAATGGTTGCGCGAACACCAACAATACTGCCACCTGCGACGATGGCGATGTTTGCACCGACGGAGAAGGCTGCGCCGATGGCAAATGCGCGGGCGGCACCACTAAGAACTGCGACGATGGCAACACCTGCACCAAGGACTCCTGCGACGCGACCAACGGTTGCCTGAATGACAACGACGATACAGGCACTTGTGATGATGGCGACTCTTGTAGCGAGAAAGACACCTGCTCAGGTGGCGCCTGTACAGCTGGTTCGCAAAAAGATTGCGACGACAACAACGCCTGCACGACGGACGTCTGCAATAGCCAGACTGGCTCGTGTGACAACACAGCGATTCAAGATGGTGGAGCCTGTGACGACGGTGACCTGTGCACCGACACAGATTCGTGCGTCGCTGGCAAATGCGCTGGCTCACAGAAGACATGTGACGATAGCGACCCATGCACCGCTGACAGCTGCGATGCCGCGAAGGGTTGCGTCAATACGTCCAAAGCAGGTGGGGCCTGTGATGATGGCAACCCTTGCACAGACAAAGACGCTTGTGACCAAAAAGGCTGCACCGGCACATTGAAGACTTGCGATGACGGCAGCCCCTGCACCACCGACAGCTGCGATCCCAACAAAGGTTGTGTGACCAAGCCTGTCGATGGCGCCTGCGACGATGGCAGCAAATGCACCAGCGTGGACACTTGCGTCGACGGCTCTTGCACCGGTAAAGGCGTCAAAGACTGTGACGACAACAATCCCTGCACGATCGACGGTTGTGACGCCCCAACTGGCGAGTGCAGCCACAAGGCGCAAACGGGCAAGTGCGATGACGGCAGCAAGTGCACCGAAAAAGACGCTTGCACCGCGGGCAAGTGCACGGGTGCCAAAATCAAGTGTGACGATAGCAACCCTTGCACGACCGATAGCTGCGATCCCAGCAGTGGGTGTAAGAACAATGCCAACAACGACAAGTGCGATGATGGCAACGCTTGTACCGCCAAAGATGTCTGTGCCAACGGCAAGTGCGCTGGCAAAGATGACTCAGCGAAAAAGTGCGATGATAGCAACCCTTGCACCAAAGACAGCTGCGATCCCAAGATCGGTTGTAAGAACGACAACGACGACAAGGCTTCTTGTGATGATGGCGACGCTTGCACTGCCAAAGACGTCTGCAAAGGCGGCAAATGCCAGTCCGGCGCCAACACCTGTCAGTGCAAAACCAACGAAGACTGCAAAGACGACGGCAACAAGTGCAATGGCTCGCCGGTTTGCAAGAACAACAAGTGCGTCACCGACTTGGCTACAGTGGTCAGCTGCGACAGCAGCAAAGACACGCTGTGCTTGGTCAACACCTGCGCCAAAGACAGCGGCAAGTGCGCGCCGCAGCCGGCCAATGACGGCAATCTCTGCAAAGACGGCAACCCTTGCACCCTCGGCAACACCTGCGCCAAGGGCAAATGTAAATCGGGCGAAAAGCCCAAGTGCAACGACGGCAACGCGTGCACGAAGGACTCCTGTGACGTGCAAACCGGCAAGTGCAACAACGTGGCTACAGACGGCTGCATACCTTGCAAAGACGCTTCGGTCTGTGACGATAAAAACGCATGCACCAAAGACGCCTGCGTGAGCGGCAAATGCGCCAGCGAAAAGATCGCTGGCTGTAGCTTGAGCCCAGACTTGGTGACCGCGAAGTCAATCACGTTCGACAAGACCAAATACACTACTGGCGACACCATCTTGGTCTCTTATGGCGTCAGCAACATCGGTCTGGCGGCCGCAGCGGCGCGAGGCGACGCAGCTTACCTGTCGACAGACAAGACCTTCAGCAAAGATGATATTCAGATCGGTACGCTGCTCGGCCCATCGCTCGGTGGAAAAAAGCTGCAGCAGTTGACCATCAAGGCCAAGTTGCCGACTACGATCAAGTCAGGTCAATACAGCATTATCGTTCGCGTCGACGCGAAAAACACGGTTGAAGAGGCCAATGAACTCAACAACCAGGTCATGGGATCGATCGCTGTCACTGCAATCCCCGACCTCAGGCTCACCGTAATGAAGCCCGATGTAAGCGCGACTTTCGCGGGTAGCAAAGTGACCTTCTCGCTGAAGATCGACAACATCTCTGCTGTGACTGCTGCGAGCAGCACCGCTCAGTTCTATTTGTCCAAAGACGCCAAGATCAACACGACCGACGCCAAACCATACAAATGGACGGTTCAGTCGCTGGCGGCCGGCAAGTCTTGGACAGGCAGCAAGTACGTCAATATCCCAGCCAATCTCGAGAGCGGAACTTGGTACATCGGTCTGCGGATCGACGACACCAATTCGATCAAAGAGGGCGATGAGGCCAACAACGTTCTGTGGGTCAAGGTTGCTGTGGGACCTGCTCCTGACCTTCAGGCTGTCAGCTTCTCGGCTTTTTCCAAGACCATGCAGGCTGGCAACAAGTACACCTTGGCAGCCAGCGAGAAGAACATTGGAGACAAAGACTCCAGCAAGTACACCTCGACCATTTACCTGTCGAGTTCTACCTCGGTCTCCAAGTCTTCTGTGAAGCTCTTGGATATTCCGCGCATCGGGCTCAAAAAGAACGCAGCCTTGAGCTTCAAGCCGGTGGTGACGATCCCCGGAGCAACCAAAGCGGGAACCTATTACTTAATCTTCCGCGTGGACTCCGCCAACTCGGTGGCCGAAAAGCTCGAGAGCAACAACTACAAAACCACGAAGATTGCCATCACTGGGCGTGCAGACCTGAAATCGGCTCTGCTTAAGCTAGCGAGCAAGGATTTGTTGCCGGGCGCGAAGGGCTCAGTGACTTATGCTGAGACCAACATTGGCACCGGCGACAGCAAGGACTACTCAGTTCGATTTTACCTGTCGAACAACAACGTCTACGGCCCAGGTGATGTTGCGCTGACATCAGATATCAAGCGCAGCGCACTCGAGGCTCAAACGTCCAGCAAACAGACGTCCGCCAGCTTCACGATTCCGGTCAAAACGGCTCCCGGGAAGTACTACCTCATCCACCGCGTTGACTCGAAAAGTGGAAACGTTGAGGCTGACGAGAAGAACAACAACGGCGCCGTGGCGTTTGCGGTCGTCTCCAAGCCGAACTTGGTCATCTCGGACATCAGCTTGGGTGTGAAATCCACCCCCGCGGGTGTGAGCTTCAAATCGAGCTATGCCCTCGAGAACAAGGGCGGCACCACAGCGGGCGCTTCTGAGACCCGATTCTACCTGTCCACGGATACGACATTTGGCAAGGGCGACTTGCTGATTGGTAAGTCTACCTCTGGCAGCATCAAGGGCGGCGGCAAGGCTCAGCTCGGTGTTGGACTCACAATCCCCGCTACAACCAAGGCAGGCAAATACAATGTCTTGATCATTGCGGATGCGGCCAAAGCGGTCTCTGAGAGCAACGAAAGCGACAACCAGATCTCAGTGCCTCTGACAGTTCTCGCTCCGAAATTGCCCGACTTGCAGCTCACTGCCGTCGCCTTGGGTTCAAAGCTCATCTCCTTTAAGCCAGGTGCGAAAGTGACCCTCAAAGTCACCGCCAAGAACGGCGGTACCGTCTCGACAGGCGCTTATGGCGCTCGTGCCTTCCTGTCTACCGATGGAACCATCACGCCGCTCGACACTGCCGTGTCGAACATCGCCATTAAGGCGAGTCTCCTCGCAGGGAAAAGCACTTCTTATGACCTCACTGTGACGATTCCGCTCAACACGAAGCCGGGCAATTACTTCCTCGGCGCTTACCTCGACCCGAGCAATCAAATCGTTGAGATCTTGGAGAGCAACAACACCAGCAAGGCCGTCTCTGTGAAGGTCGAAGCGCAAGCCGATCTCTTCGCCGTGTCGGTTAAGACTGACAAGACCTACTACAAGCCGGGCGACACCGTCTCGTACACCGTCAACTACAGCAACTTGGGTACGGCCAACGCGGGCTCTCACACCGTATCGCTTCGTTTTTCAACGAACACGGTCATCAGCCCTCAAGACACCGAGCTCAAGGCGCTTGCGGTCAAGACCATCAGTGCGGCCAAGTCCTTGTCGCTCAAAGGGACCTTCGTGTTGCCTAAGGCCACCAAGGCCGGCTCGGCATACATCGGCGCGTGGATCGACTCGAAAAACACCATCAAAGAGAGCAACGAGTCCAACAACACCACCTCAACACCTGTGACGATTCAAAACATCTTGGTGAAAAAGGCCGACCTCATCCCCGATGCGGTCAAGGTGACCTCGAGCACTGTCAGCGCTGGCAAGGCCATCACTTGGTCGGCCAATGAAAAGAACATCGGCACTGCTGCTGCTGGCGCACACTCTGCTCGAGTGTATTTGAGCAAGTCATCTACTAGCTTCGTCGGAGCGCTACTCTTGAAGAACGTTGCGGCCAAGAGCCTCGTCGCAGGCGCATCGATCAAC
>PBTG01000051.1 GCA_002726535.1 Myxococcales bacterium | reverse complement strand
TCGAACATGAAGTGCTCCTCGTCACTGGCAAAGGCGGTGTAGGCAAGTCCATCGTCTCTGCTGCGATCGCCCGCCGTGCGGCCGCGGAAGGTAAAGAGGTATTGCTCTTGGAGTTTGAAGAGGTTTCCCGAGCAGCCCCCCTCTTTGGGTTACAAGATGCGAGTCATGAAGCTCAATCTGTGGCGCCCCGTTTGTCGATCATGGGCTTTGATCTCATGCGTAGCTTGCGCACCTTTGCGCTGGACCAATTACGGGTCAAAACCTTGGTCGATCTCGCCCTGCGCAATGACAGCGTCCGCGGTTTCTTCCTCGCTATGCCGGCGATCAAGTCGATTCTTTTTTTGTACCGCCTCTATCAAATCAAGCGCGACGAAGGCCCTTACGATCTCGTTGTGTGTGATCTGCCTACCTCTGGTTTTGTGCTGGGGTTGTATGGGGTGCCGACGATGCTCGGGCAGATTTTTCGACTTGGCCCGCTGGCACAAACCGTCCAGCAGATGAGCGACTTGCTACATGGGCCCGGTCGATCCGGCTTGGTCTTGGTCACCTTGGCCGAGGAGATGCCGGTCGTCGAAACCATCGAGTTGGCTCAAGAACTGACGGAGCGACATCGCAAGCAAGTCGCAGCCGTAGTCGTAAACGGCGTGTATCACCAAGCGATGGAGCCCGAGCAATGGGAGGTTCTACAGCCTATGGGGCATAGCGCGGAGCTCAATGATGCCACCTTCGCTTTGCTCTCAGCCGTAAGGATCATCCAAGACAGGGCTCGTCGCGCCAAAGCGTTGATCGAGCAATTGGGACAGAGCTTGGCCTTGGTACCATGCGCCTTGCCGCATCTCTTCGAGCGGAACCTCGGCCTCGATGATGTCGATCGATTGGCTGAGCATCTGACAGTGGAGACTTCAAGTAGCTCATGAACACTGTACGCACCGATCCGGGGACGAATCCGCAGCCTGTCGCCGATTTGTTGATGACGACGGAGTTGCTCGTCTGTATTGGCAGCGGAGGGGTCGGCAAGACCACTACCTCAGCCGCTCTAGCGCTGGCTGCAGCCTTGGCCGGCCGAAAAACGCTGGTGCTGACCATTGATCCCGCGCGGCGTTTGCTACAGGCGCTTGGGCTCCATCGAGAGGACCTCCCTGCAAACACGCCTTTGGAAGTCTTACCGCGTATGAATGCGGAGTTGGCCATCGAGTCTCAACAGGTTCATCTCGACGCGATGATGCTCGACCCGGCTCTTGGCGCGTCGCAGATGGTCGAACGTTTACTGCCCGACCCAAGTTTGCGAGCCGAAGTGTTGGGCAATCGAGTCTATCAGGCGCTCTTGCCTGCGCTTGGGGCCTCGCCTGATCTGGTTGCCCTCGAACTGCTCGCTGAACTGCATGGCCGAGGGACCTATGACTTGATCGTGCTCGATACACCGCCTGCTCACAACACCATGGATTTTTTGCAAGCGGGTCAAACCTTCGCGAACTTTATCAATGAGCGTGTTCTCAAATGGTTTTCGCGGAT
Source organism: Myxococcales bacterium (assembly GCA_002726535.1). Classification (GTDB taxonomy): domain Bacteria; phylum Myxococcota_A; class UBA9042; order UBA9042; family UBA9042; genus UBA9042. The sequence continues at coordinate 13,531 of PBTG01000051.1, read as the reverse complement.
CCCCAAACGTGGCGAAGCCAACAAGAAGAGCATTTTTCGTCGGAGCACCTCGGTTGCGATGAGCGTCTTAGGCAGATTGTTTGGAGCAGAAATCCTCCCAGATATTGCAGAGTTCTTTTATAGTTTTCGAGATGTTATGCCCCTGATGCGTGAGCGAAGCCGACAGACAGACGCTCTGATGCGCTCACAGAGCACTCGATTTATCGCCATCACCGCACCCGGAGCGACCAGTGCGCGCGAAGCTCGGCACTTGTTGAGCTTGTTGACTGCCGAAGGCCTGCCCTTCGCGGGGTTCGTGGTCAATCGTGTGCTCCAAGTTAGCGATCACAGTCCTCAACAACTCGAGGACGGATTGCGACAGATAGAATCGACCTTGTCGGCCGATGGCGTTCACGGCGTCGAGGCTTTGCTCACAGGTCTAGACGTCGCTTACCAGCGTTTGGCTCATCTCGCAGTGGCTGATGCTGGCCAAGTCGACATGCTTCGAGGTCTAGCTGGTGAAGGCCGATTTTGCGTAGTCGTGCCTCAACTGGAACACGATATCCATAAGTTGCCGGAGTTGATGGCTCTCGGAAATCGTCTGACTCGTCCGTCTCAGGCGTCTTAATCAACACGGGGATTTCGGCTCACCCTGGACGATCTCTCGACGATGGCGCAAACTGGTGAGGTCCTCGCTACTGCGGACGCTCAGGAGACCTTGATGAAGCGCCTCAATCGCCTTGTGCTCACCTTGTTCGCATTGGTTTTGGCTCTTGGCTTGAGTTGGCGACCATCTACGGGTGTGCACTTGTTTCCTCAAGTCCAGGCCGCTGGCCTCGATCTCGACTTTCGCGCGTTTTATGACCCAGACCGTAAGGTCGATGAGCGCACCAAGAGCGGTTCATACAAGTCGTTAATGAAAGAGGTCAGCCTCGCCATGGGCTCCAGAATGGTTGGCCCCGCCGCCTCGTTGGGCGCGCTCGGTGTTGAAATCGCCTATGAGTTGTCCTTTGTGGGGACCAACTCTAATGCATCATATTGGCAGGACACTGCCAGCGCTCCCGCGGCGACCATCAGCACTGGACAACTTCGGGTCCGTAAAGGGATGCCTTACGGACTGCAGTTCGGCGCCAACTTGACGCACATGTACGACTCGAACATGTGGGCCATCGGCGCTGAAATGAAGATCGCCATGATTGACGGCTACAAAAACATCCCTGACTTGGCTATGCGCACGAGCATCAACGTCGTATTGGGTAACGCCGATTTGGGGATGCTCATCGCTGGCGCAGACTTCATTTTATCGAAGTCATTCGGTATCGCCGGAGTCGCATCGCTCCAGCCATGGGCAGCCTACAGCTTCGCGTTTACTCACGTCAGCACACACCAGATCGATGTCTATCCGACCGAAGCGACGATTCAGCCTGATCTCATGTTGCTCAAACAACTCAATGAGTCGAGTCACAGGATTGCGTTTGGATTGCGTGTCGTTGTCACTCGGGTCAGCGTCGGTTTCGAGTTCTTGAGATCGTTTACAGATGACCAAAACGTCATGACTGGTAAAATCGGCGTCGACTTCTAGCCGAGCTTCGTCGCGGTGGACAACCCTTGCAGTACAGCGCGCACGGCTTGAGCGTTCGCCTCAATCACCTCAAATCGCTCTTCGCCATCTAACACCTGCTTGAGTGCTTGCGGTGTGGTAGGCGGCTGTCCAGTCGCTTTCTGCACTGCACCTGGGAATTTGGCTGGATGCGCTGTCGCCAAGATCACCATCGGCGCTGTCGTCTGATGATTGCGTGCTACGGCCCGCGCCACAGCTGTATGTGGGTCAAGAGTAACGCCATCGTTGACGAAGGTTTTTTTGATCTCTGCAAGCGTTTGAGTGTCGTCGCAGCGACCGGCGGCGAAGCCTCTTCGGAGCTTATCAGTCGCAGCTTCGCCCAAGGAAAATCCACCATTTTTGTACAAGGCGGTCATTTGGGTTCGGACCCAATGTGGGTCGCCTTGGCCGAGTTCGTAGAGCAGGCGCTCAAAATTCGAGGAGACCTGGATGTCCATGCTCGGCGAGAGACTCTGACTGACTTCGTCAGTCTCATAGCGCCCCTGCTCGAAGAGTCGACTGAGGATGTCGTTTTGATTGGTAGCGATCACCAACCGACCGATGGGCGCGCCCATGACCCGGGCCCAATGGCCAGCGAGAATGTCGCCAAAGTTGCCGGTTGGCACACAAAAGTCGATCGCTTGTCCAAAGCGTTTCCACAGCTGAACTGAGCTTTGGACGTAATACACCATCTGCGCGAGTACGCGAGCGATGTTGATGCTGTTGACGGCCGTCAGTCCATATTCGTTTCGCGCCACCGGGTCGCCGAAAAGCTCTTTGACGATCGCTTGGCAATCGTCGAAATCACCTCTCAGAGCGAGATTGGTCACGTTTGCGTCTGTGATGGTGGTCATCTGCCGACGTTGAATCAAGCTGGTGCGTTCATGTGGATGCAAGATAACGATGCGCAGCTGCTTTCGACCTCGACACCCAGCGATTGCCGCCGATCCTGTATCGCCACTGGTGGCTCCAAGCACTGTGGCGCTGCGCTGTCTCTTGGCGAGAAAGTGGTCAAAAATGTGTCCAAGCAACTGCAGCGCCACGTCTTTGAACGCGAAGGTCGGACCGTGAAAGAGCTCGAGCAGCCATGCGTCTTGCAGCGGCCTGAGATAAGTGACTGTGTCGAGCCGAAACGACTCCCAGGCCTTGTCCAACATTGCCTCAAGTTCTTGCTCATCCAGCGACGGGGTTACGAAGGGCTTCAGGACAGTCGCGGCCACCTCCACAAAGGAGGCGTCCTGCAGCCGCTTCAAGTCCCCTTCGGTGAGTCGTGGGAATGTCGATGGAATATAGAGGCCACCGTCAGGCGCTAGACCCGTCATAACTGCGGTCTCGAAATCGACTGCTGGGCATTGGCCTCGGCTGGAGATGTAACGCATAAATGGGCCCTGTGAGGGGAGAGACGTATGGACAAGTTTGCGCCACTGAGCGCAAGGGTCAAGACGTCCTCAGGGGTGATCTCTCGGCCCAGACCCAGTACAACCTTTACAGGAGCCGAAGATGGATGTGCTGATCACCGCTGGTGGAACACAAGAGCCAATCGACGACGTTCGATTCATTACCAACCTGTCGACAGGTCGGTTGGGTGCTCATTTGGCGAACTGGCTCTGTCAGCACAGGGACGTTCAGGTGACCTTACTCAGCGGGCCAGCGTTGAGCGCCAAACCACACTGGGTCGATGCAAGCGTCTCGCTGGTTCCCTTCACGTCCACAGTGGATCTCCAAGGTAAGCTCCAAGAGCAGATCCGTGTACGAAAACCTCAACTGGTGTTCATGGCTGCAGCGGTCGCCGACTACTCGCCGATCCCCGTACAAGGCAAGCGGCCCTCCGGTGCTGAGCAGTGGACGTTGACCATGCGTCGCAATGAAAAACTCCTCGATCAATTGCGATGCTGGTGTGGTGCCGACACCGTGCTTTGTGGATTCAAATTGATGTCATCGGCATCAGAGCCCGAATTGATAGATACCGCTCGCGCCCAAATCGCCCGCGCCGAGCTGGACCTGTGCGTCGCCAATGATTTGCAGTACATCGTTGATGGCGCCCATCCGGTCTGGCTGGTGTCCGCACAGGGTGAGCCCGAGCATGTTGCGGGCACCAAAGCCGCCTCGGCCGCCCGTATTGGACAACTGGGCCTTGATCTCGTCAGTCGCCGCATCTCGAACTCTAAGAAGAGATCATAAACCACAGGCGGCCCAGCCACTCATGAAGTGCACCAGTGGTGGTGCCGAGCGCCTCGACAGAAGGCCATAATGACCAACTCGGACTGCTGGGCGATACGTGGCCGGTGGGTGCAGCGATGGGATGGACTCCTGCCTGACGAAATGCTAGCAGCGCCCTTGGCATGTGCGCCGCGTGGGTGACGACAATGACCCGCTTGGCCCCACTAGCGGCTACGGCTAGGGCTTCCTCGCGAGTGTCTCTGGCGCTGACATGCTCTACCAACCGTTCGCGTTTGACTCCGAGTTGGGCGGCAAGTTCACAGGCTGCCTCAGCACTTGAACCTTCCCAGCGCCCTCCCCATCCAGAGCAGTGAAGACGCGCATCGGGATGGATTCTGGTGATTCTCACGGCTTCTGCCACTCGCGTTACAGCCATTGATGACAGCACGCCAGTCAAAGGCCGACCGGCGACTGGATGATATCCCGCTCCGAGAACTGCGATGGCCTCAGGAGTTGGCAATTCTTCAGCTGGCTGATAGCCGACTGCGTCTTTCTCTAAGGGATGCAGCACGAGCCAGGCCATTGGTGGACAGCTGGCAATGTAGAGCAAGAGCGCAGCCGTTAAGATCCATCTCCGGCCACGGGCGCGGTCGCGTCGAGTCAGACCGAAGAGCAAGATCACCGTTACCGCCGAAAGTGGCATCATCAGGGTTCCGAGGATTTTCTTTAGCCAAAATCCGATCAACTTCGATTCCGATTGGGCCCTTTGGGCCTCAAGCTCAGTTCTATGTTGGATTGAGTCGTAATTCGACTCAATGGGGCTGTTAACTCCGTTGTGCCGCGATCCGCATGGCTGCACTTCGAATGAGCAACCAACGCCCAATCGCTCCAACCCCGTTGTTGTCATCGCCATAACAATGGGCCGGGATGTCGCCTTGTTTCAAGGTCAAAGCGACTTCTCGCTGGCCAGCAAGTTTGGGCGACAAGTGCTGTTGCAAGTCATCGATTAACTGCAAAAAGTTATCCATGGAGTTTTGGCTTTGCTCTTGAAGAACACTGTAGTCGAGATGGTCTTGGTAGCCTTGAATTCGACCCCACGGGCCGACTCGCCAGATTTCGATGACTCGCCGCATGTGTCGGTTCGTCTCTGTGAGTTTTTCGGGGCCGCCTTTGACGCGTTGCTTGACGGCTCCCATGACTCGTTTGGCGCCAATACCGGTGCTTACAGCGAGCGCGACGCGTCCAATCCCTACCGATGGTGCGCGATTGGCGACCATGCGGTGCCGCTCCAGCGGCACGACAGCGGGCAAAGCGAGAACGACTTTGCTCCATGGAATCGTCTCTGGTGGCCCCGTCAGGGAGATTTGCGCGCGTAACTCTTTCGGGTCGCTGAGGTCGAGTTTTGAGGCGACTCTTGGTTTGGGTGGGCGGGGAATCATGTCCTGAGGGAGTGCCCAACAACGACAGCCCCCTCGATTGAGCGTTCGATGGAGGGCTCTAGCCTTTCCAAGGTCGAGATTTTCGGCGAGCACTCCGTTGGTGCTTCGGAGTTGACGCGTGATATCGGCCTTTACGCCACCCATCACTGATAGCCAAGCATCTGCAATAGCCGAGACGTCGGCAACCGGTAGTTGGTCAAGTGCTACGAGATATTGTTTCAACAGGACCTCCGGTAGGAACATTTTCCCGTATCTGACCCATACGATAAATGGGACACCAAGCATAGAGTTCAGAGCCTACGGTTACAGGGCATCCTGGCAAATTTGCGGCTTAATCCCTATGTGCTGATTGGGCCTCATAACGCGATTGACTGTGAGAGGCTTGCTTTGCAGTTGTCCACAAGATGACTCGTCACGTGGCCATGAAGACGCTAATCTCAGGGTCAGATATTCTGGATAAATCTTAAGGCTCACACCGAACGAGGAGATCTTGATGAGAGCAGGTCGCGTCACCCTTTGGTGCATCGTTATGGGCTTGCTCTGGGGCTGCGGCGCTGAGCCTCCGAGTTCACCTGAGCCTTGCATCACACTCTACGGTAGCCCTACGGCCTCCACAGGATTGAACTCCGAGCAATGTCGTCCCTCTTGCCCTTGCACGGGGTGGAGTTATGAGCCGCCTTCTCAAGTCACTCTTGATGCTTGGCGCTCAGCGCCGCTACCGGCTCAACCCAGTTTGACCAAGGACCCCTACCTGAACCCGGTGCCACCTGTTTCATCAGGTGTGTGTGGAGTGCTCTGGAGCGCTGATGGCAGCTACGAGTTGGTTAGCGCTGTCGATGAAGCGGAGTTGGCCTCGCTCAACGCTCCGATCACCCACCACGGGAGCTGCGGACTGTGCTCAACGCTCAAAGACCTAGCTGTGTACAGCAGTCAGCCTGATTTGACCGATCCCGTTCGCAATTGTGGACTCGCTCACATCACAGATCTCGTTGGCACTCAAAAGTGTTTGGAGAGTATCGGCTTCTCCGCAGGATGCGCGGCAATTTGGGCCTACAACACCCAACATACACGCCAGAAGTGCCTCGATCTCTGTATCAAGGCCCTGAACGCTCCCCATCACGGCGGCGATGGCGAACTCAATGCTTGCCTGCAATGTGACGAAGATCAGAGCGGCCCTATCTTCAAAGCTATCGCTGGTCGCACGCGTAGAAACTCGGGGCTACCGAGCGCTCTGTGTCGACCTTGCGAGAGCGTTGCGCAGATTCGTCATCACGAACTTCAGAACGCACCTTGACCTTGAACACGACTCATCGAGCTAGATGCGCTTACGTTCAACCATCGCTGATGGTCGTAGGTGCACAACTGGAGACGCCAGCGCCGACGATGTTGTAGCCGATAGATGACAACACTTTGGTGACCGAGTTGTTCTCATCGATCTGAAACACAGAACTGGATCCATCGGTTTGTGACTTGAAAAAGAGGTAAAACCGGCCTCCCCATCGTGCGAATGCCCACGACTGCACATTTTGCATTGCCGCCGCTGGGATCGTCACTGGGTTGAGGGTTTGACCGGTCGACTTGTTGATTTCTCTCACGCTGGGCGGGTTACTGTTCGGAAAAAATCCCCAGAGTTTGCCATTGCCATCGCCCGTCAACTCAGGACTTCCACCGCCCACATCTAAGGTTGCGTGGTGCGTGACCTGTAGCGAAGGAATGCCGATGCTGCCGAGATTGCCCTTCGCTGAGATCCATGACGTTGCACTACCTCCAGCGATGTACAACGACTCTTGCTTACTCCCGATACCGTTAGAAGAAAAGCCCATACCGAAGAGGCTGTAGCCCAGTTGGTTGTTTTGATAGCCAGTCGCCTGGCACGAGGCGTCTTTGGTGCTGACTTTGAACAGACCGGCTCCGCCGCCACTCAACGAGTTCTTCTGATAAAGCACCCAAGCGGTTGCTTGTCGGTCGATGCTCATCGAAAAAGGGGTCGAAGAACCCACACTGCAGCCCAGTTTGCCAATCACTTTGAAGGTCAAACTCTTGGGTACAAACTGCAAAAGCGTCGTGTCGTCAGCCAGCACGTACACTTGTTTGGCGCGCTCTTCACAATCATCTGTCGAGCCACCGTCGGCGCTGTCCAAGGACTGGCCCGAGTCAACGCTGACGTCGGATGCTACAGAGGTATCTTGAGCCGGCGCACATTCACAGGGCAGCCATGTTGCGCCGTTGGCGGCACAAATCTGCACACCTTGAGCTGTCGGCGAGCAATAGCACAACTGAGTTGAGCCAGGCGCACAGATTTTGGTTTGTGTATCTGTCGAACCACCACCTTGCATGGTGTCGGTCAGGACAGCACCGGAGTCCGAGACATCGACCGAAACGGAGTCTTGATCTGGGGTGTCAACCGGTGTTCCAGCGCCGTCGTTGAGTGTGCCAAAACTGACGCCATCGCCTTGCGCGTCGACAAAAGCTCCCGGGCCGGCCGGCGCGGCTGAAGAGCAAGCTCCAAAGAGCAACAGACACAGTACAAAGAGGAGGGTTTTGATCTTCTGTGAAGCGTTCATCACGTGCTCCTTCTCTGCATCAGGGTAGGGACTTGCTGGGCAACTCCGATGGTTACGAGCGCATGCGCGTCGTAGGCCTTACATAGGCGAACCCCGGAAAATCCTTGGACATTGACTTGATCTTTGGGCGCGTCCAGCAGGATTCGAACCTGCGACCCTCGGTTTCGAAGACCGATGCTCTATCCAGCTGAGCTATGGACGCATAGCGAACGCTCATGAGCGTCCGAACCCCGAATGTGATTGTTTCGAGGGCTCTCGTCAATACTTCGCCCCCATCAAGGGTGAGAAGTACTGAACTTGGCTTTGCGACCATGTGCCATCAGGGCGTCTGCTGCTCGATGATTGCCGAGCAAATGCTCGGAGGTTGGCCGCGCGGTGTCGTCAGTCGACAAAGGCATTGACGGTCGCTTCGACGACAAGGATGACGAGATCGCTCAACGAACCACGGCACGCCCATCGAGTTGCTGGTTACGATGGAGTCGAGCGGTTGCTACGAATGCGGTGGAGCATGACCACCAAGCGACTGTGTAGAGAAGCCGACCAAAAGGCTCTGAGTGCAGCGAACTTGTCCGTCAGGCTAGACGAGTCGCGGATGTCACGTCCCAGTTGGTAAGCGAGCTTGGACGCTACCGGGACAGCGCCGGTAATCCGCAGCGCTCGAGCTGCGTGCTGTCTGGCTGCGAGTTCCGCGGTCTCAAGCATGGTTCTGAAGGCTTTGCGTCGGCCAACTTTCACGAAGGCGCCTGGTTTGCCCTTGAGCTTGATCGAGTAATGGCGCGCGACTAGGGCTGCGCCGGCGTGATAAATATGCAGCGCCGTCGCGAGTTCAGCGACAGCGTGGGGCAGTGAACCCGGCTTGAGCACTTTGCCGTTGTCCCTTCGGATCTGCCCGGCCATCATGGCGTTTCGGTAGGTGCGGCCCTTCCAACGGGTTTTCATGGCGGCTAACGAGAGTCCTTTGGCGTCGGCAAAGGGTTTGATCACGGTCGCTTCGAAATACGCCAAGTTCGCTAGGGCGGCGCCCCGCAGACCGTCTGCTAGGTGGTCAATGTCTTCCGCCAAGATCCGCTCGGTTTTGCCGCGTTTGTCGCGAAAGCGTAGGTGATGCTTGGACTCGCCGGTGTGCAGATTGCAAGAGGCGATCTTGGCTAAGGGCTGGTAGAGCTTGACTCGAAAACGCATCAACTCTTTGTCATTGAGCGCGCCTTTGGAGGCTTTGGACCAGTGGCGATGGGCAATTTTGTACTCGAAGTCTGCATCTCGCATCGCTCGCATGGCTTGGTTTGCGGCTTCAAAAGCGTTGGTTAGCGAGGCGACATCTCCTTCATTTCGCGGCTTCGCCTTGCGCAAAGACACATAGAGCTTGGCCATTTTTCCAAGAACATTTTTCCTCGCGCGGCCGTACATTTTTTCGACGTTCTGCAGGCGTCCCTTAGAGGTAGCCCGCACATATGTTTTGAGTAAAGCGGCTCTGTCTGCCCACAAAAAAGCGTGTTGAGCATCGCGGTAGGCGGCCGCTGGACTGCCTTCGTTTAAGAACGATTTGGCTGACTCGAGATGAGTCAGCGCTTTGCGCAGCCATCGACCCTTTTTGCCCTTTGGCCCCAGCGCTTTGATATAGCCGCGGTAAATCTTTGCGGTACCTCTAATCCACGCTTGAGCACGATTTTGAACTGCGGATTCGACGGTCGCTGGCAAGCTCATCTGAGCTTTACTGAGCGCCGCTGGCCGGACGATTCGCTCACCGGTCAGCAGTTCGAATGCTTCATAGAGGTCGTCAACTTCGACCGCTTTGATGCCAAGCTTCGCAGCTAATTTTTGTAGATCCACCATGCGTCCACTTCGATGGTCGCGAGAGAATTGTTGGCCGGTTGGATACCCGATAATCTTTTTTCCGACGGCAGCTGCAGCGCGTAGTTTTTGTGGGATACCTCCCACAGGCCCGACGGTTCCATCCGGATTGACCGTGCCCGTCATGGTGACCGTCGCTTTGACGGGTAGACCGCGTAGAGCAGCCATCATCGATGCGGTTAACAACGCACCCGCGCTTGGGCCGTCGACGCGCATGCCGTTTGTGTCCAACTCCACCATGGTTCGCCAGCGGCTTAGATCGGCGTCAACAGCTAAGGCTGCTTGGGTCGCTGCGACCCAGACAGAGGCTCTCATCATCTGACCGGTCTGCATGGCTCGGTCTTCGACGACAGCGATTCGAACTCGGCGATCCGAATTGGGGCTGATGCTCACTTTGGCTCTGCTGGTCCCCTGCGTACTGCGGCGTCCTTTGCCTGAGGTCCAAAGAAAATCGACGCTATTGCTTCGTTGTGGGGCTCCACATCCAATGAGGGCAGAAGCCAACGACACCACAACAATCAAGAGACTCAGAGAAAGTCGGGATCGGACGTAATGGTGGGTCATTGTATTGTGCACGTTGATTCCTCGCCGCCTTTCATCATCAGGCGTCTATGGCTCTGCGATTGCTGATCATTATCGCACGACGAGCCTTGGGACCCAAGGGCCATGGTGAGCGCTAGCAGAGTTGTTTGTAGAGATTGCTTCTTTTGAACGCTTCGCGATTGGGTCACACTGTGCACGCAGAGCACATTGCGCAGGAGCCATCATGTTCGGTCCGAGTCGTCTATGTACCACCCTTGCTCAAACGGGGATTTGGTTGTGCCTCTTTGCGCTGCTCGTCAGCTGCCAATCAGAGACCAAAGCGCCAACTGGGCTCGATTCTTTGTCTTTGCCGGTCACCTACGAATTTGTCGCGGAGCAAAGTGCCGTATTACCCGGGAAAAATAGTACAGATCCCTATGATGACCGGTCCCATGCCAAAGATGGCGTCGACTCAAGCGACTCGCTGGGAGCCTTTGCGGTGGTCGCCACGTGGGGCGGTAATGCTTACTACACAGGTGGCAAATACAACGACAACGATTGGCCTGTGGAGATTGGCCGGATCAAAGGCACTGCCGCGAGTGTTCGGGCGATACGAATCGAGCCAGCACAACACAAAGCGACCAAGTTTGCGGCGACTAAGCACGCATTGTTTTTCCGAGTCGACGAAGCGGTAGAATCGAAGCTCTATGAGTTGCAAGACGGGGCCTTAAAGCTCCTCGCGACGTTGAAGATGTCCTCCGAAGACGCAGGTCAGTGGCGCCGAGTCGGTGATTTTCATTTGGCTGGGATGTCAGCCGAGCGAATCTTGGTGGTTGCTCCAGCCTCTATTTCGCTTGGGCCATTTCGGTCGCTGAGTGAATCGGTCGAGGGCGCTAAGCTCAGCGAAGGCCCCTTAGGGAACCATTTTCAGTTGAGAGTGACCACGCCACAAGCGCCCGTGGATTCCTTGAAGGTCTACAAGGCTGGTCCGGGGGAGCATGCCAACCGCTATGGCCAAAATCGACGGTTTTGGCCAGTCCAGCGCGAGCAGGGCCATGGGGTCATTTGGCAAGCGCCCGCTTCTGGCACGAGTTATGTCACCTGGCTATCGGCGGATCTCGTCGACGCGACCTCCGCCTCGCTTCCTCTGCCTGACGATATGGTGTTGGCCGGCGCGGTAAGTGACGGCGCTGGAGTCTTGTTCGCGCTGATGATCGAGCCCAGTAGCAAGGAGTTGACCACTCGCACGGTGAAGATATTTCGCATGGGGGCGTCGGCCGCAGGGGTTGAATTGCAGGCTGAACAAGCCCTCGATGCGGCGAAGAAAAAGCTCAATATCACCTCTTTTGGATCGATTGAGTCGGCGAGCAATCAGGTGGCAATGCAGTATAGCGAAGGCAAGATCGGCCTTTTCGTGGCGCGCAAGATGCACAAAGCCAGCGATGGTCTCAATCATCAGGGCGCGATTTCGTTGGTGATTGATGCCGAGACCCTCACGCTCATGAAAAACCACGGTCAAAGCTCCGGACACTCCTTTGAGAGTTTCCTGACCGTAGGCCCTGAAGGTCGATTTGTTGGAGTCGACCTCGGAGATAACTATCCACGTGGCGTCCATCTACATCGATTTGATGAGCAAGGCCGAAAATCTCGTGTGGTCTATACGTTCAAAACCAAACACGGCACCAAAGCTCAGAATCCTGCTGGCAAGACCTTCCCCAAGTACGACGGAGTGCAATCTGATAAGGCGCTCTACCAGTGGTCGAACGACAATTCGACCTACACCGAGCTCGCTGGAGTGGTATCGACTTCGAAGGGCTTGCTCGTGGTCTTCGCCAGTGAGGCGGACCAGTTGGACAACGGCAAGGCGACCTCTTTGCATAACGGCCCGCGCAACGTCGCATCAGTTTGCATTCGGGCTGATTTTGAGGCGGCTTCTAAAGGCAAAAATAGTGCGTGGGTTACCGATGACTTGGTGGTCTCTTCCTCCGATTACACTATGGAAGGCGGCTACTACAGTTTCGGCGGCAAATGGCTCGAGCAGCGAAATGTTGGGGTCAATTGGTTGACCGCCTACGATGACAAAGAGAGCAATGCATCACGGCTCAAGGTCGTCAAGAGCGCCTCCGAAGCGACGTGGGTGGTGTGGGAGCGATGGTCTGCAAAGAGTTATATCGAAACCTTTGCCATGAGTCTCAACGATGATGGAAGTCTCAAACAAGCTGCTCACAGCCTGGGCAAGCAACTGCGTTTGGGGCGCCGCGAAGATCCCGTCGTGACCGCTGCAGGAGTATGGTTTGTGCGGGGTGATGGCGCTGGGTTGGTATTGGACCTAATCAAACCTTGATGACTCGAAACCAACCTGTTGAGTTTTGAGTTCCTGTTGGAGTTGATAGATGCGATGGCCCGAACGAGTCTTATTTGTCGGCGCACATTGTGACGATGTCGAACTCCTCGCCGGTGGAGCGCTACATGCATTGCTGCGTAGCGGTCGTGATGTGGGCGTCCTGGTCTTTAGCGACCACCGCGGGGTGGTCAATGACGCCAAAGCGGCTCTCGCTCGGCAGGAGCTAGAGAGCAACTTGCGCTGGCTTGAGCAGAGTTCAGGACGCTCGATTGTACGTCACCACCCCGATGCCCCAGAGGGCTGGTTGCCAGCCTGTCAGGGAGATTTTCAGCGTGAGCGTGGACGTATATATGCAGCGATGGAGGCTTTGCGAGAGCGATACCAGGCGGTCGTGACGCATCCACAATCTGACACCAACCAGGATCATCTTCAGGTGGCTCATGAAGCGGTGCGTGTGTTCAAAGGCCACTGCAGCGTGCTTGGAGGGGAGTTTCCTTGCAATGACGTGGGACATTTTCAAGCTCAAGTATTCTTGCCGCTCGAGGAACAAGACATCGAGGCCAAAGTATCGATGATCTCAACCTATCAATCTCAGAGATTCGACGGGCGGCCTTATTTTGAGGCCGATACCATTCGTGGGCTCGCCCGGGTCCGTGGCTCGCAGATTCGCAGCCATTGGGCAGAGGCCTTCTGCGTGCTGGCTCGCTTGCATACGCAGCTCTAAGCGAGCGTGACCTATCAACGTAGGCTCGGTCTGTAGCAGGGCCCTGACATGATGGCTTCATCCAATATTGGGTCCCACGCCTGACTCAGGGCGCGTTGAAATCCGCGGCAAACTCGGTAGCCATGTTCGGTTTTACAGTGTGCTTTCGAGCCGATTAGTGGCCCCTTGAGCTTCGAATGGCGCGGGTCTGTATCGCCGACCCATACCGAGGCTCTGCCCGTGTTGGCTACGCGAAAATCGCAGGGCCACATCGCGCCGCCATAGAGCAAAGGCGTGAGGGTCGTGATCAGCCGATGGTATTGGCCATTGGCTCGGTTTAGCAGCAGCCACAGCTCGTAGTGCACGTCG
>PBTG01000050.1 GCA_002726535.1 Myxococcales bacterium | reverse complement strand
GACTGAGGCGACTGAGGCCGCTGAGACTGAGGCGACTGAGGCCGCTGAGACTGAGGCGACTGAGGCCGCTGAGACTGAGGCGACTGAGGCGACTGAGGCCGCTGAGGAGCAGGGCTCCGTCCAAAGTACCGAAAAGTAGCTAACCGCTATTGGACGCTTATCTCGTTAAGATTTGATCGCTGAGCCCTTGCGCGCTTTGCCTTGCAACTTAATCTTCGAGCCCTTGGTCTTGTTCGCCTTAAGGCGTTTGGGCGTAGTTTTTTTCTTCGCGCTTGGAGTGTTGCGATCTCGCGTTTTCGACGCCTTCGTGGCGCGAGACGACGTCGACCTTCGAGTCGGGGACTTACCCTTTTTTCTACTCACACCTGGACGCTTCGCGGAGAGCTTCAAGTCACGCAGACGCTTGCGAACTTTTTTGTCGCGAACCTGCTTCATTGTTGATGGGTTACGACGCACCTTTGACTGACGTGACCACCAGGTAGCGATGTTGCGACGAGGTACTTTTCCATGAGCCTGAGCGAGGACCTCATCGATCACCTGCAGCCAGCGAGACAGAGCCATCCCGCCCCCCATATGGAGCGCTTGGACGATTCCTCGGTCGTCGATCAGCAAGGCTGTAGGAACCCCGCGGAGCGCCACGGAACTCAACGCTGAGCTTCCGACCCAACCAATGGGGAAGGCGCCTTTCTTCCAGCTGCTTACAGCGTCGATGAGCGCGTATCGATTGCGATCCACAGACATCGCAACAACCCTAAGCCCTTGACCGCCACGACGAGCAGCCAACTCAGCCATCAAGGGTGTCACCGCTTTACAAGGGCCACACCAGGAGGCCCAAAGATAGATCAGCACTGCTCGATTTTTCAGACTCTTGATTCCAGGAGTTCTCCCTGAGAGCCACTTGCGTACACCGATTATGGGCATCGGCTTGCCGACCAAGGGGTGTTTCCACAGGGATGCAGGAGGGCTATCGGTGTGATTCATTGGTGGCTTCGCCAGCAACGCTACTTTATGAACCTGATCGCCACACTGAAAATCCATGGGCGACTTGAGTGTATGGCTGTAGAAAAGATCGCGCCCCAACCCCGGCAATGAACGACTCAGTCCAACCAACTGCCACAGCCTATTCGGCAGCGAAAATTCTACCTGCCCTTGCGGACTCAATCTTTTGGTCGGTGTGTATTTGGTGACTCCTGCCTTTGTACGCAGCGACAAGCTGACTCGTGCCCCCTTTGGCAGCGCTTTGGACGCATGAAAATGCAACCGAAGCGAGCAAGGCCCGGTCCCCCATTGCGGGCGATAAGGCTTGTTGGGACGGCGAGGTTTCACAGGCTTCAAGGTCAAGGGATCAACGTCTCGCCATTTTTTGGAATGCACCACAGCGATCGGACCGCTGGATCGAGTGACGACGCTGACAGCACGCTGTGGCCAGCGTGCCAATCGGAGTTCAACGTTCGCGACTTGGATGGTCGAAGGCCCGGTCTCAGAGATAACGCCTATCCCGCGGATAGTCCCTTTGCCACCAAAACGCGCTTTTGCGGGGGCGACGATCCACCGATAGCGCCTCAGCCCGCTGTGAACACCCTCAAAAGCGACGCCAACCATCCAACTCGCTCCGATGTGCACCAAGCGCAGACCACGCTTTACGACGATCGGCTGCTCTGACAGAGGGGGCAGTAAGGCAGCGAGCTCGATTCGTTTGATAAGAGCGCTGCGCAATTGACCTTTGCGTTGTAAACCCAGTTTTACGGAACTACCGATTGGGCCTCGAATGCGGTCAGCCGCCACCGTAAAACGCGTGGGACACGGCCTTCCGTTGATAGTGACGATCACGTCGGCGGCGCGGACGCCAGCTCTGGCGGCCGGACCACCCGCGATGACCCGATGTACCTGAACTCCTTTTTTACCCGCAGACAGGACCATCCCAACCCCACCAGCGCGCGAATTTTGTGAGGAAGAGGCCAGCGTTTTCCAAGGGATTTGGGCCGCACTGAGTTCGCTGCCGGCGCAAATCATCAGTGCGCACAAGGCCTTTAACGCCCATTTGAACTTGACGATCGATCCTGTGGGTTGCATCCAACAAGCTCCCGTGACGATGATGGCTCGGTCTGTCGTCCATGCTGATGGCGGCGACACAGATCGTCAACGTACAGCGGTCTGTCGCGCTTCATCTCAGACGCGACATTGCATAGGAGTTCACCATGTCAGCTGTTTTTGTCGTCGAAGCCATGCGGAGTCCGATCGGACGCTACGGGGGAGGCCTGTCGCGCGTACGTCCCGATGATCTCGCTGCACAGGTGCTCAACCGAACCTGGCAATGCTTGAATCAACCGGCAGATGTCATCGACGAAGTAATTTTGGGTTGTGCGAACCAAGCCGGTGAAGACAACCGCAACATCGCCAGGATGGCGACCTTACTTGCCGGATTTCCGCAAAAGGTTCCGGCGATCACGGTCAATCGCTTGTGCGCCAGTGGCCTCGACGCCATCAACGCGGGATTTCGTCGGATCGCTCTCGGCGAAGCTGATGTGGTGCTCACCGGTGGTGTGGAGAGCATGTCTCGAGCCCCCTGGGTGATGGGCAAGCCCTACACCGATCCACCGAGGGGCAACACAACGATGTTTGATACAGCGCTAGGCTGGCGCTTTCCCAACCCAGCGCTAGAGGCCATATTTCCACTGGAAGCCATGGGCATAACCGCCGAGCGCTTGGTAGATGACTACAATATCAGTCGCGAGGCCCAAGATGCTTTTGCGTTCCAAAGTCAGCAGCGAGCGTTAGCAGCTCAGCAGGCCGGCCGCTTTGATCGCGAACTACTGCCGATCACAGTCCAACTCCGGAAAACACAACTCGTCGTCGATCGAGATGAAGGGCCTCGATCTGACTCGACCCTGGAAAAACTGGCTCGACTTCGCGCCGTATTTCGCAAGGGCGGCAGTGTCACTGCAGGCAATTCTTCGACCCTCAATGATGGGGCAGCGGTACTGGTGCTGGCCTCTGAGTCCGCTATCACTCGCTTCGGATGGACTCCATTGGCTCGAGTCGTGGGCGTTGCACAAGCTGGCGTCGACCCAACTCGAATGGGGATCGGCCCGGTCCCTGCTACCGAAGTGCTACTCGAGCGGGTGCAATGGACGTTATCGCAAGTCGATTTGATCGAGCTCAATGAGGCCTTCGCCGCTCAATCGCTAGCGGTCTTGGCCAATTGGGACATCGACCCCGAGCGCGTAAACCCCAATGGCGGCGCGATCGCGCTGGGTCACCCCCTGGGATGCAGCGGAGCGCGAATTGCCACCACACTCATTCACGAAATGCAGCGTAGACAGGTCAAACGGGGTGTAGCGACGTTGTGTGTCGGAGTTGGACAAGGCGTCGCAACCGCTTTTGAACGAATCTAATTGTATTTTTCGTCTCACAAAGCCGCGATTCGATCGCAGAATCTGTCGCTGTAGCTAATCATTCCGCCTTGATACAAACGTCGTCGTGAGCGCCATATGCCCCGATATAACAACGACATTTGCGCCAGGCGACTCGGCTTGTGCAAATAAAGTAGGGCCCCACTGCCCTCGTGTACTTGACCGAGCCTTTAAACGGATGATATCTACGCTGCACGCTTTTCGTGCGATTCCTTTTTGAGCCAGTTGACAGATGCGTCTTTCGCTGGATTGATCAGGGGGTCTCACAAAGAGGCAAAAAGGCAGAGAAGACACATGGGGATCGGAATTGTTCTGTGACCCAAACGGACGATGTGTCTCTCCTTGGTCCACCAATGTCCGAACAGCGATGCCGAACCGGTCAAAGGATACCGCGGGCCAGCTGACAGGGAGATTTCAGAATGTTCCACACGATTGCTGAGTTCTTCAAAGAGGGCGGATGGGGTATGTGGCCCATCCTTGGGCACCTCATCTTCATTCTCGCGATCATGTTTGAGCGTATCTTCGTGCTCTACATCCGCTCGAGTGTTAAGAAGGAGGAGTTCATCAAACTCCTGCAGGTCCCGATCCTCAAGGGCGATTTGAATCGCGTCCTCAAGGTGTGTTCCACCTACCAGTACCCACTGGCTCGCATCGTCCACTCGGGCGTGCTTAAGGTGAAGCGCAGCGACGAGGAGGTTCAGGCCGCCATGGATGAGGCTTACCTCAAAGAGATGCCGCACATTAAAAAACGTGTTGATTACCTCAACCTCCTCGGCAACACGGCGACTCTCGCCGGTCTGCTCGGGACCATTACAGGTTTGATCGCGACCTTTGGCGCCATCGGTAAACCAGACGTTGACCCATCGCAGCGCTCGACGCTCCTCGCCCAAGGTATTTCCGAGGCGATGAACTGCACCGCGTTCGGTCTCGCAACTGGTATTATCGGCGTTCTCGCGTTCGCCGTGTTGAGTTCCAAATCGACTGCGATTGAGGCTGACATCAACGAGGGTACGGTTCGCGTGCTCAACTTGATCGTCGCTAACCGCAACAAGATGGGTGACATCAGCAAAGAAGACGCGGCCTAAGTCAGGCCCGTCTGATTGAGTTCTACCCGGAGCCTTGCGCTCCGGAACGGACCAAAGGCAGCGACGTATACGTACTGAGCTGTCACATCTGCCGAAGCGCGTCCGGGGGCTGAGGAGGCCACCGCCCCCCAGCCCCCTGGACTGCGCGAAAACGGCTCAAGGAGAGTGCTATGGGTGGTGGAGCATCAGGAAAGGGCGGCGTAGCAGACGCTTCACTGAACGTCGTCCCCTTCATCGACCTGCTCGTCTGCTTGATCTGCTTCCTCGTCATCTCTGCGGCTTGGACTTCCCTGTCGCGAATCGATGTGGATCAGGCACTTCCGAAGGCGTCCAAGACGCCGCCGAAAGACAAGCCGGAGAAAAAAGCCGAGATCAACGTTGCCGTCACACCGACTGGCTACTTGGTCAATCTCTTCAACGCTGAGAACGCCGACCTTGGCCAGCCCAAGCGAATCGGCACCGATGGCGAGACCAAGCTGTGCCGCGGCAAGGGCACACCGGACGGCGGTTGCTCTGGCAGCATCGAGAAATACAAGAAGTACGACAAAGAAGAGCTGCAGAAAACCCTCGGTGAGTTCATGAAAGAGGGCAAACTCGGTGATAAGATCAAAGTTATGGTCGCCGCTCAAGATAAGGTTCAATACCTCCACTTGATCGGTACGCTCGATACTGTGCTCAAGTCCTGTGAGGACGAAGAGGGCAAGAGCTGCCTGAAGAACCCGAGCGTTGGTGACATCAACTTGCTGCGCTCCAAAGGATTCTCTTCCTTCGAGTGATGCGGTCCACTTAGGACCCTCACACCGCCGCTCTAACGAGCGAACAAAGGACGCAAGATGGCCATTCATACTCCAGGACCCCGCGCAGGACACGGTATCGCTTTGAAGAGCGTCCGTAAGCACGTCACCGAAGGTGGCGGCGGCGGTGTCTTCGCCACGCTCAACGTGGTGCCCATGATCGACATGATGATCATTCTCGTGGTGTTCCTCATCCAACAGTTCAACGCCTCTGGTGAGTTGATGTTGATGAACCCGAACGTCGCGATGCCCAAAGCACATGCCTCCAAAGAGCTCGAGCGCGCTCCGATGGTCGCACTCACTCGCGGTGAGGACGGCAAACTCGGCCAGATGATGTTCGAAAACGAGCTCGTCATGAGTCTCGCCGACGTCAACGAGGTCAAGTTCCCCTCGTGGGACATCAAACCACTCGCGGATCGACTGAAAAAACACTGGAAAATCCAGCAGCGAAACTCGGACAAAAAGATCCGCAAAAATCGAAAGATCATTATCCAATCCGATAGATCTGTGCCCTTCCAAGTTGTGAAAATGGTCATGGCGACCTGCGGTAGAAACGAATTTCGAGAACCGAACTTTGCGATTATGGTCGGTAGCGACGACTAGTCTGGCTAGCCACTGCAATGAATCAGCGCGCGGCGCGTGTTCCTTCGTCGGGCTCGCGCCGTGTTTAATATGAAGGCAAGCAAAGAGAGTCGCCCTCTCAAAAAGGAGTGAGCAGATGATCCGCAGAGCCGTTATTGCGTTGACGTTGATCGTGCCGCTTGCCTTGAGCATCTGGCCCCAGCCCACGGGTGCAAACGGCGTGCTCGTTGCGTCGAAGGTCTATCTCAACGGAGTCCCGCACCCAGTGTTCTTTAACGACGGCGATAGCTTTCGCGTTCTGGCAGGTTCCTTCGCTGGCACCAAGGCCAGACTCGCTGGCTACAACACGTTGGAGAGCTACGGTTACACCCACTCATGGGGAGCCTGGTCGGCCAAAGAGCTCTATCACAACGCCAAGATGGGCACCTACAACGCTCGCAAGGGTGTGTGGCGATGCACATCGGATCTCAAGCGCGATGGCTATGGCCGTATCTTGTGGTGGTGTCCCAGACTCGCTGAGGATCAGATCCGCAAAGGCTTGGCCCACGCCATGAGCGTCCGCGGCCCGGCGAACGCCAAATTAATCGAGGTCCAACGCGAGGCCATCAAGCACAAGCGCGGTATGTGGGCCCATGGGGTGCCCCGATACGTAGTCACGTCGCTGCACTCCGCCGACGAGCACTGGTTTAAAGGGCTGCCCTACAATCGCATGGTCTCCACAGTGGATGGATCGTCTCGCAAATGGCGTCACCGAAAGCGATTGAAGGAATGTACCAAGGTTTGCTGGCATGACGTCACCATCACCAAAGACTCAGCCGCCGCCGGGATCGCTGTGCTCAAGCAGAGCCCAAGCTTGACACCCTACTTGAGCAAGTATAACGACTCCGATCTCGCCGATTTGCTCGCTTCATACGCCGGCAACGAAGATCTTGGGGTGCTCAAACCCGAGCGCAGCATTGCCGACAAATCGGCGAGATACGCTAAACTCGGTGTAGAAGCGAAGCACTTCGACAAGGTGCTCGCCAAAATCGTCAGCGATGGACTGCTAACGATCGCGACCAAAAAGAAAGGGTCGTGTATGGTCCACGCGGCCTACACACGGCGATATGGCCGAGGAGCAGCTTCGTGTCTGCATTAATCCCAGACCCAAGCGACCCAGGGCGACTGCCAATGGGCTGGCGTAGCGCTCGGCTCGTAGTGGCGCTGCTAACGGTCATGTTGTGCGCGTGTAACTTCGGTCCCTTCTCGTTTCAGCGACCAACTACGACGCCTCTAGGCTATGAAAACAGCGACCAGAGTTGCGAAGACGGCCTGGACAATGATCAAGATGGACTTGTGGATTGTGAGGATCCGGACTGCGTATACGAATCCACCCACTGCGGGGAGATCGTCGAAGAGGTGCCTTTTTGGCAGTCTGAGAACAACTACGCCCTGTGCATCGATCAAGTCGACAACGACGACGACGGCCAATTCGACTGCGGAGATCGCAAGTGCCAAAACATCCCCGAGGTGTGTTGCAGCAGAGAGTTCACCAACGAGCAATGCCAAGACGGCATCGACAATGACGCCAACGGCTACACAGACTGCCAAGACTTCGGCTGCCGCAATGGAATTTTTGTCAGCGTCTGCGTGGAAAATACCGACGTGCTTTGTAGTAACGGCAAAGATGACGACGGTGACGGATACACCGATTGCAACGACTCCAATTGCAGCGGCGCCAACCTCTGTGGCGGCAGCGGCTTAGGCGGTCAACCAGCACCGAGCAAGCCCGGCGAAGACGGCCCTGAGGACACCCTAGAGCGCTGCAAAGATGGCTATGATAACGATGGCAATGGATACACCGACTGTGGTGATTTTTCGTGCAGCAAGTCATCTAACCCAGACGTCGTTGCGTACTGTGCCGACCAGAGCGAAGTGGGCCCCGACAAATGCAAAGATGGCATCGACAACGACGGCAATGGATATACGGATTGCAATGACTTTTCATGCAACAAATCGACTGACCAAGCGGTTATCGATGTATGCAACGGCGCCAAAGAAGACACGTTAGAAAAGTGCAAAGACGGCATCGACAACGACGGCAACGGTTTCTTGGACTGCGCAGATTTTTCTTGCAGTGAAAATGATGACCCAGCGGTCGTTACGTATTGCGATGAAAAAGCTGAGAATACGCTGGAAAAATGCCAGGATGGCGTGGACAACGACGGCAACGGCTACATGGATTGCAACGACAACGCCTGCTCGAAATCAAACAACTTTAAGATCTACGAGTATTGCGCTTCGTTACAGGAGAGCTCAGAGGCCAAATGCACCAATGGAATCGATGACGACAAAGACGGCTACCCAGACTGCAATGACTACTCATGCAGCGACTCTGTAGCACCTTACACGGCTGATGACGCCCTGGGCGATGAGTTCAAAACCGTTGCCGACTTCTGCAAATCGCTCCAAGAGGACACTTGGGACAAATGCAAAGATGGTCTAGATAATGACGGCGACACCTACATCGACTGCAGCGACCGCTCGTGCCGAAGCGCAGACGCGTGGGACGCAATCAACCAACGTCACCCCTGCCAAGAGAGCTTTGAGCCCTCGGACAGCCCTGCGGTAATCAACGGCATCTGCAGCGATGGCAAAGACAATGATGGAGACGGGTTTACCGATTGTGATGATTGGGATTGCGCCTGGAATCCAAAAGTGACTGTGTGCGAGGGCAAACTCAAAGTTTGCCAATAGCGTGTTGTGATCGGCTCAAACACGATCCGATCAGGAGGACGAGACATGAACCTCATCTATGAGCGAAAGCATTGGTCAATCGCAGCTTGGTTGACTTTGCTCCTCACACCTGTCGCGCTCGCAGCGGCGCCTGCACAGTCGCAACCCGACGCGTCAACGAGCGCCCCATCGAGCAGCGCTGCAGCGCAACCCTCCAGTGAGACCCAGTGCGCTGATGGCAAAGACAACGATGGCGACTCCATGACGGACTGCGCTGATCAAGACTGCTTGAAGACTGACGTATGCAAGGCAGACGGCAACCCAGAGAACACCAACAAACGCTGCTCTGACTGGATCGACAATGACGGCAATGGCGCTGTCGATTGCGACGACTCGGCTTGCGGCGGACCTGGAATCACCGTGTGTAAAGGCTCCTGGAAGGGGAGTTTGAACACAGGTGGAGGCTCCGGCAACAGCGGCGCCCCAGAGGAAGAAATCCCCGATCTCGGCGCGGGCATGTCGGTCGAAGATCTCATCGGCAAGGGCAGCGACAAAGATGGTGAGCGCAACGACCAACTCTGCTCCGATGGCATCGACAATGACAAAGACGGACGGATCGATTGCGCAGATTTTGGATGCCGATTTGACCCGACCGTCACCGTCTGTCGCGGCAATCCAGGAATGCGCTTTTCCGTCGTCGCGGGTATTGAACAGAGCTACAACATCAAGAGCTACCGAGATGGCGACGGCACGATGGACACGCGCTTTTCGCGCATACAGCTGCGATCTTTTGGCCCTGTGCCTCTGATCCAAAACAGCTTTTACCTGTTGAGCATGCGAGCGGAGAAAACGCCGCGATTGACCTTCGCGATGTTCCAGATGCCAGTCGGAAAAAGCGGTCACTACATCAACATCAACAGCGGCGGCGGCGGACTGTCCCCGTCGTTGATTTTGTCGGCGGCCAAACAACTCTTGTTGGAACCTGCCTATTACGTCTACAACGCGTTTGAGCAAGGCAACGGCGCTTCTGCTGAGTTTGGTGGGCCGATCGGAGACAGCGGCAAGCTGCAATTCCGCGTCTTTGTCGCCGGTGGCTCAGGCCGCTTCTCTGGCAATGTCGGAGGTCGCTACTTCTCGTACAACAACACCAACTACACCTACGCAGCTGGAGCTCAGGTGGCCTGGAATATTTTGGGTCACTACAGCCGCTTCGATAACCCCTTCTTGTACACACCGGTCCCGACAACTTTGGCCTTTACGTTTGGCGCGAAATACGACCAACGCGCTCAAGAGCGCTACGCAGCGACAAACTCCTCGCTGGTTTTGCGTACAAACAGGCTGGTGTTGATGGCTGAGAACTACAGCAAGCAGGAGCTAGAGTTCGAATCTTTTCAGACAGCGTATGTGGTGCAATTGGGATTCTTGGTCATCCCCAAACGGCTGCTTATAGCGGCTGATTTTGGTGAGTACCTCATCCCCTCTCCGATGAAAAACCCACCATCGCTCCTCCAGACGGATTTGAAAAAACAACTCGAAGAGCGGCAGTGGCGTCTAGCGGCCCACATGTACTTTTATCGCAACATCGGGATCGTATCGCTGCTCTACAAAAACCGGAGTGTCGCCAACCCCAAACCAGGGTTGCCGGCGAATCTTGAGCAACAGCTCAGCCTCGAAGCGCAATACCGCTTCTAAGCCCCCCAACACCACAGCCTTGGCGAAAGTCCCGCCGAGCCCCGTCTTGATCTTGCTAGCTGCCACACTATGGCCGCTCGGTGGGAGACACGATGCGAGGGCTCTGGTTGGGGCTTGTTGCGCTAATATGGAGCGCTCGGTGGGCGGCAACATCGGCCTTGTCTGGCTTGGCCACGTTGATCGGCGCAATCGCGATCATCACGTTGGTTTGGTGCTTGAGAGACGAGGGTAGAGATTGGCGGACCTTGGCTCTATCGACAGTGCTTTGGGCGCTTATCTGGAGCGCAGGTGCTGCAGCCCCACTACCACTCGACAGGACCTTGTTGCCTAAGGCCGGTGCTGTGCCTCCTCGACATCGGGTCAGCCTGCTCCATGCTCCCAAACAGGCCCGTGGAACCTGTGTGACCACAGCTCGTTGGCTACGTACCTGTATTCAAGGGCGCTGCAAGAGCCAGCGAGGTCGAGTTTTTGTTCACCTGCCTACTAGATTGTGCAGTCTCCGACAGGGAGCCGTCCTTTGGATTTTAGGATTCGTTCATCCTGCCCCTGCTTTTGGTAATCCAGGCGCAGATAAGAGCAGACGAGATTGGCATAGACGCGGCATTAGAGGCCGCTTATTCGCGAGAGATCTTGATCACGTATCATGGGAGCGAGGCGCAAATGCCGAACTCGAAGAGCCCTTTCAAAGTGAACTACGCAATCGCTTTAAGGCGATCTTTGACAGTCCGGCCGGAGGGCTCGCGCTGGCATTGAGCATGGGTGACAAAAGCAAGATTTGCCCGAGCTTACGAGCAAATCTCCTGAGGACGGGCACGATTCACATCTTGGCAGTGTCAGGCGCTCATGTGGGTTTTGTCCTATTGATCGCGATGGCCGCATTGGCAATCTTGTTGAGAGGTTGGCTCGAGGTCTGGGTCTTACGACGCTGTCCAAGGATAGTATTTCAATGGTGTCTCGGAACCATCGCATGCTGGTGCTACGTCTGGCTAAGCGGCTTTTCATCGAGTGCTTGTCGTGCAGCTTGGATGCTGAGCGTGGGACTCGGACTTCGAATATGGGGGATGCGCACTGCGCCGCTAACCCTCGTTAGCCTGGCGGCTGTAGCTGCGTGGTGTATCGATCTAGACGCTCCGCTCGACTCTGGTTTGAACTTGTCATTGCTCGGTGTCAGCGGGGTGTTGATCGCTGCAAAATTCAGCCGGGGAAGCTCATATGTAGTGCGAACAGCTTGCATCAGCGTCGGTGCCAGCGCGATGACCTCATGTATGGTCGTACCAATGGCCGGTGGACTCTGTCTGATCAGCCCATTGATGAACTTGCTCGTCGTCCCTTGGGTTGGATTTGTGATGGTACCAACCTCTTTGTTGGCTAGCCTGGCCGTAGCCTGTGATGTCAATGCACACGTCTTAGTTTGGATAGCTCGCTGGCTTGAAGTCAGCTATGCGCCTTTACAAGCTCTATCTGAAATCGACGCCAATCTCTGGCCTTGGTTGCCTCTCGGCCACCCAGCCAGCTCTGTGGTCGGGTGGTCATTGACGTTCGCAATGGCCCTTTTGGCGCGACCCTCAGGTCGTACGATGTCGCGAATCGTCACAGCCGGTGCGGGGCTGTGGGCGACCATATTGCTTAGCCAACCTTTGGGGACTCAATTGTGGGTTTTCGACGTCGGTCATGGCGACGCAACCCTGATAAGAACCCGTGCGAATCAGACCATTTTGATTGACGGCGGCGGCCGCGCCCAAGATGCAGGAGATATCGGTCGAAGGGCGCTGATTCCGAGTTTGAGGGCGCTAGGTGTTCACAAGATTGATATGATGATCTTGTCTCACGCGCATCCTGATCATGAAAACGGGCTCTTGGCTGTGACGCAGGCAATGGACGTGAAATACTTTTGGTTTGTCGGTCCGTCTGGGACAAGCTCTGAGCACCTCGCTTTGCAACGCTTATTGAAACGCCGAGGTACGCGTCCATGGCGACGCGATCGTGCCGTTTTGTCGGAGGTGACTCTTCAAAGGCTCTGGCCACCGCCGTCAGGCCCTTCGCCACAACTAAGCCTAAACAACAACTCTTTGGTCCTTGAAGTCAGTGTCTTTGGGCGCAAGATCTTGTTGACTGGTGATATCGAGCAGCAGACTGAGGCGCTCTTACTGAGACGCCAAGCGCTGAGTAAGGTCGACCTACTCAAAGTCCCCCACCACGGAAGCCTGACGTCGAGTTCAGAGAGATTTCTTCGACAAGTCTCTCCTTTGTTATCGATCGCTGGAGCTCGTCGTTGGGGGGCTATCGCTTTGCCACATCCCACCATCGCAGCTAGATATCAACGTCTGGGGCTACGCTTGTGGGTCACGGAAGACGGGTTTGTCCATGGGCGAATCTGGCCCGATGGTCGTCTCCAAGTGCGTCAGGGCTCTCGGGCTGTACTCTTGGGAAAGGCAAACCATAACAAGAGCCAAAGCCCCCACAGCAGCGCGCTGGTCCAAACGCCTACGCGCAGCCCAGGGGCTTGGTAACTCATCTCAACTCGGTGCTCACCAGCCGGGATCGGCAGTGCCCGAAAAAGTCCATCTGCGAGGGTCATCTCCGCTGGTTTGCCATCGATCTTCGCGCTCCATCCAGCGCTAAGAACATCGCGAACCACCAGTACTTTAGGCCGGTCGCAATGAACCTGTACGCTCAAGTGTGTTGCTCCAAAAATCGAACTCATCACGCGTCCAACACCGGCCGTGTCATGCAAGAGTTCGCCTTGGAGAAGCGTGACGTTCAAAGGCAAACGCTCCAATCTTTTGATGGCTTGCTGACGAGAAGGCTCAATCTGAATTTGTTGTGCAAAACCGACTCTCGGCAAAGGCGTCGGATTGCGATCCAAGGCGACAACTCCAGCACTCGCGACCTGACGCCAACCCCGAAGTTTTTTATCCCGTACGCGACGGAGATAGTGATGAACTGCCAAGCGATCGAGCAAGCGGGAGTCGTAGCCGGTCTGAAGATTGACCGCATACCGTCGGCCAGGACGCTTCCGAGCCCGATTTAAATAAAGATTGGTCCACATGGGCACCGCGGTCTCATAGCCACCGGCGATCGCCACTCGATGGGCGCCTCCCCAGTTTGCGTGTCGGAGTCGAGGTGATGTGGCTAAACGCTCATTGCCTGTCTGTTCCTGGAGACTCTGGGCCAACCCTGCTGACCAATCGACTCGCTCTCGAGGCCAATGAAATCGCTGATCAAGATGAGGTGCGCAAAACCATGCCCCCTCAGCGAGCACAACGAGCGCGAAGATCCATTGAGTCTGCGTAGCCCAACGTTTGCGGCGCATCATCACGCCACAGGCGATGATGGCCAACAGACAAATCCACAGATGAGTTCGCAATCCATCGACTACATCAGATAAAGAACTACTCTTCACCGATTTTCGGATCAGTTCCCGCCACCAGCCTGTCTCCGGGTCAATGGTCATCATCAAGGCGATCAGAGCGCAGCTCGTGCCCAGCGCGATCGCAAGCATCAGCCTTCGGCGCAACAGGTGGCCCTGACCCCAATGATGCAGACCTTGCCCTGCCGCCAGAGCGATTAATCCGGTGGCAGGTAAGAGCCACCTCGCTGGAACCCGAAAGAGTTCCAGTCCAGGCAACACGCCCAGAAGTGCGGGCATCGTCGGTCCATTGGAACCAACCGACAGAGCGCCAAACAAGATGACAAATAAGGCCAAGGGCCACAGACGAGGCACGGTAACGAAAGCGAAGAGCGCGAGGACGCTGGCGGTAGCTCCGATGAAAGCCTGAGTCTCATGATATGAAAATGAAGTCAGACGGGGAGAGGGGCCGCCAAAGGCGTCCCAGGCCAAGCTGGTCAAAAGAGTCTGAGGCGGCGCTGAAAAGGCCAACGGTATCTTGCTCGCGTTCGCAAGACTGCGGTTCAAGTCTGGAGCGAGTTCTAAAGTAGGAAAGAGCTGGATGGCCGCGAGACCTACGGCTCCTAGCGCGGCGACGACCAATACAAGGATTGATTTGCCAGTGCGGCTCGCAGGTGTGGCCCACCATCGCCAGCTGAGCAGTGCAATGGTGCCCATTGCCGTGAGATATGAGACCTGAGGGTGACCAGCTAACACCTGCAATCCTATCGATGCGGCCAAAAGCAAACTGAGTCGACCTGTAGTCTTGAGTTGGACATGAAGGGCAAATCCCCAAACCCAAGGCGCCCAACTCCAGGCCTGCCAATAGCTCACGTGACCAGCGAAGATGTGGCCCCACAACTGACCAGACATGGCAAAAATTACTGCTGTGACCAGGGCCGGCGCATCGATTTCAAATGACAAGCGCTGTCGAATAGCGTGACTGACAAAAGCAGCGCCGACCACGATCCATAAGCCGTGCAAGATCAGCGACAACTCAAGGCCATATTCGGGAGGTAGCAAGCCAGTGAGCCAGTTGGGTGGGTATAAGACTCCCAGCTGCATGCCAGCGAGCATCGGCACGCCTGCTAGAACCCATGGATTCCAAGTTGGCAACTCGCCTCCGCTCAATACCTCCTGGAGCGCGCGGCGCATAGGCAATTGATACGAGAATAGATCGGTGCCGTTACCGACAAAGACTCCGTCAATCACAGCGGGCAGCACAAAAGGCAGGGCGAGCACAAGCACCCAAACCCATCGTATCGAAGCCATCAAGGAAGGCCGCCACGAGCTGGGCTCAAGAGCGTCTGAGCCAATGCATAGAGCTCAATGAGCTGCGATGGCTCTTGTGGATGGCGGGGTAGCCAATGCAAAGGGTGTTGATCAGCGAGGCTCTGCCTAAGATGTTGAAGGTGAGCGCGGTCGCGCAAGCTGAGTCCAACCATCGCGGCGCGAGCTGTGGCAATAGCGCCGATTTCGTCAACGCTCAGCTCACTGGCAGACTGATCGCTGGGGACGGCAAGCGCGTCGATACTCTCAGATGTGCTGAGAAGGACCCGATTGCAAATCCAGGCGCCAATTTCCATCCGCTCTTTGTACAATTTTTCAGCAAGGTAATGGCCCTCTTGCGTGCTCACCTGATCGCAGGCTGACACCACGACGAACGCAGTCTGAGAACTCCTGAGTAAGGCCATAACCTCCGAAGCGGTCTCAATAAATCCATCGAAGGTCGAACTGAGCAGCGCAAAGAAATCCAATAAGCTCGAAAAGCTCTCTGAACTGGTGAAGCGATTGAGTCCCTGCATGACCAGGCCGTCGGCGCGAAACAGTCCACTGACTCGACCTTTTCGCGCGACGGTCTTGAGCAGGACTCGAAATGCCGACGACTCGAAGAGGTCGATCATCCGTTGTGGAGCCTCCAAAAAGTCCAACGCGTGGGCCGATGGCGGGGTATCTAAGATGATCACATCGTAGTCTGTTTGATGGACCACTTCATTGAGCCGGGCCATGGCCATATACTCTTGAGAACCCGCCAAAGCAGAAGAGCCATGGCGATAAAATCGATTGTTTAAGATGGCTTCAGCGCTCTTTGGATTAGGAGCAAGCCGAGTGACGACACGATCAAAGGTCGACTTGACGTCGAGCATGGCCACATCAAAGCCAATGTCACAATCGATCCCGAGCGCCTGTAGTTCGGCGGCTGAAATGTGCTGAATATCCTCTCGAATGTTCTCTAAACCCAACGCATTGGCTAAACGTCGAGCGGGATCGACCGTGAGAACCAATGCGCGTCTGCCCAAGGTCGCGGCGCCGACTCCGAGGCTCGCCGAGACCGTCGTCTTGCCGACGCCGCCTGCACCAACACAGACCACCACATGGCGCTTGGTCAAAATCTGCACAAATGGCGAGGAAGGCTTAGACATCGTTGTTACAGATGGGAGCACGGCCCTCGTCTGTCGTCAAACCATGACCCAGATTGATCGGCGACTTCACGGGCTCCGCGCGTCAGAGGAGTGGGGGACGTTGCGCAGCGGAGCCCGCGAGTCGCGGGGACGCCCGTTTGGAGTGGGGAGCACACCGGGCTATATCTTCTAAACGCATCAAGGGCAGATTTTATTTCAACTCATCCGGTCGACAACACTTAAGATGTCCTCACAGCTCGGAAAGACGTATGCTCTCATTGAGATGAAAAGAGCCACGCATACAACGGTGCAAATCAGTCGCCTACAGGCCAAATTGAGCCGGCAGGTCAAGCACCTCTCCATCAGGCTAGGACTCTGGTTAATTGTTCTGCTCTGCGCCTGCAGCGCCCCGTCTGCGAGTGACCCTATCGATCAGGCTGATCAACAAGCACTGTCGGATGTGGCTGGGGCTGACAGTCAAGGCCCTGCTCCATTGCGCGTCCAACGAATCAAGCTTGGCGAACACAGCACAGACGCCACAGGGAAAAGCCCCAAGGTGGTCTTCGATTTACCGGCTGATGTGACCGCCATCGTGGTCCACGTCGATGGACCCGATGAGTTTCACTACACCTTAGCTGCGCTGACCCGAGACGCTGGATTCGCGATGATTCCTCAAGCGTGGTTGGACCAAACATCGCTACCAGACGCCTGTGTTGGCCCTTGTCAAAACCGGATCGTCGCCCAGCGTGGATACGCGGCATTTTTATTTCCAAACACGCCCTTGATTGAACTGCGGCCAGGCCTTCACCAAATTCGTGTCTACGCATTCGACGATGCTCGCAAACCAGTCGCTACGCAGGTCGAGATCGGCGTCGATTTTGTTCGGTCCACCGAGGTGTCGACAACTCTCAAATTGCCCATGAACTTGTGTTTTACCGGAGCGAAAGGCTGGAATGCGGTCAACTCCGTCGACCAACAACGTCTGCAACAAGCCATCGATTTCGCACAGACAATCTTATCCGCCGCGAACATTGAGTTCGGACCGATTCGCCGTTTTGATGTCGATCCCCAAGGCCAATACATCGCCACCCAAAAACCTGTGGATAGCGACCTGGCCAAGCTCTTTGAGAGCGGCGCAGGACTACCCAAGGCAATCAATGTGTTCTTTACCGATCGCATTATCGCAGCCGGCGCTCCTCCAGGAGCCAATGTAGCCTTGGGTGTCGCCGGGGGTATCCCGGGGCCGCCCAATGAGGTGGGGCATATTCGGGCCGGCGTCGCGCTGTCTTTGCACATCCCACAGGGTCAACCTGACCTTCTAGGCGTCACGTTGGTTCATGAAGTGAGCCATTATTTGGGGCTCTTTCACTCTTCGGAGCCAGGTCCAAATGGTGCCCATGATACCTTGGTAGATACCGCTGAGGACGATCCAAAAAACTTAATGTATTGGTCCCTCAGCGAGCAGAGTCTGCAACTGAGTCACGAACAGATTCAGGTCTTGCGAAGGAGCCCGTGGTTGGTGGCTCCGTGAGATTTTTAAAACCTCAGCAAGACCCCAAGCTGATTGCCGTTGAAAGTCGGTCGAACCGACACTGAGCTGCGCTCCTGGCCCGCTTTGACCGGAGCAGCGAATACGGCCGCAACCGTCGCGATAGCGAAGACACCAGTGGCAATCCCAGTGGCGTACATCCAGCCCTCGTTTGCGTCGTACGCATCCTTGCGTGCGCTAACCTCTTTCCAAAGCACTGGGCAGTCTTCAGGCTTAGTGCTCTGGCAGTCATATTTTTTCAGTGTGGCGTTGGTCACTTTGCCGCTGTTGGACTCGACCATCTCGTAATACTCGTTGAGGAGCGCAACCCGGCGAATCGCGAAAATGCCCAAAGCAAGACCGGCGACGGCGGTGGCGCCACCAGCAACCCATGTCCACGTATGGTCCCTAGGTAACAAGGAAGGATCAACCGGCTCTAAGAGCACAACCTCAAGTTTGAGGATCTGACCGGCCGCGAGGGCGAGGCCATTTCGAACAAAAGGAATTCGATTCCCGAGCCGCACCTCAATGGAGTGAATCCCAGCTTTCATTTCCAAAGTATTTTGCGGATCGACTTGGACCTGCTTTCCGTCAAGTTTGACCGCTGCACCCGCCGCTAGCCCCTTGAGCACCAATCGAGCTGGTCGGCGAGCAAGCCTGTCTTGCAATGCTTCGATCCGTTTTCGAGCGAGAGGCCGTTCTCGATCATCGGGCTCTGAGGTGGTGATGAAAAGTTGGTAGTAGCGCAGCGCGTTTTCAAACTGGCCAGCGTGATCGAGGGTCTTCGCGAGCGCATAAATAATCAACGGCTCATGCTCGTAGATGGCCTGCGCTTTTCGGAAAAACTTCAGCGCGGCGTCATAATCTTTGGCTTTGAGCGCCGTTCGACCTTGTTTGAACACTTCAAGAGCCTGCTGCATCGAGGCCCGGTCACCCTTTGGAGCGCCAACCACTTGTAGGGGCGCCACAATCAAGACAAAGCACATCAATGGGGCGACGGTGCGCAAGATCATCACTCGACTCCAGCAGTGGTTTCAACACCACTGGTATCTGATCGCCCGATCTCCGCGTGCCGTCAACTTTCGTGAGGTCTACCGGGTCTAATCGATCCGAAAGTCGTCCCGCGTGGGCCCCTTCTTTCGCACGGGAGGCTTTTTGTCCGGCGCTTTGCGTGGCTGAGGAGTCGTTTTCGGCTCAGGACTGCTTGGAGGCGATTTTTTGCTCGGCGGTGCTAGTCGTGGCGGCTTGACCACTTTGACGGGCTTGGTGGGTGCTTCAGGGCGCTTTACTGGGGCTTTTTTAGCTTTTGGGGAGGCCTTAGCCTGTGCTGGTAGCTTCGGCGCCAACGCTGCCTTGGGTTTTGACTCCAGCGGAGTCGAGTCTTGACTCGCCGAATCGGGCTCGTCTTGCGTTGGATCTTTGTCTTTGAGCTGGGCTTTGACTGGAGCGTTAGGCTCAACGGACGACGGCACTTGCACCTTGGCTGGAGCTCGCTGGGTATTTGGATCTTTGACCTCTTGTTTTGATGAGGGCACCAAGGCCAAGGTCAACACAACCGCGATCAACCCAACCAACAACAACAAGCCCATACCCTTCCAGATCGATCCACTGCCGGCGCTCGAGGAGTTCGAAACGAAACCACCATGGGCTGAGGGGCGCCGTTTGGGAGCGAGCGAACCCTGACCGGCGTCAAGACTTTGTTGCAGCAACCCCTCGACGGGCTCAGTGACTTGAAAGTCATCTGGCTGCGAGTTTACGCGCCCCCGTCGCAATACCCCATCCGGCTGCGTCTGCACCTGGATCAAAGCCTCTGCGAGCTCTGTGCAAGTCTGCGGGCGCAGCATCGGCTCTTTTTCCAAACACTGTAGGACCAACTTTTCCAGAGCGAAGGGGATCTCCACATCCGGCGCCATCTCACAGGGGGGAATCGGTGCCTCACTGATGTGCTTGAGCAGCACATTCATCGGCTGATCTCCATCGAAAGGCACCTCGCCAGTGAGCATCTCGTACATCAATACGCCCAAGGCATAGATGTCGCTCCGCGCATCGAGGGGTTTGCCGTGGGCTTGTTCTGGCGACATGTAGGTGGGCGTACCCATGATCATGCCGACTTCCGTGAGCTTCTCTTGTTGCTCGGTGCTCTCAGCCAACCTCGCGGCGATCCCAAAATCGAGCACTTTGACGTAGTTGGGGTCGCCTTTGACCTCGGTCAACATCAAGTTCTCTGGCTTTAGGTCACGATGGATCAGGTCCTTGTCATGGGCTTCAGCAAGTGAATGGCATACCGGTTTTAAGATATGGATGACCTCTTGCGGCGAGATGCGACGCTTGCGGTCCAAGCGCGTCGCCAAGGTCTCACCCTCAAGAAACTCCATGACAAGATAGAGGGCTGAATCAACCGTATTGGCACCAAAATCAAAGATTTGAATCGTGTTGGGGTGTGTGAGCTTCGATGCGATTTGCGCCTCGAAAGCGAAGCGCTTTACGTGTTCATCACTACGAATGTGTTCTTTTTTCAGAACTTTGACTGCGACCTGCTTGTCCATCGACAGCTGATTGCAACGGTACACTGCGCCGAAGCCGCCGATGCCGAGGACTTCTTGGACCTCATAGCGCTCAGCGATAATCGTACCGGGCGCATAGGTCGAGACACCGTCGGTCACAGTCACTGTCGTAACGCCATCATTCGGACACACGTGGGCGTCAGTCTTGAGTCCGCACTTTGGACAAACGCGCATCGAAGGTCTCCGAAAGGACAAAATACCGGTCTAAGGATCCTGCTGGCCGGTACCGCTCAAGCTAACATGGCCCCCGAAGCCTCTCAAACTACTTGAATCAACGTGTAATCTCGGGGACCTGAACCAGATCGAATCGAGTTGAATCTTGTGAGACAGAGCGAGCGTATCGACCGCCTTACATCGAAGCGTGACAGTTGACACGACCAGACGATATCGTAGGGTTCGCGCCGTACAGGAGCTCTACATGCCGACCTATGTCTACCGATGCGATCAATGTGAGCACCACTTTGAGGTGTTTCAACGCATCACAGCCGCTGCTCAAGCAGATTGTCCTCAATGTGCGAGCGCGGGTCCTAAACGTCAGATATCGGGTGGAACCTTTCACCTCAAAGGCGCTGGCTGGTACGCAAGTGACTATGGTGGCACAGGTCGCTCCGGTACGGCCGTAACACAGCAGGGCGACAGCAAGCCCGAAAGCTGTGATGACAGCGGCGCTTGTGGGGCGCCCTCGTGTAGCTAACCCAGCCCAGATCGAGCCAAATCGCTCCCAAAGTCGTGGTCTTCACGATCCCTGTCGAAACGCCGATGAAGTGCCTGCACCAATAAAAATCGATCCAATAAACGTCTCTAAAGAGACGACAAAAACAAAGACAGCCACCGCACCAAATGCGGTGGCTGTCTACGTTCGTGTAACGAGCTTAACGCTTGAGCAGTGAAATACGCTCACCGAGCGCCTTTTCCAGCACGCTCTCAGACTGCAAACGCTGAGCCTGTCGGATACCCGCTTTGCGATCGGCCCCACGGCTGCGACGCTTGTGCTTGCGGATCTTCTTGGTCTGTTGGGTCGGAGACGCCATAATATACCTCGCTAGGATCGGCCCGAAATCACTCCCGGGGCCCGGTCATATGCCGCACCTCACCGATGGAGTCAAGGGTTTTGGCATAGACCAGCGACGTGGTGCTGCGCTTTTTATAGGTTGTTCAACTCGTCGATAATATCGTTGTCGACCACGCACTCGACGTCCGTCTGCATATGCCGCCAGACATGCATTTCAATCTCGGCGATCGCGATCTGTGACTCCAGAGCCGCAGGTCGAACGAACTCAATCGACTCGTGAGCCCCCAGTGCAACACCATGGTGCATCCGCAGTAGCCGCTCTTCGAGTCCAGTCAGTTGGGTTCGATTTAACTGTCGTTCGAGCTCCACTTGCGTGAGCGTTTTGGTCTTAATTTCAGTTTTGAACTTCGCCACTTTTCCAACTCCAGTTGCGGCTCGGGCCGCAGGCATGTGGAGACGTGATGCTCGAAGTGAGCAACTCATCTTCATCCCCAGCGCTTTGATAAATCTAGACCGAGTCGGCCGAAGCGCAACTTTTTTAGTGAGTTAGATCGAGTTGACAGAAGATCTCGAACGTTTACCGCAGTTATCGCAACAGCTTCGGGGATCTGCGCAAAGTAGTTAACCGCACAATACCAATGGTTGACCGGCTCTTACGGCGCCTATGAACCAAAAAATCTACGCCAACGATCGATCATTCGTCGGCTGAAGGTCGTTTTAGATCCAACTTTCGGATCAAATACTCCAGTGATTTGCGATGCAGCCCTGTCTCCCGAGCGGCCGCAGAGATATTCCATCCCGTGCGCTGCAACGCTCTGTGCCAATAGCTTCTCTCGAAGGTCTCAATGAGACGCGCCTTGGCATCTTTAAAAGGCAAATCAAAACGTGCCGCCAAGGCATCATCGATTTGATGGGTCGCGAGACGTGGCGCGCTATTGTCGAGTTGGACTTCGAGCTCCTCGCCGTCCGAAAGCACGACAGCTCGCTCGACGTGATTGCGTAACTCACGAACATTGCCTGGCCAAGGGTGCGATTGCAGTTTATTCATCGTCCGAAAGCTGACAGACAGGCTTCTACCTGCACCACGGCGTTGGATATCGGCCAAGAAACTCTCGACCAACTGAGGGATGTCTTCGGGGCGCCTTCGCAAGGGGGGCAATTGGATTTTCACGACGTTCAACCGATAAAATAGGTCCTGCCTGAAGGTCCCTTCTTGAACCATCGCCGACAAGTCGCGATTGGTCGCTGCGACCAATCGCACATCAACCTTACGACGCTGACCGCCACCTACTGGACGCACTTCTCGATTGTCGAGCGCGCGGAGCAGCTTGGGTTGAAGGTCCAAGTCCAACTCTCCGATTTCATCTAAAAAGAGCGTACCACCATCGGCCTCTACGAAAGCACCGTCACGAGCGGCGATCGCGCCGGTGTAGGCACCGCGGACGTGGCCGAAAAGCTCACTCTCGACGAGATTTCGTTGAACTGCTGAACAATCAAAAATCACAAAAGGACCTGGTCTCCGACCCGAGTGCTCATGGAGCGCTTCGGCGACGAGTTCCTTTCCTGTACCTGACTCGCCCTGCACCAGCGCCGTGACGTCGGTGGCCGCAACCTTCGCGAGTAGTGCGAAGATCTCTCGCATCTGCGCCGACTGGCCGAGCATACGTCCAAACTTGGGTTGCCGAGCCAGCGCAACTTCATGTTGTGTATCTAATAACTCAAAGGACAGTTGTGACTGGCCCAAACGTAAGATTGTGTCTTGATTTAAGATGGCCTCTCGAACGCGCGCTCCTGCGAGCCAGAGACCGTTTTTTGAGCCGAGATCGACGATCCGATATCCCCCTTGCTCCCCTTCGATTTTCAGGTGGTTTCGTGACACGGACACGTCATCGATCACCAGATCGTTATCTGGCGCAGATCCGACGTAGATCACCCGTTGATCGAAGCGTTTGGGCCCTTGTTCTATCGCAGCATCGAGCAAGCGCAGCTGAAACGCTGGTAACGAGTAGCGCTCTGGACTCGCGGCCGTCAACGTTTGGGTAGAAAAAGTCATGGCAAGACCATACGACGGCCTCAGACGAATGCATAGGGAGGCTCGTCTAAAGCACGCCTGGCAAGACAAATCCGGGTATTTTTTTGGCCTGCCCCGCGAAGACACGTTCTTTGCGTTGAACTTTGTGACCGGAGGAGGGATCGATAACGGTCACTCGATGCACACCAGGTTTCAAACGAACTCGATAGATTCCATCACGATGCGGGATTTTAGCGTCGTCGATGAGCACCTTGGCATCAGCCGGAAGGACCCGAAATACCAAAGATCCGCTACGGGCTTTGAGCCCGCGAACTTCGGCTCGTGCTCGCCGCAGCGGCTGCTCTGACGCGGGCGGCGCTTGGGTCGCCGCGGTCACAGGCAAAGCCATCACCTTCGATGGTGCGGCCACAGCAGATTCAGCGGGGTCTTCAATCTGAGTTGCCACAGGCGGCTGCTCTGGCGTGGGAGATGTCGGGCTGGCCGTCGAGCCCGACGTAGTGATGGGCTGCCTTGTGGGTGGCGAGAGAGGCTCTGGCTGAGATGGGTCCATGGCAGCCTCTCGAAACAAAAACACCATCCCCAACACCAACACAACAACCCACCTGAGGCGAGAGGCCCTCGGGGATGCAGTGGAAAGACCTGACGATGATTCGGGCGAAACGCTTCGAATCTCAGCTTCCGATGGCACCTCCAAAAGAGCCGGAGCGTCGCTGGCCGCTAAAGGCTCGGAGCCGAGCTGCGACAGACCGGGCAGCGACGCAGTCGCTGGACCCGCGGGAGCCGCATCAAAAAGTCCGTCGGACAAGGTCTGATCGAAACCTGAGCGGGAGCGATCGAGCGACTCAAAGGCCTGAGCGAAGGTCTGTACGACGGGACGCTCATAGTCGGCGACCTCTAAAGCCACCAAACGCTGTTGAATCCTATCGAGGACGTTCGCTGCACTCGGAGGCCTATCCTGTGGGTTCAGAGCCAAGAGTTCGCCGATGAGTTCAGCGGTGGCCTCGGTACACTGCAGCGATCGGACCTTCGCGCTGAGCTCTGCCCAAGCCCCTGGCAACGCATCGACATGACTGACGTCAAGCGCTCTGTGTCCACTTAACAGCTCGAGAGACATGAGACCGAGAGCGAAGAGGTCGACGCGGGAGTCCAAGGCATCTGGGTTTTGGTGGTGTTCCGGAGCCAAGTAAGGAACCTTCCCGCGCAAGGTTTGGCCAACTTGTTGTGGACCGAGTCGCGCTCGGGCGACCCCAAAGTCTACAAGTTTGATCAAGCCATCGCGACGAATCATGACGTTCGATGGGCTGACATCGTGATGGACGAGACCTAGTGGTTGTCCCTTGGCGTTGACCCTGGTTCCCGCGTGATCGAGCGCGCGAGCAAGGGCGACCATTACACACAAGGCAACGACTTCATCTACCGGCTCGGAACTAGAGCGCGCCGCCAACAACTCGCGAAGGTTGAAGCCGTCGACGAACTCCATCGCAATCAACCACTGCTCGTCGACACAATCGAGATCCAACACCTGTGCGATGTTTGGGTGATCGAGTTCAAGTAAGAGTCGTCCCTCAGCGACGAACCCTTTGATAAATCGCTCATCGGAAGCCAATGACCCCAAGAGCGTCTTGACGACGACGGTCTTTGAAAACCCCGCCGCACCCGGCGCGTCAGCCAGCCATACGTCACCCATCCCGCCTTGAGCGAGGTGGCGGACTAGGTGATAGCGGCCAAGGCGTTGACGCACCAGAAGGTCTCCTTAGTCTGCTGCGGCAGAGGCCACTCGCTCTAACAACCACTGGATCAGGTCCTCAAAGACGCGCTCCCGCTCGACTGTGGGTTCATTGGATAATTCGTGCATCAAGTTGGGGTAATTTCGGACCGTTAATGACAATCCATTCGAACGCGCGATCCAACGTTGCGTAAATGAGGCGTCAATGATGGGATCGGCTGATCCCAAGAGCAGCAGTAGCGGAACGTCGGTCTGCAACGTTGCGTCTTCGAGCGCTTGCTGAGCGCAGATATACTCCCAGCCCCATCTGGTGGTTCCCCCCGAAAAGATCAAGGGATCGGCAGCATAGTCGGCGTTCGCTTCTGAATTTGTGCTTAGTTGGTCCGCCTCCAATCCGGTCGGTAGCGAGACCTGCGGCAGCACACGCGACAGCACGCGCGCGCCGACGATTTTCCAACTTGGCACCTTAAATGCTTGGTGTAGGGCGGGATTGCTGAGTACGACTCCGTCAGCCTGTAGTCCT
>PBTG01000049.1 GCA_002726535.1 Myxococcales bacterium | reverse complement strand
CCCGCCAACAGGCTCAGCGCGACACTGACCATTAAGACAGAGGACAAGGGTTTGGGGAATCTTGAAATAGGCGCAAATACGGATGTCATGGTGCTTCTCGAAGTTTTTGGGATGTATCGTCGGCAAATGAACTGCGGCGAATCGCTTGCAACCTAAATGAAAGTCGCTAAGCGCACAATAACAGTCGGTCACATTGTCTCAACAAAAACCCCAAGCCGCCCCCTCGCCCTGGCGGCAACGGATCGGCTCGTGAAGTCGGGGCTGGAGGGTTCACAACCGCTTGCCACAATGCGGACAGCAGTCTTGCTCTCGTCTACGTCGAAGCTCATCCATGTAGCCACTGGTGATGATGCCTGTTGGTAAGGCGAATAGGCCGACTCCCATCAAAGCCAACGTTGCGCCGATAACGCGTCCCATCACAGTCATTGGCTCAGCTGTGCCATAGCCGATACGTGTCAACGTACCCATTCCCCACCAAAGGCTCTCACTGATGTTAGGGAACACTTTGGGTTGCGCGTTATGCTCAGCAAAATACATCAGTGTAGAAGCAACGAAAAGTAAGATGCTCAAGACCATCAATGTTGAAAGCAGATCGCTCTTCTTCTGGCGAAAGACGCGCACGATAAGTTGCAGTGAAGCGGAGTAACGACCTAGTTTGAACACCCGACCCACCCGAAACAGGCGTGCAAGCCGCAGAACTCGCGCATCGAGCATTCCAAACACGGGGATGAGTGAAGGCAAGATGGCCAATAGGTCAATAATCATCATTGGGCTTAGGGCGAAACGCGTTCGACTGCCGTAGTTTTTTTCAAAGTTTGGCGCGGCACCGATTGCCCAGACGCGTAGGGCGTACTCCAATCCAAAAAGTGAGGCCGACAGTAGCTCGAACTGCTGCAGGGTGACCGTCATGGCCTCGTTAGGACCGTAGTGACTACCAACTACCATGGCGACGATATTCGCGAAGATGAGTAGTAGTACTCCACCGCGAACCGCTCGCGCTGTTAGGCTCGTGTTGGTGGGGGCTTCGAGAAGTTCGTAGAGATGCGCACTGAGCATGAAATCGAGCTCCGGTTTAATTAGGTACGATGTCATCCGAGCTTATGGCATTTTAATGATGGGCGCCTTGATAGCCTTCTGTTGATACTGAGAATTCTCAAATCTCAGAGACCTAGCCAAGATGCTCGCCTAAAACGAAGAGAGGCCCTGGTCGGGCCTCTCAAAATTCCTGAAATTTCGGGAGCCAACAAGCGGAGTCGAACCGCTGACCTACTGATTACGAATCAGTTGCTCTACCAACTGAGCTATGTTGGCGTGGCAGCGTGCGCTGCGCGGAGGCGCAAGCTACACGCGCTCGCGAAGGGCTGCAACCCCAAAAAGACGCGTCGTTGAGCGCGCTCACAGCGGTGTTGACTCACGCCCAATCAGCCAGCGACTGAGCACAGCGATGGATTTGGCGTCGGCGATCTCGCCGCTCTGCAGAGCCTGTCTGATCTGGCTCTGATTGAGGATCACTGGCTCGATTCGCTCGTCAGCTTCGAGCGCCTGGCCCACCCAACTCAACTCAGTGGCTTCAAATACGTGCATCCACTCGGTGCTGGTACCTGGAGCAGCCCAAAATCCAGGCAGAGCTTCGATACGGTCCGCTCGGTAGCCAGTCTCCTCCATCAACTCTCTGGCGGCGCCCTCGATAGGCGGTTCATCGGGTTCACAAGTACCCGCTGGCAGCTCGAGCAACACGCGATCGACTGTCCACCGATGGTTTCGGATCAGCACCACCCGCTCTTCATCGAGCAAAGCCAGCATCACCACAGCTCCAGGGTGGACCAAGAGCGCTCGCGGCTCACGTTGTCCACCTCGGAGCGGCAATTGAACCCGATGCACAGCAAATCGCCGCTCCGTCCATAGGACCTCGTGTGGCAGACCATGGGGCGGATCGCTTTGGGTCGAGCGCCGTCCTTGAATTGGCTCATCCATGGTGTGGCTCCCTGCGCTGACAAACTCCAGACGCCTCTTGGGTCGACTGCGACCGGTACAATGAGGGACCTACAACAAGTCTGGAGCGATCTCTTGCATCAACTCCAAGGAGACGGGCGGCGGTGGTTTGCCATCAGCTGGCATGTCGTTAAAGGACACAGAGGCCCACTCAAAGGGGCAGTGTCGGCAGGCGTTGCCGCAGCAATATCCACGCTCAAGGTGGGAGATCTCGGTCATGGCTGTCAGCCCAGTGGCTGGATCCACGTACGACGGCTCCCGCGCTTGGAGCGCCGCAGCGTGAGCCGCTACAGAGGCAGGGTTTGGCTGAGTCATCGAGCGCTCCTGTCACCTAAAAGTGCCACGGGAAAGCGCTAAAGTCTTGGGGTCGCTTGTCCAAAAATGCGTCGCGTCCCTCACGGGCCTCGTCGGTGCCGTAGGCCAGACGCGTCGCCTCGCCTGCAAAGAGCTGCTGGCCGACCAAGCCGTCATCGACCATGTTGAACGCAAATTTCAACATCCGTTGGGCCGTTGGGCTCTTGGCACAAATCTTCCGCCCCCAATCGAGAGCGACCTCTTCGAGCTCGGCGTGGGCGACGACCTTGTTGACCATCCCCATCTCATAGGCCTGCTGAGCGCTGTAATTGTCGCCAAGAAAAAAGATCTCTCGGGCGCGCTTTTGGCCGACCATCTTTGCCAAATACGCTGAGCCATATCCGGCGTCAAAGCTGGCGACATCAGCATCTGTCTGCTTGAAGACCGCGTGCTCAGCGCTCGCGAGGGTCATGTCACAGACCACGTGCAGGCTGTGACCCCCACCGACCGCCCAGCCCGGCACCACACAGATGACGACCTTGGGCATAAAGCGGATCAGTCGTTGGACCTCGAGGATATGCAGTCGACCCAGCCGTGCGGGGTCGATGCTCTCGCTCGTCGTCCCCTCCGCATATTTGTAGCCGTCTTTGCCGCGAATACGTTGGTCTCCACCGGAGCAAAAGGCCCAGCCGCCGTCTTTGGGAGAGGGGCCATTGCCGGTGAGCAGCACGCAGCCGACGTCCGACGTCATCCGGGCGTGGTCCAAGGCGCGGTAGAGCGAGTCGACCGTCTGTGGCCGAAACGCATTGCGCACCTCAGGGCGGTCAAAGGCGATGCGAACGATACCCTCGTCTTTGCCTTGGTCATCGATGGCTCGATGATAGGTAAGATCTTGGAGTTGTAGTCCCTCAATCGGGCGCCAGCGTTTGGGTTGGAAGGGTTGGTTGGACATGCTCTGCTCCTTAACAGGCCCAGAGCCTACACTTGTTCAAGCTCGATTGCAGCGTCTTGGCGCTGGCATGGCCGTGGGGGGCTCATCGGAGTTCGATGAACGCCCATGAAAAAGCAAAAACCAACGTGAACGAGTCCTTTTGGGAGTGCTCAACACGACCCGAAACTCGGAGTTATCGTCCGCTCGTTGAGGTCCTGTGTCCTAGTTTTGAGTTCAGGGCATCGCCCGCTTTGACTGGCCAGTCGTGAGTTCACAGGCTGTCGCGTGCAGCGCGAAACGAATCTCAACAGACTCGCAAAGGATCGTGGTCAGCGGTCGATATCGACACTTTAACTCCCACGAGAGCCTCTCTGATCGTGGCTGCGTAGCTCGGCAGATAGCCGCGCTCGGTGTTGGTGTGATCGGTTAAAATCACCGACGCACCCGAGCCGACAGCCGCCAGTACGTGATGATGTCCCCACTCGCCGGTGACGAAGAGCTGTGGCCCCCCATCAGCAGGGTCCGACATGGTTGAAAACAGGCTACCGCCAGCACCTGGGCAAAGTGCGACCCGTTCGATCAAGCCGCCGACCTTGTTCGGCGTGGCGAGCCGCAGATGGCTCAGGCCGAGATGGGCTTTGAGTTGGCTCACCAGCGCCTCGATCGGCAGGGCTTCACGTAACTCAACGAGTCGACCCAGGCCGACGCCGACCGCTTCCCCATCTATTTGTGAAATCGGACGCATCGACTTATGAGGTCCGACGCCAGAGGCCAACCAGTCGTTCATGCCACCCATCGCGGCATCGAGTGCCGTGTGAGGGCTCCATACAGCGACGCCCGCCTCAACGAGGCGCAGCAGGCTCCGCCCTAAAGGGCTCGCTTGGGTCAACCTTTTGAGCCCAGAGAAGATCGGCGGATGATAGGCGACCACCAACTCCGCGCCCAACTCGAGGACTTCATCACAGACCGCTTCGGTCAGATCGATCGTCAGGGCGA
This sequence comes from Myxococcales bacterium, assembly GCA_002726535.1. GTDB lineage: Bacteria > Myxococcota_A > UBA9042 > UBA9042 > UBA9042 > UBA9042. The sequence goes on along the minus strand of PBTG01000049.1, from coordinate 16,768 downwards.
TGTGGGAGACATCGGTCGATCGCGGCTCGACGAGCAGACCTACGTTATCCCACGACTCGGCGAGCCGCGTCGGCGAGAGCGATTGGAGTGCCTCAATGCATTGGGCGCGGCTGGTCATGGACGGCTAACGGTTTCGGCGGCGAATCTGCACGTCGTAGACCATACGACCTTGGCTACGCTGGCCTCGAGATAGACTCAGCAGTCCTAGGTGCAACTGGGCGATCTTGCCGGTCGACATTCGGATCGAGGCGCGATCGTCATCGATGACTTTGACCACCTCACATTGACCCAGCCGTGGATGCTGCAGGTAGTCACCGACCTTCAGGCGGGGCATCTCGTTTGGCTCGAGCAAGCGCGAGGGCATGGCCTCCATGGCCACTCGACCGCTTTTGACCACCTCAGCCGACTCGGTGACGTTGACAGAGACATCTAGCCAGCGTGGATTGTTGATCTCGTCGTCGTGGTAGCGCCGCAACGTGATGTCATCGTAGGTTTGACAGGCCAACTCAAGCGATGCGCTGATCGCCTCTTCGAGTTGTCCAGCGACCATAGTGCCGTCGGTGTTGGAGAGAAGGACGCGGACCGCGATGTCTGCTTCTTCTCCACGTTGAGAGACGGGCGCTTCAAAAGACACCACCAAGTAGTGTCCTGGGTGAGGCATCGGATCTCCGTAGCCTCCATCTTCTTGTAGTGCTCGGACCAGTGGATCACGGATGAAGCCGCTGCCGCGGAACCATCCCGAACTGATGCTGTAGTCTTCCACGAGTGACCGGATTCCCTGCACGACGGGCATACCAGGGTCGAGTTCCCCTACGAAGCGCCGGCCTTCTCTCGTCTCAGTGAAGATCATGACCTCGTCTCCTTGGTGCGGACGTCCAACGTCAAAGCTTGCTCGGCAGCGAGCAACAGGCTCGCGAACCAGGGTGAGGCGTCGCTAGCTTGGCCTGGACCCTGGGGTGTGTCAATGTAATCGGCCTTGTATTGGCGCACATGTGGGTCGCGCACCGAAGGAGCCTTATGTCGGCGGCAGGGATCATCGATTCAGACGGAAGGCACGATACCATCGTCGCTCCGGCTACTGCGCAAGCTCCAGCCGGTGTCGCTGTGGTTCGGTTGTCTGGCCCTCGAGCCCTGCAGATCGGCGCGAAAATCGGCGATCGCGACTCGCACGATCTGAGTCATGGTCAGATGCGTTTCGGCCACTTGCACGGCGCTGACGGACCGATCGATGAGGGCTATGTGGTTGCCTTTCACGCGCCGCGTAGTTTTACCACTGAGCATGTGGTTGAGATCCACTGCCACGGCGCTACGGCCGTGGTTCGAGCGATCTGCGACGCTGCCGTTCATTGGGGCGCGCGACCGGCCAAGGCTGGAGAGTTTACCCGACGCGCGTGGCTCGGAGGTCGTCTCGATTTGGTGCAGGCGGAGGCCTTGCTCGATTTGATCTCGGCTGACAGCGATCGTGCGCGCCAGCAGGCGCTCGCTCACCTCGACGGTCGACTCAGCTCGGAGCTTGGGTCTATCCGCACGCCCTTGCTCTCGGTCCTCGCCGATCTCGAGGCGCGACTCGATTTTGCCACCGAGCAAGACGTCGACGATCTCAACCGTGATCAGCTCTGCGCAGACTTGAGTTCTTTGGTCGATCGTCTGCAACACCTCGTGCAGAGCGCCGAGGCCGGGCGTTTGCGTGTCCATGGGTTGCGCGTCGCACTCTACGGCGCTCCAAATGCTGGCAAGTCCACCTTGTTTAATGGGTTGGTGGGTAGCGATCGCGCTCTGGTTCATGATCAGCCAGGCACGACTCGCGACCACGTCGAAGCGAACAGCGTCGTCGATGGTTTTGGCGTCACTTGGGTCGACACTGCGGGGATTCGGGAGACTCAACAAGAGGTTGAAGCCGCTGGTATCGAACGAGCTCGTCAGGCAGCCATCGCCAGCGACATCGTGATCTGGCTGACTGACCGCAGCGGCCCAATGCCCGAGATGCCGACGCCTCCCGGTTGGCAGAGCGACAGCGGTCCTGTGGTGCTGGCCTATGGCAGTCACGCCGATCGGTCTGCAGCTCCTGGAACCCACCTTCATCATCAATGGCCAGCCATCAGCGCCCTTGAGGCGACCGATGTGGAGCGGATTCGTCAGGACATTGCCTCGGCGATTCGTAAAAAGACGCAGGCAATGGGCGATGCGTTGGTCCTCACCCGCGCGCGCCAGGCTCGGTCTCTCGCCATGGCCGCAGAGCACTTAGAGCGCGCCTGTCAGGCCTTGGCGGCGCAGATGTCGCTTGAGTTGCCTAGCGCTGATGTACGCGACGCGATAGATCAGCTCGATGAGGTCACTGGCAGAGTCGTGCCCGATGATGTCCTTGAGGTCATTTTTTCGCAGTTTTGCATCGGCAAGTAGGGCTTAGAGCGTGCGTAAATAGCTCACCAAGTCTGCAATTTGAGAAGGCTTGAGTTGGCTCGTCACGCCGTGCTGGTCGGCGGGATTGTGCTCGGTCCACAGCGACTCCAACGACTCAGCCCGGCCGTCATGGAGGTATGGGGCGTTGTTCCATACTCCGCTCAGACCTGGCGTGTCGATGCCCAACAGGGACTGCCCCAAACGAGCCCCCGAGGACGGCTTCAAGGTGCCCACGTCATGGAGCAGCGGCACCGCTGGACTCAGCCATTGACTGTCGGTTAGGTGAGGCCCTTTGTGGCAATTCACACACGCCAAATCGGGGCTATAAAAGAGCGCCCTTCCTCGAGCCGCAGCCTCAGTCAACGTTCCTTGCGATTCGATGAAGGGGCTCTTCATCGGTGTCTTGAGGCTACTCATGTAGCCAGCCAGTGCGTCGAGATCTTCTGATTGACCGGCTTTGGGTGGTCCCAAAGGATCGATAGTCTCAGCGTATTGGGCGTCAGTCATCAGCCCGAAACCACCAAAATGCTTGCGAATGTGGTCCTCGAAGTCCTGTAACTCGTCGAAATTTGCACTCCAATGCAGAGGACCGTGAGCCATCCCACCTCGTCCGATTAGGCTCGGTGTGTTGCGAAGGCCTTCGCCACGGTCGGTGAAGTCCCAGACCCGATTGTCTGATTCGCCCTCAAGGTGGCAATGGGCGCATGCGATGTAGCTGTCATCAGCCAGTCGGGTGTCGAAGCTGTCGTTAAAGAGTTGTTTGCCTCGCAGCACCGCCGGACTCAGAGGTTCTTTGTCCACGAGGGGCAATCGAAACTCAGCGGTCTGCGGCAGAGGACCTCGGTCTGTTAGGCGATAAATGACCAACTGCCTCGACAACTCGGCGTCGACCAGCAACCAGTTGCCGTCGTCGCTTAGTGCGACACTCCTTGGGGCATACCCCACCTGCAAGATCGAGCCGGCCTGAACGCCTCCACGAGCCAAATCAAAGCGCTCAACACTTCGAGCGCCGCGATCGACCACAAAAAGCCAATCTCCGAGCTTGGAGATCGCCCCAGCTTGGATGAATCCACGATCTTCGAAGAGCAGCCTCTGGTCGGAAATCTCAGTGACTGATCCTGGCAAGTTGCTGTCGATCTTCAGTCGACTGAGTACAGCCCGAGTCGACGTGTCGTGACTGAGAGGGATGCCATTTCGCCAAGCACCATCACGATTGTTTGCGTGTAGGCCAGGCACCCAGGCTTCATCTGCTTGAGGACGGACAAGCACCTGATCGAGGTACGACGGCACTCCACCGGATTCGCTGTCTGCTGGCGCCAAATCAGCCCAAGCCAAGGAAATCTCTGTGACCTTATCTTGGCCTGGACGCCAGTGAACCAGCGCCCCGTGATCAGCGGCAGAACGCCACCGCGTGATGAGCAATGAACCATCGGGGAGCGAGGCGAGGCCTCGGGCATCGACGATCGCATTGACTTGTTGCTCTACAGAAATGAGTTTGCCATCGATTTTGAGATGGGCGACTTGGCCTCGCCCCCGGAGCGTCGTGAAGATCCCATCACTACGCCACAGCACCGCACAAGGTCGACTTCCCCAGGGGAACTGATGCGAGGCGACCTCTTGGCCTGTCGTCAGATCGAGGATCTGAATCCTGTCACTGCCTTCGCAACTCAAGGCCACTTTGGTCGGTGCTTGTATGGGCTCAAAAGTGACCGTTCGCGGCGTTTTGCAGGTTTTGATGCGACGCTCGATCGACCATTTTTCACCGACGAGTCGCGCGACGGTCATCAAATCTGCGTCTTCGCTCAGAGCCACCGCCACATCCGACCTGGTTATCAAAAAGGCGCTCTGACTCGGCTTGAACACCCCTGGAGCCAGGACTTGAACCTGGCGTATGGCGACGCCATCGAGCGCTTTCGACAGCGCTCTTTGCGGATGCAGAGCGCGGACCGAGACCGTATACGACCCTGGAGTGTCCCAAGCGTGTTCGATGGGCTTGTCAGAGGCTATTGCTGGGATGGTCAACTCTTGTCCATCACCAAAATCCCAGAGCAGATCCGTCGGCTCAGAGGGCGTTGCGACCAACTGTAGCGCTTTGCCTGTCCAGACCGCTCGCGCCACAACCAAAGACACTTGGTAGGCAACAGGAACTGCAGGTTCTCTCGAAGCGGTTACATCACACCCGGTGATCGACAGCATAGCCAGCAACAGGCTCACCCCCAACACAGATTGAGGGTGCCTATCGACGACGAGAGACGGTGGCCCGCCCATGGGGGGCTACAAGGCTCCCGTGGTAAATTCCGCCTTCACAGTCTGCTCGAGCGCGTTGCCGTTTGGGTCGGCGATTCCACCAGCTGGGAGCTCTAGGGTGTACTTGGTGTTGGGCTTGAGGGACTTGTTTGGCGTGAAGTTGATGACCAAATCTTGGGTGTTGATTGCGCCATCGACTCGCCCTTTCGCCGCTCCCTTTTCACTTTCGTAGAGCCTGACTGAACCCGTCCAGGCGCTCTTGGGCTCGATGGGTTCGCTTATCGTCAAGCCAAAGCGGGTGCTTGTTGGCAACTCTGTGGCCCCATCCGATGGGTGCAGCCAAGTGACCGAGGGTCCTTTGACGTCGACCTCTTCGAGGAAGGGGACGATGCCACTGCCGGCTGCGTTGTCGAGATCGGCTTTGTCATCGACCGACAAGACGATGATGTTGCCGAGCGGGTTCGCGGTGTCGAGGTCACCAGGCATGGTCAGGCGATTGAGCTCTTTGATGTCCGTCAGATCACTGATATCGAAGACCACGGCGTGGTTGCTCTCGCCAGCGACAGCGTAGTGATCTTTCATGAAGACGTATCCACCTTTGCCGTCGGTACGAATGTCGCTCACGTAGGTGGGTTTGGTTGGCTCTCGGATGTCATAGACGATCAGACCACCACCGTTGTCTTTGCGGGTGAAAAAGAGGTGACCAGCGGCGAGATTTGAGAAATAGGCTTTGCGAGGCTTGCCTTCACTGTCGACTGGAACAAAGTCACCACCTGCGATGGGTTTGGGATGAATCGGGTCGGTGATGTCGAGTAGGACGGCGCGAGCTTGCTCTGCTGCGGTCACGATCAGCGTGTTGCCAACGGCGATCACTTGCCCAGCTCGCAAGATCGGGTCGAAGAGATAGCGGTTGGCGATTTTGGGTTCCTTTGGGTCTGTAGCATCGACGATATAGATGCCACCGTCAGCCATCGCTGCGTAGACGTAGTTGCCCTGCCAAAAGACACTCAACACCACGAAGGCGTAGGCGTCTGGGTAAGCAAAGTCCGGAAATTTAACCAGCCCAGCCTCGACAGGCTGAGATGGGTCGCTCACATCCCAAAAGAGCACTCCACCCTCGAAAGGACGCTCCGAGCCGAGGATGACCTCACCGTGATTGACGACAGCCCAACTGCCATCGATTTCGGAAAAACCGACTGAATGAGTCTCTCTCATCACGTCAGTGGTCTTGGTGCCCACGACCTTGGGCTGACACGGGTCGCTCACATCGAAAAAAGTCAGCCCACCGTATAGAGACGACTCAGGCGCCCACGGCATCAACATCAGGCCGTCATACATGGTTACGAGGTTGTGGTGCTGCGTTTTGTCGTCTGGTCCCCCAGAGACCCACGCGCAGGTCTTGTCGAGTTCATCGGAGGAAAAAGTCCGTTGGGGTCCACCCGGCCCCATCAACTCACCGTAGGCACCTGCGGCTGGATAGGGACGTTCGTCGTCGGAGTTTGACTGACAACTGGCGTGCAATACGATGATGAGCGAACACAGCGCCCATACATACATAGAGGCTCCAGCGCTGTGGTACCGGCGATGCTGCAGAACTCGACTCATCGGGTCTCGGTCACATCATCTTCTTGGCTTTGCTGATCAGGCCCTTGGGCTGACCAGGCGTGCCGACGAAGTCGTTGAGGTATCGCTTACGTTTGTGTGTCCATTCCCCGTCAACTTTGAGCTTGCCGAAGTTGTCGAGCGCCATCTCGCGGACTTTCATGTCGGCGTCTGCGAACCACAGTGCCAAGACCTCCATCGCTTCAGGCAGAGCGCTGTCGCCGAGGACCTTGATGGCGGCTTTTTTCACGTCAGAGCTTCGGTCAAAGCTCGCTTGGCGCAGCGCGTCGATGTCCGCGATGACGGTATTTTGTCCCAGCGCTTTGATGCAGACCTTGCGAACGGCTGAGCTCCGCACCGACATACCGCGGCGGAATTTTAAGCGTAGCGCTTGTGCATTTTCCGGCTTGCGTAGAGCCAAGAGCGCGTTGAATACCGCCCGCTGAATCTTGGGCTTGGGGTAGTTCACCATCCCCAAGAGCTTGTTAAATGCTGGCTCATAACGGCGCATTGCGATGCCGTCGATGGCTGAGACGCGTACGTCCATGTCTCGGTCTTTGGTCATCTGCTGGAGAATTTTACCAGCGCCACTGTAGCGACCCGTAGCGTTTGATAAGGCATGGGCGACGCGGATTTTGATTTTCTTGTCTGGGTCTGCGGCCAGCTTGCTGAGGTCTCGAGCGATGCCGTCATCTTTGATGTCCGACAAGGCATAGACCGCTGCACGCTTGATCGAACTTTCAGTGTCCTTTAACGCCTCCATTAGCAGGGCGACTACGGAAGGATTCGGCCGAGAGCCTTGTGCGAAGCCAGCGAGCGATCGGATTGCCATCTGACGAATCGTGACGTTCTTGCTTTTCGCGAAGCGTTTGACCTGGCTGAGACTCAAGGTCTTCAAGATGGTCTCGGCGGCGCGCATCATGTAGTCCTCGTCACGTCGGTTGGTCTGCGCAGCGTCAGCCAGAGGCATCAAGGCACGCTCGTCTTTGATCAATGCGAGCGAATTGGCGCAGGCCTCTCGCACTTGAGCGGACTCATGCTTGAGCGCTGCGATCAGCAGCGGCGACGCCGCCATGGACCCGAGCTTGCCGTAGGCTTGAGCAGCGTAGATCGCGCCGTCGACCGAGCCCTTTTCGATGAGGTACTTCAGGCTTTCCTCGCGAGCGAGGTCTGCACCTTTTTCCGCGAGGGTACGAGCGATCTGCTCTTTAGTTTCGTTGTTGATATTGTCTTGTGGCAAGGCCTTGTGCAGCAGGTCCCACTGTTTCATGGCGACCAAGCCCTTGAGGGCCGAGTTTTGAACGCTGCTGTCTCGGTGAGTCAGCGCGCCGATGAGCGCTGGCGCAGCGATTTTGACTTGCTTGCTCTTGCTCAGTACGTCGACAGCCTTGAGCGCCTCGGTCGCCGTTCCGGTACGCAGTTTTTCGGCCTGCAACAGGTCATTGAACTTGTTGACACCAGCCTTGCTGAGCGCTTTGACAGCGCGGAGCTTGAGGTCGGTATCGGGATCATTTCTAACGATCTGCTCAAGGCCCGAGAGTACCGGGCGACTGCCTTTGACTCCCGCGGCGATGCACGCGTCGAGCGCCATCGAGCGAATCTCTAGTTTTGTGTCCTTGAGCGCTGGGACGAGCAAGCCCACCTTGAGCTTGTAGGTCTTGCGGACCGAGGCTTTCGCGAGCGCACGAATCACCGACATGCGAGTGCGCATGCTTTTGCTGCTCACAGCCTTAGCGATTCGCTCACGCAGCTTGGCTCCGCCGAGTTTTTTCGCGCCGGTCGCAATCCCTCGAGCGACCGTGGTGGCCGGGACCGGTGTCCCACTAACCATAACGAAGGCTTGCTCGGGAATGTCCGCACGTTTGTTGAAGGCCAGCAAATCGAGCAGGCTCAGCAAGATTACATGAGCGCCGTAGCTCAAGTCGCTGACTGAGACCTTATTTTGAATGAAAGGGGGTGCTGTGAGCTCGTTGACTCCCATGGCGGCGAGTGTCCAAAAGGTCTCCGAAACGACCAAATCCGCGTCTGCCTTGGTGTCGACCACCAGCGTCGCTTTGGTCGCTGAATCCAGGCGGAGGTTGCTGTTTCCATAGGCATCCGGCGACCGAGCGCGCAGCGCGGCGAAAGCTTTCGCTGGGCGTAGCGATACGCTTGAGTTGACCAACCCAGGCTCCTCCACCGGGACGATCAATCGTAGCGATGAGCCGTTGAGATCGACGGTCTCAACCACATACAAAAAGGCCTTTGTCTCTGTGGCTGCCGTGATCGCGGGGAAGGCCAAGAGCAACATCATGGCGGCGATTTTCGCCGGCCATGGGCGTTGGCTCAGGTGCATGGGGTCCTCCAGATTAACTTTTTGTGTGTTTCGCGTCGCTCTCATTGACGGCCCGGGGTGATGTCATAAGTCCACGTAACGATCAAGCATAAGACACCGTAAGAGGTCTAAAAACTATCAATTTTCCATTACGTTTGGGGCTCCGTGATGGCCCAAGGTGCTATGTGTGTCAACGCTTCAAGTGGTTGCTTGATTCGTTTTTGGTTTCAATTGAGTTGGTAATGGGCTGCTGAGAACTCACCATCTCCACCGCATGCCGCCACCGATCGCGCCATTCCAGACCTGATCAAACCGACCGTCTTGGGCTGCCCAGGTTCGATTAATTCGAACGAATGCGTGCCACGGACCCCTGGACTGCCAATGGGTAGCCATCGATAGGGCGTGCTGGGCCGATCCCGGTCGCATACTCCAACTCAGATGACCCTGAGCATTCCATAACACGGGGGTCTGCAGTCTCAGGGTCGCGGTGTCATCAGGGGCGTTTGGAGCGCTATGCCAAGTCTCCCACAATCCTTTGAACGCCCAACCTCGCCATCGGGCGTTGAGTTCGGTTAAATGCCCCAACAAGCGCAACCCACGGCGGCCGAGCCAGACCTGTGCTTTGGGGCCATCAGAGCCGAGTTGGATCCGTTCGAGTTCGTAAAAGTCGTCCATCCAACCTGCTCGATAGCTTCCTTGGGTCGCTCGCAACTCCCACCGGGCTCGAAGAGATAGATCGGCGACTTGGTAGCTCCACCAAAGTCCAGCGTGAACACCGCCGCCGCCACCCTCAGAGACGGTGGCTACATTGAGATCGACGTAAGGGACCAAGTGATGCGCTTCGTTGATAGAAAAGGGCAAGCTGACGTCGATACCGGCGATCACCAAAGGTGCGTGATCTTGATCTGGCAGCTGACTAGTCAGGCTTACAGCGGTGCCTTGAGCGTTGAGTCGATTGTTCACAGGAGCCTTGCGATCGGCCGCCGCTGTAATCCCGATGGTCAATCCATGTGCTTTCGCGGCGCCTACACGAGGACGAAAAAACAGGCGTGAAGCGATTAAAGAGGCCTGGGTGACATCAGCGATCAACACTTGCAGACCGACGCCCTTGGCGTCTACGTCAACCTGTAGCGCGCTCTTAAAGTGGTCGACCAACAATGCCGAGCGATAGTCGCGGATGATGCTGCCGTGCCCCATGGTCGCCCCACTGGTGGGACCGAGGCGGAGCTGAAAATCAGTGAGCCTGCCATCGTCTGTGGGGCGCTTCCAACTGATCGTAGGCAGCAACCGGCTCCATTCACCTCGTTCATCCCAGTCTCGACGTCGCAGTCTGGTGTTAGTCAGGTCCGCTCGGATCGGAACGTTCCAGCCGACCTTCAGTGCGCCATGTTCTGCCACAAAACCAGCATCTAGTGCGCTGACCGATTGACCAGAGAGCCGCTCCATCGCCAAGTCGCCGTGCAATTCGACCTGCCAAGCGAGAGCAAAAGTCGGTACCCACAACAGGGCAAAAGTTAGGGTCGTCAGTCGGATTTTCATCTCACTCGCCCTCTTGCAGGTGAGCGCGTGGATGGCTCGCGTCATAGACTCGCATCAACTGTTGCAAGGAGGTGTGGGTGTAGCGTTGTGTGGTCGACAATCGGCTGTGTCCGAGCAACTCCTGCACGGCTCGCACGTCAGCTCCTCCATCGAGTAGATGGGTCGCGTAGCTGTGCCGAAGTCCATGGGGCGAGACAGAGCGAGGCAATCCTGAGGCCAGACATCGTTGCTCTAAGACTCGCCTCGCTGTTCTTGGGCTCATCCGTCCACCGCGCTGATTTAAAAACAGCGCGCAATGTGCGTCGGCATCTGAACTACTTTTTAGCAGATCGTCTCGATGTGTCATCCATGCTTTTATCGCCGAGAGCGCTGGTTTACCGACTGGTACCAAGCGCTCTTTACGGCCTTTACCCAGTACCCTGACAAGTTGCTCAGTGCTATCGATTTGACCGGTGTTGATTGACAGCGCTTCGCTGATTCGGAGCCCGGCTCCATAGAGCAGTTCGATCAGCGCGAGATCTCTAGTCTCAAGGGACAAGGCCTGCGTTCGCGGCGCTCGCAATAAGGTCAATACCTCGTCGACGGATAAAAAACGCGGCAATCTCTGGTCTTGTTTGGGAGTCCGTAGCCCATGCGCAGGGTCACAATCAATCCAACCTTCGCGCCGCATCCAGTCAAAATATCGACGCACCGCCGACAGCTTACGGGCAATCGATGAGGCTTGATGACTTTGGTGAAGCGCGGCTGTCCATGATTGCAGATCAGGACGCCGCGCATCCTGTAGTTTAGCGAGACCTCGGTGTTGGCAAAGCCAAGCGTCACAGTCGGTGAGGTCTCGGTCGTAGGCCCGAAGCGTATGTGGGCTCAGACCGCGTTGAACACGCAGCTCTTCGAGCCAAAGGGAGCGAGTGCAAGGCTGGAGATTGGCAGTGCTCATGTCCTACAGGCTGCATCAAGGTCGCCTGAAGTCGAGATTTTGAGGGTCAATCGCAGATCGCGAGTGCCGTACCAATGAAGCGTGCATCTAGACTCGAATGAGGGTCGACGCCACCGAGCTCATCATTGAGGCGATCGAGGGTTCGATTGAGCAAATGCTCAACGGCCTCAACGGTCTCGTCATTGATGTTTGGATTCATCAACAGCGCCCGATGCATCGCCGAGCGCAGAGACTTTTTGATGGTGCGCCGTCCCAGCGGCCCTTCGAAGGCCTCTGCGAGGACTTGAGCGACTTCAGAGACACGCAACGCCTGCACTTTGGGTGAACCGGTCAATAAGGTCCAGGCGATTGCGGTGGCAAGCACTGAACTCAAGGTCAAATCTTGGCCTCGGTCATCAGGCAAAGCACTGCGCAAGGTCTCTAGCAATTCGCCGAGGGACGCGCCACCCAGACTCTCAAGCACCTCAATGCTGCCCTCGAGTCCATTGAGAAGACGTTTGCTCTGAGCAATTTCTGCGCGGTTGCCGTAGGGCCGGTACGCGCTGATGTGGTTGTCAGGGTCAATGAGTTGGTCTAGACGCAGCCCGTCTGCTGGTTGAGGCAGTAGCGGCAGCGGTTTGCACAGCCCATCGAGCCAAGGCGTCAACCCGCGACCCACAGTCGCAGTGGAGCCGCCAATACGGCGCTTGAGTCGCAGAGCCCGGTGATGCTGAGTGACTACTAGACTGTGACCGACGCGAAATATCTCGCTCAAAGGGGTGACTTTGATCAACGCCGTTGCTCGCTCAACGACGCCCTCACTGAGCCACTCCAGGCCCATATTTGCGGTAAGTACTGCGTGTCGTGTCCAGGTGGCCAATTCATCCGTTTCAGAGGGTCGTTCAGCGCGAGCCGCTTGAATTCGGTAGGCCAGATGGACTGTACCGAGTTGCAAGCGTGCCTGTTGCTCAACATCACAGGCGGCGACAGCCTTGGCCAAGAAAGGCGCTCCGGAGAGACCGGAGAGCGCGAGGTCTGTTCGCGATCGTTGGGCTTGAGGGATGTAGGGGCGGACCTCATCGAGTCCTTCGCTTTCCCCTGCTAACAGCAAGTTGGCTTGCTCCAAGGCCTGTTGGGGCGACACGAACTTGTAGACCTCAAGCGCCTCGCTACGCGGTGGGAAGCCATGGTCAGCAAGCCTTTTATTGCGGGTCTCGTAGAGATCTTCCTGCATGGAACTGCGCAACTCCCATCGCGTAGCTCTTAACAATCGCCGACCGCGCTTGATGTCGACGCGAAACACCGCGTCGAGCAGTGCTCGGATGGGACCCATGGCGTCATCTTCCATAGGCATGCCGACGACCATGGTTCCATCTGGCGCGATGAACTGTTGCCAGTCCTCGGGTAATTGTTCCTCAGCCTCTTCCGCACTCTCGTAGACGCGAGCAGATCCAGAGATGAAGTGACACAGAAGGCCGTCTTCTTGCGAGGCCACAAATCGCTCTGTAGTGTCCGCCCCCGCGTTCATGGCCACCGCCAACAAATGTGCAAAACGCAATCGATCGATTTCATCGCTTTGCCACACGTCGAGATCGACCAACACCTGAAGTTGGCGCGGGCTCGCCATCGACAGCAGAGCACCGGCGTCAGAGAGACCGAGATCTTTGACCAAGAACACGAACTCTTCAGCAGGCAGGGCCTGTACGGTTTGGTTGGGATCGGGCAGGTCGAGCACGTAATCAAGACGTTGGCTACCTGAAAGGCGATGAAATTCAGCCGGAAGTCGCGACAAACCAAAGCTTTGATTTTCACTGGCCAGCAGTGGTGCTAGCGCCAAGGCTCGCTCATCCGGATGGTCCTCGAAGGGGTCTGGGGCGACATAGCTTTGTTGGACAATGTGGTGGATACGTACCGGATCGTTGATAAGCGCTCGCGCTGCTTCGAGTGAGTCAGCTGGGACAAGCTCACCGTAGAGCCCCTCGACGTGTACGATGCCCCCGTCGTCCTCGACTGCAGCATTGCCTTTGATAGTGGACAAGTTGGCCTTGGGCTCTGTGGGGCGATTGTCTTTGGTCATCGGTCAATCTCTCCGTCAACGCTTGTCTCTGACGCATATTGTGGGCCCGCGACATACACAGTGCGCGCCTACCATGCAAGACAAAGCGACAGATTCTAGGGAGAAAATGCCCCAAGAGCCCCTATCGCACCTACCGCTTGGCCACCAGCGTCGGCACCACGTTTGGCCAAATCAGCTAAATCTGAGGCTTGTAAGCTAGACAGGTCATTTGCCTGAACACCCGATTCGCAGAGCCAGGCTAACACCGCCCCCATGAAGGCATCTCCTGCACCCGTGGTGTCCACCACAGGGACGTGTGCTGGACTCACGGTTAGTCGCTCATTTGCGGTGGCGACGACGAAAGGCGAAGCCCCATCGGTCAACAGCACCAGTTGTGCGCCCAATTCGAGCAAAGCGTTTACTGGGTTTGTGGCAGCCGAGTCGCCGAATAAGGCGATAGCCTCTTCCGCACTTGCCTTGACCACATCGGCCTGAACCACGGCGTTCCGAGCCCTCTGATACAGAACCGCCGCGCTTTCATACATTTTGGGCCGTAAGTTGACGTCGATGGAGACCATAACTCCGGCTGCGCGCGCGATCGCTACCGCTCTGCGGTTGGTCCCAGCCACTGGCTCCGTCCTCAAGGTCACGGTTCCATGATGGAAGACAGCTGCATTTTCGATGGCTTGGATTGGTAGATCTGCTGGAACCAACTCTTCGTCCGCGGAGCCTTCTCGCCATGGATAAAAGTGTCTCTCTCCATGTTCATCAATCTCGATGAGAATCAATCCAGTGCGAGTGCCGGGCTTTCGCCTGACAAACGAAGTGTCGACGCATCTTTGACGAAGCAGGGACTCGACGCGGTCACTGATTGGGTCGGTGCCGATCGCGCTGACCAGCGCGACGGGCCAGCCTTGCCAAGCCATTTGCGCTGCCACGTTCGCTGGAGCCCCACCGATGTGCGGCACAAAAATGGGAGCGTCTCGCAGAGGCACACCCGGTCGCGGCGGAAACATGTCACAGAGCACTTCTCCGAACACGATGGCGGGGCGCTTGTGGTGCAGCAAGGGTTACACTCCAGTCGATGAGTTGTGAAGGTAGCTGATGGTCGTCTTGAAACCAAACCGCTTCATCGATTGTTTGAGTCGAGCTTTAATAAGACCCTATCCTCTGAGCACGCGGGACCTCTGTCGGAGTTGTCACATCCTTTCCAGCGGGAAAACCACGGCGCTTGGTCGGTGCTGTTAAAGCAGAGCTTGCCCCTTACCGAATGGGTCTCAATCTGACAATTGGGGGCGATGAGCGCATCGAGTCTGAGATCGACATCGGTGGGAACGACGGTGCGTGGAATGTGAATCTGGGCGTTGAGCGTTGGACCGATATCGTTGGCAAGCCAAAATCCCAGGCCGTCCAGATATCTGCCGCGATGCTTGCGAGGGCCACGTTTGGCGTGATCGGCGAGTCGAAAGCCCCAACGAGTCAGTCCTAGGGGCGTATCTTGCAGGGTGATTGAGGCCGGCTTTGGCGCCCGAGCAGTTGTGGTTTGTCGCAGGCTGCAGATCTGAGTGTTCTGGAGTGAAGGTGCCGCCATAAAGAGCACAGAGACTTCGACCTCGTAGTCCAATCGTCGATTCAATGCTTTGATCTCAAAAGGAGGTAGACCACCTAGCATCGGTGTCCAAGCGCGCTCGAGGGAAAACACCAAGCGGAGGCTCTGGCCATTTTGTATCAACTCGCAGCCTAGCTCTGATGGCCAAAAACCATCGGAGTTACAGGGACAGTCTTGAGACTGATGCTGATCTTCACACCGTGAACGAATGGAAAATCCATTGAGCACCGCAACAACCGGCCAGTGCCCAGCGTGCTCTGCAAGTGTTGGAATCTCAATGCTCTGTTCAATTGTGCTCGACGCTCGCGGTGGTTCGCCTTGGATTTGGTCGGAAAAACTCATCTTCAGTCTACGGGTACAGCTGAGCATCTCGGGCGCAGAGACCACGCCGTAGTGGCCGATAGGCCGCATATAATTGCCGTCGACTCCAGTGGCTTGCGCGAAGTGAAAAGCGGGTTGTTGTCGCTGATCTACATAGCTGGCGAGCTTGCTGATTCGGTGAGGTGTGGAAAAGCCCAAGACTCGCCGCAACCAGCGGTGCTCAAAACCGCGCCACACCACAGCAGGGCCTTGTTTCCACGACTCACTCACCGGTCATTGTCCTCGATTGCGTCAGATGCTTGTTGACCGCTTGATAGACCGCTTCCGGGCGTTCAAGCAGGACAAAGTGGGTCCCCATGGCCAGATTTACATGTTGGGCGTTGGGAATCCTGCGAGCCATCTGTCGACTCTGCGCAGCCGGTGTGAGGTAGTCAAATCCACCGCTGATGACGGTGGTCGGTGCCCGCACTGACGAAAGGCGATGGTAGACACAGTGCGCATCCAACTCTTGAAAGAGTTGAAGGTACGCGCGGGTGTCGGTCGTCGAGACATCTCGAAAATATTGGCGCAATCCCAACGTCAGGGTGGATTGTCGCCGGCCTAGTGTCGCTTTGCGGAGCCAAAATAGCGCCTCAGTGGGCCAACGGACTCCTTTACGAGTGAAGCGCAACAGGGTTGGACGATTGCGCAATTGCTCCATCAATCCGTGCAACACAATCGGTTGACGAGGGAGTTGTAAAAAGGGTTGAAAGGCCGTTGAGAAGACTTGGCCATAAGTCCCGTTGATGAGCACCAGGCTCGCGACCCGCTGCGCCTGTCTCAAAGCCACTTCGAGTGAGACCTGAACACCCATACTCCAACCGATCAGGTGCGCCGCTTCGATCTGCTCTTCGTTGAGAATCGCCAACAAGTCCGAGGCATGACGATGAACCGACAGGTCTGGACTCGCTCCTTCAGATTCAAAGAGGCCTCGATAGTCCCAACTGATGATCCGATATCTGGGGTTGAGCCGTTCGATCAAGCCAAGCCAAGCATAGAGTCTACCGCCGAGGCCGTTGGCCAGGACCAAGGTCTCATCGCCATCACCGATGACTTGATATGCCAGTTGGTGACCATCATCGGTGAGCAGGCGACGATTGGATATCTGCGCAAAGACCTCTTCATAAGGCATTACGAAGCCGCGACTGTAGTTGGGGTTGAAGCTTTGCATGAGATTAGAGTGCTTGCTTACAGGCTTGAACGCCAGCGTTGCGGCCAACCTTTAGCTGAGGCAGGCTCCTATTAACCAGGGCGGTCGCGTCAACCACCGCCAAGGAGCCTCGGACATGACAGAAAATCGCAATTTGCTGACGGCCAGAAGTCCAGAGCACAGCGAAGTCGTGATGACACAACTCGTACTTCCGCAGCACACCAATGCCGTTGGAACGGCCTTTGGAGGTCAAGTGTTGAGTTGGGTCGATATCGCCGCTGGAGTTTGCGCCGGTCGGCACGCTCGGGCCGTGTGTGTCACAGCTGGTTTTGATCAAGTCCACTTTAAGCTGCCGATTCGCCACGGTGATGTGGTGGTCATCATCCAGCCCTCTGCATCAAGTCGCAACGATACGGAGTTCGTGGTCGAACACTTTAACGAGTGTATCTTCCAAGTGATCCAACAGATCCCCCTCTCAATGCTTCAGAAGTAAAGGGGTGGTTATGTTGATCTACACAGATGTCGATCAGTGTGGCTTATTCGGAGCTAAATACTTTGGACTAAACGAGATGCTT
>PBTG01000004.1 GCA_002726535.1 Myxococcales bacterium | reverse complement strand
CAGCTGCTCTACCAATTGAGCTACACCAGCGAGGTCATTTAGACGGCGGATGTCACGTTTTTTAAACGAGCACTTGGATTTTCATTTCCGATGACCTGAAAGGCCATCCGGGGTCGGGTCACTCACGCTCGATGAGGTCGACACCCGTAGGGGGCGTGCGGAATACAAGATGGTCTAGTCGATGTCAAGCAACCAATTGCCATAGTGGCAAAGCAATGGTCGATTTAGGCCTCACGATGCGATCGGCGGAGTTCCCAGATCGCGACTGTGGCGAATGATGCAACGTTCAAAGATTGAACTTGGCCGCTTCCCGGCACCACGGTTAGATGATCGCATTGTGCTCGAACCAAGGGCCGGATACCTCGATCCTCGGCCCCTAAGACCAAGCAGATCGGACCACTCCAGTTCCGATCGTGGATTTCACTATCTGCCCCATCCAACGCAGTTCCTACGATCGTCCAGCCCCACTTTGACAGTTGTTGGAGCGAGCGAGCGACGTTGGTGACCCTGGCGACCGGCGTAAGCGCGCTACCGCCTCGGGCAATTCTCTCAACCAATGCGGTGATCGAGGCCGAACGATCTTTGGGTAAAATCACACCGCTCACGCCAAAAAAGCCGGCTGAGCGGAGAATAGACCCCAAATTCCTTGTGTCGGTTACGCCATCGAGCACCAAGAGCAAAGCGTCTTGTTGCGGAGAGCGAAAACGATCCAGATCTTCATACTCAAATGGGGCGACGAAGGCGGCGATACCTTGAGCGAGATGGGTTGCAGACTCAAAATCAGTTGGAGGACCGTCGAGACGCTTTACACCGGAGCTTTGGAGCAGTTTTTCGAGTTCCTCTGACGGTTTACGCCATACGTGGACCCGCTCGATACGATGAGGTGAATGCTCGACGAGGGCCTGCACGGCATGAATTCCGATCACCCAATCCGCCTTGGGTTTGCTGCCGTGTCGCCGATGGCGACGATTGCCACCCCGAACTTTGCTCTTGTTTCGTTTCACCACCGAGCTCCCATGCTCACAGAGCTCTTACGCCAAAACAGCACATCGCTGTCACGGCTCAGATGGCTCTACCACTGTAACGATTGACCTTGTCGTGCCGCCTCGATCGCAGCGACGACGCGATCTGCGAGGCCTTGAATCTCGACGTCTGTACGCTCTGCGCTTCGTCGGATTTTGAGCTCTGCGAAACCCTCTGTCGCTCGACGGCCGATGACCACCTGCACAGGCCAACCGATCAAGTCTGCGTCATTGAATTTTACGCCGGGGCGGACATCGCGATCATCAAAGATTACCTCGACGCCTTTGGCCTGTAAGTCACGATACAAGGACTCGGCGATCGCCGCGGTCTGCTCATCTCGCGCCAGGGAGATCACTGCGACCTCATAAGGAGCGATCGACACCGGCCAAATCATCCCTCGAGAGTCATGACCTTGCTCAATCGCAGCCGACAGAATTCGACTCACACCGATCCCAAAACACCCCATTTCAAAGGGCTTCTCTTGGCCGTTTTCGTCCAAGAACCGAGCATCCATCGCCTCGGAGTACTTGGTACCGAGATAAAAGACGTGCCCCACTTCGATACCTCGATGCGTTCGGAGCTTGCCAGCGCCATCAGGGCTTGGATCGCCATCGGTAGCCGTCCGAAGGTCTTCAAATGGCAGACCAGCTGCGACCAGATCGCGAGCAGGGAGGACGCCTCGAAGGTGCCGTTGCTTTTCATTGGCCCCACAAATCGCCGATGGCATCGCCAAGACCTCATGATCGACCAAAGCCCTAACTTCGCCGAGACCGCTGCCGCCAACCGGTCCAAGATATCCGACAGGAAGGCCCGTCGTCTTCGCGAACCAGGCGGCCTCAGCGATCTCGAGTACATGAGCTCCTATCAGCTTTCGAACCTTGACCTCGTTGACCTCGCGATCGCCACGTACAAACACGAGTAAAGGCTGATCGTCAGCGTTGTAGGCAACCGCGCGGATGGTCTGTTGGGCTTCGCATTTCATAAACTTGCAGAGTGAATCAATCGACTTCACTCCGGGCGTGTCTACGACCTCCCAGGCTGCCGCATCATCGCCAATCTCAGCAGGCTGAGGTTTCGGCAAGGGGACCATCTCCACATTGGCGGCATATTCAGAGCCGTCGGAGCTGACAATCCGATCTTCACCCGAGTCGGCGAGAACCTGAAATTCGTGACTCAGGCTACCGCCAATGTTGCCCGTGTCGGCTTCCACCGGGCGAAAATCGAGCCCCAGACGCGTAAAGATCCGTACATAGGCGTCATACATCACTTGATAGCTTCGCTTGGCGCCCGCTTCATCTGCGTCGAATGAATAGGCGTCTTTCATGATGAACTCGCGCCCTCTCATCAGGCCCGCTCGTGGCCGAACTTCATCTCGGAATTTGGTCTGGATCTGATAAACGTTGAGGGGCAATTGCCGGTAGCTGTTGATGTCTCGTCGAACCATATCGACCACAGCCTCCTCGTGAGTCGGCCCAACGCAAAATTCGCTGCCCTTGCGATCTTGGAGCCTCAAAAGTTCCGGTCCGTACTGAGACCATCGGCCACTTTGTTGCCAAAGCTCAGCCGGGATGACCAAGGGCAGCAGGACCTCTTGGGCTCCAGCTCGATTGAGTTCTTCACGGATGATCCTTTTGACCTTCTCTAAACTCCGTAAAGCCAAGGGTAAAAAGGAGTAAATCCCGGCCGCAGACTTGCGGATAAAGCCACCGCGGACCAAAAGAGCGTGGCTGACGACCTCCGCATCCTTAGGTGCATCACGCAGCGTGGGGCTATGGAGTTGGCGCATCAACATCTAACACCTCTATATTGCCGGATCATGCGGCTGCGAAGCGATGCCACGATGGTCGAGGTTTCGCAAGACCCTCGTGGTCAGATTTCAGCAAAATAGCAGCGACCCTGGACGGAACCTCGCGGGTCTGTCCAGGGTCGCTATACAATCATTGAATCCTAGTACTCGTAGGTCATGTGCAACGCACGCTGCACTTCGATGAGGCTCACTCGGAACTGGTATTCCGAGAAGAGGTAATTGTCCTGCAACGTCTCTAGATCCTTGAACTGATCGAGGACCGCTTGAGCAGCATTGAGGTTGATACATCCAGGATTGAGGACCTCGTCGGACGTCTTCGGCGAGACGTACACTTTGCCAGACAGTGGGTCTGTAAAGGTGCACACGTCCTTGACGTCGTCCACATCAATCTGGCTGTGATGACCCTTGATGAAGATGCGGCTGATGTCCATGAAGCTACGATCGAAGGCGTCGGTGAGCATTGACATGCCGTAGAGCGCACCGAGCAGTGGCATACGGAAGCGGCTCGACGGGAAGGTCGGTCGTGAATCCGGGAACAAGTAGTACTTCGTGCAGCCGACCTGGTCTTTCAGAGCCTGCTTGCTGTCGCAGAGATCCGGACAAGCCTTCTGATCGCCGCCAACCCAGTGACGTCGCTTGAGATAATCCGGAGTTGGATCGCCGCCGCCGTTGACGACACACCAACCGAAGTACTTGGCCTCTTCGACAGCCCAGCCACTCATGAGATTCATGACTCGCTTGGGGAAGAAGTCGCCGAAGCCAATCAAGTAGCGACGGATGTCCTCGTTGGGGTTGGACTTCATGTAACGTGGGGGCGTTGGATCAGTCAGCATCATAAACGCTGTGAGACGATCGTAGAACTGACCGCCGCTGACCGGACGGGTGCGGTAGCCTGAGCTATCCCAACCGGGGTAGAGGCGACGACCACCGTCGAGCTCAGTAAAGAGGCGACAATCAGTCTGATTGCCTTCCTTGTCATCGTAAGGCTCGTAACGCTCACGCGTGCTGTTGTAGCAGTAGTATCCCGGCGATGGACGGGCCAAAATCTGGCTTAGTGTGTTCATCGTCTTGGCGGTCGCGAGAGCACCTGACAGGCCACCATTGGGGTCTGTGTCGAAGGCCTTTCCGAACTTGGTCTTCCACCAATCGTTGTGATTGTAGTGATTAAAGCTAACGCCCCAGTACTTGAACTGCTTGGTCGCAGTCCACAGGTAACGCACAACGCTGTTGTTGTAGCGGTTCGGGTGGTAGGTCACGCTGTCTTGAGCGTAGCCGTAGAAGAACCAGTAGTTCTCGTAGTCGGACAACGCGTTGCGAGTGATCTCCAACGCATCGGCCCCTTCATCGAAGGTCGCGCAAGTCGGGGTGCGACCGTTGTACTCATCAGAGCAGAAGCGGTAGGGCACCTCTGTGAGAGCCGCATCGGTGCAATAACTGTCCTTACCGAAGGCGCGGCATTGACGCTCGCCTTGGCAGTCCGTGTCGTTATTGCACTCGTTGCCCTTGAGTTGGGACCACTTCACAGCTCGACGATCGTACATGTTCGACACACCCTTGAAGTACTTTGGCAGTGTCGAGTAGTGCAGCTTACGCGTCAGCTTAGTGAAATCGCTATTACCCAGGTGGAACATCTCATAAGTCGATGCGTCGGTATTGGATGGCTCATCCAAGTAGTCGTTCATCGCCGGTAAGTCTTTGCTTGGAGCGGCGTCCATATCAGGCGGGTTGTTGAAGACCTCGACCATGTCGCCATAGGCGAACTTAATGGCGGCCTTGTCGTAGAGTCCCAAACCACCGAAGCGACCATTGAACTTCGACGTGTAGTCCATCACAGACGCGAGCTGGTGCTGGCGGATGTGACCGAGGCTCTGCGCGGTCGTGTCGGGCTGCCATGGATTGACCACCTCGCCGTCTTTGTCGACCTTCAGGGCCCAGTACTCCGGGTTGTAGTTCAAGGCATCCGTGGAAGCCTCAAAGTTGTGGCGTAGACCGACGGTGTGGCCAACTTCGTGGAGTTGCGTACCCTTGTAGATACGTGACCAGAGGTCTTGCTTGATGCTACCTCGGAGAGTCGCCGTCAAATCACGGCCGATCTCCTGAGTTTTGCGAACCAAGAGGTCAGCGCTGTCTGTGTACAAGGGGCTGGGCAAGAACTTGTTCGGCTCAGCGAATGGGCTGCCGCCGTTGGCTTTGTTGACAGCAACTCGGAGCTTCTGCATCAGAACCTGCGCGGAGCATCCTGCCCAGCTCGTCTTGCCATCATCAGCAGTGACACACAGGCGACCTTTGGCGAGTCCCAAAGACTCAAAGGCTCCATCCTCGGAGCAATCCCCGGCAGCAGAGGTCTCGGTCTCTGAGACCAACTCATCCCACTTGTAGATGGTGCCCTCAGACGCGTAGAACTTCTTGCAGAACTCTTCGTCAAAGTGGCGGCCATACTCCAACGCAACACCCATCACGGCATTGTCAGTGAAGTTGTCGAGCATGATGTTCTTTTTCGCCAACTCCATCTGAGCCTTCTCTCGTGAACGGTAAGCGGCGATGTGGTTCCAGTTTGCCACGCTCATGGTGTCGAGCTGAGTCTTGTTGACGCTAGATGCAGTGCCTTTGGCGACGCTTGGATCTTTGAACAGTGCGTGGACAGCGTAATCATCAGCGCCTGAGATCAACTGGGCGTCCAAAGTGGGATTGGAGCGGAGGATCGACATGCGACCTTGCGCCCAAGTACCCGAGCTATCGGAGAGCTTGAGTCCCTTGCCCTTGAGCGCTGTGCGCACCGGCGGCTCAATCATGTCTTTGACATAAGCCACAGCCGCGTTGGTGCTCTTCGGCCCGGCTTGACCGTAGCTACGGAGCTGCTTCGCCTCGGCGAGGTAAACCTGCTCACTGCTGCGCTTGATGTCGTTGAAGTCTTTGACACCCGCGGTGTACTCGATGGTACGCATGGCGCGCTCAGCACCGAGTTTCATCTGCGCCACATAACTGTGGGCGTATCCAGCCATCAACTCACCGGTGAGTGGGTCAGCAGCCGATGGACCGTAGCCGTACAGACCGATCTGAATCGGGTCGGTGACCGCGTGCATGGTCGAGTAGCGGAGGTCGCCGAACTTACGCGGCTCGTCCATGTTGCGACAGAACTGTTTTCCAATCTCGGTGCCGCTCCACTCTGCTACGGGCGAACCAGCGTCCACGGCGGCCTGCGCTACAGCGTCAGTGCTCTCGCAGAGGATGAACATCGGAAATGCTGGGCTATTGTCTTTGATGCACTTGTCGTACTCGGCTTTGGAGGTCGCCGATCCGCAATCACCTTTGTTAAAGGCGACGACCTCGGTAAAGGGTACGGACCACTGAGTAGCGATATCTTTGCTCGCATCGACCAACTCACGTGGGTGATCAGCGTTCATGTAGTACACGATCGGCGTGGGATTCATCTGCGAGTAATCGAAATCGCCGGTCCAAACCTTACGGCCGTCTTTGGCTGTCTCGAACTTTTTGACGTAGCGATCCCAAACGCGGTGGCGTTGAGCGCGACGAATCGAGCTTTTGAACGTCTTGGTGTAGTTCGGGTCGTAGGTCTGACGCTCGGTTCGGAAGTATCCAAACTTCTCAAACTCGTTGTCGTCCAACTCGCGTGCCACGTAAGCGCGATCGGGGTCGTCGCCAAAGTTTGGCACCTCGAGGAAGAAGGTACGAACCTTGACCTCTTCGGTCACACAATCGAAGACACCACCGGTGTACCAGGGGTAGTAGTAGCAAATCGGGATCGCGTAGCCGTAATACGAGTTGTATTGGCTCGGCGCGGCGAGCACGTAGCGATTGATGAAGGTCAGGTACTTCTGTTTGACGTCGGCGCCATAACGAGTGTCCTGGCCCATCTCAAAGCGCTCCTCTTCGGGCGCATTGTCTCCCTCGTAGATGGTCGCTGGAGTTTGACCAGCGCCGAGCATTCCAGCTAGCACATCAGCCTCGTAGCTGATGGTGCTGCCGCTGCCCCAGTCAACACGCATGTAGGTACGCTCGTACCACTTGCGGTCGGAGGTGTTCTCTGACTTCACGTTGGTTTTCTCGCCACTGGCGGCGCTGTAGCCGTAGGTGATGTCGAAGTGCGAGCTGATGGGATAGGTAAAGAGCGGCGCGCCCTTGTAGACGTACCGAGTTGCCTCTTGGACACAGAAGCCGTGATGGTCTGACTCGCCATCGATCTGTGGGTTTGCGCCGTCGGCGCACCAACCGCCTTCACCGCAGACCCCGGCTTTTTCGCCAGGAGTACAACCCACACGCTGGTAGTCTTTGAGGACCGCATGCTTGAGCAGATTGCCATCTTTGTCCTTCATCGGGACATCTGAGTCGGCTTTCATGGCGTAAGCTTCCGAACCTTGGATAAACTCATAGGTTCGGTAAAACACCGCAGCGCTCTCTTGGATCTCGAACACACCGCGAGCGGTGGAACTCATCGACCCTGGAAAGGCATAAGCAGAGGTGAACTGGGTGCCAACGACCGTCGTGCGCACGTAGAACTCACGACCGAGAAGTTCAGACTTCTTGATGTGGTTCGGCTGCACACGATTGACCTCATCAATGCTCTGAGCGCAGCTGCTCAGGGTGGTGACGAGTGCCAGCATGGCGATGATTTGCAGTGACCATTTAGGGAACATTGCCCTTCCTCCGGGGAGTGATTTGCGGGAACTAGGAGTCTTCGTAAAGTGATTCATTGTACTCCCCCTTATAGACCGATTGCGCCGAAGGTTTTGTAGAGCAGACGCATGTAATCGATGATTTCGAGTTCATCTTTCATCTGCTTGGTGAGGCGATCTTTTTCCTCACCCTGAGCGACCGACCACTTGGCTTTCAATCCGTTGAGCTTCGTCAAGATGAAGAAGGTCGGACTGAAGTATTCTTTGTTG